>JADZCS010000211.1 GCA_020851435.1 Gammaproteobacteria bacterium | reverse complement strand
CCATGAAGGGCGAGGCGGGCGCGACGCCGGTCCAGCAGGCTGCGGTCGAACGCATCGGCTCCGGCCTCATCAACGACGCCGTCGACCGCGCGGAGTGGATCGCCACCGCGTTCAACGAGGAACTGCGCAAGTTCAAGGCGCGGCCGCAGGACGCTGTCGGCAAGCGCTTCGTGCCCGCGCGCATGAACGGCGAGCTCGACCTGTCGGGTTGCGTCACGCCGCAGATCGCAGGCCTCACGGGCAACTTCCGCATGCGCCTGTCGGTAGACCCCAGCGGCGCGGCCACGGTCGAGGAATTGACGCCGCTCGCGGCCGCCACCTCGCTGTTCGGCCTCGCGGCCTGCGCCTCGGGCAAGCTGGCCTTCACGCCGGCGACGCGCGACGGCAAGGCGGTTACCTCGGAGTTCTGGATTCCCTTCCGGCTCTCGGCCTACGCCGGGCAGGCCGATTCCGACCTCACTCAGCCCACGCTGGCGTCGACGCCGCAGGATTTCCTCGCCGCGACCAACGAGTGCTATCCGCAGGAAGCGCGCGCGGCCGCGGCCGAGGGCATGGTCAAGATGAAGATCCTGCTGAGTTCCGGCGGCTTCGTGCGCAAGCCGGTGGTCGCGGAGGGCAGCGGCAACGCGGTGCTCGACGAGACGGCGCGCTGCATCGTGCGCAGGCTGCGCTTCACACCCGTCATGATCGACGACCAGCCGCAGGACGCCGAGATCACCTGGACCGTGCCAGTCAAGACCCCCGAGGCCTGGCTGGCGCCCAAGCCCTGATCCCGCCTCGCAGTCACGGGTGGTTCTTCGCCTGCGACGGATACGTTCGTATACTTCCCGCTACTCACCGGGGAGTGGCGGATATGCGTGGGTTTCTCGTTTGCGCCCTTGTCGCTCTTTGTCCCTTGGTGGCGTTCGGCGAGTCTGTGTCCTCGACATGCGCGGCACCGGCTGAGGCGCCCCCGGGGAGCACGCCGCCCAGGCTCGCCCAGGGTTCCCGCGAACTCGAGCTTGCCTTGTCGAGCTGCTATCCGGACGAAGCGCGACGCCAGGGCACCGAGGGACGCCTGCTGATGGACGTCCTCGTGGGTGAAGACGGCACGGCCTTCAAGACGAGCCTGCCGGAGGGCGCCGCGGACTGGCAGCGGAAAGCGGCCGACTGCGTCGCCCGGAAGTTGCGCTTCGAGCCAGGAAGACTCGCCGATGGCACTCCGTTTCCCGCAACGGCGAGAGTGCCGATTGCGTTTTCCCTCGCCGCGGAGGGCGAAGATGTCTCCCCGGTGGTGTTTGCGAGCCTGACATCGACGCAGGAAGAGATCGCGCAGGTCCATCGGGCCTGCTACCCGGCAGAACTGCCAGCCACCGGAACCAGCGGCGAAGTGCTGTACAAGGTACGCCTGAGTGAGCGCGGCCGGATCACCAGGCTCGACTTGCTGCGCTCCAGCGGCGACGCGCGCATCGACGAGGCGGGCCGCTGCATCTTGAAAGGCTACAAGTTCGACCCGGCGCGGCGTGACGGCCGGCCGCTCGTCTCGGCGTTTCCCTGGACCGTGAAGGTGCAGCCGCCCTCGCCCTGATTGTCCCACGTGGGAACCGGTGGTTCTTCACCTGTAACAGCCGGGTTTGTATACTTCCGCCCATTACGTGGAAGGGGCAGGTATGCGTGGGTTGCTGGTCTGCGCCATCAGTGCGCTGTGTCCGCTGGCGGCGGTCGGCGAGCCCGCGGATCCAGAACTGACCGCGGCCCTGCAGGTCGGCTGTGTCGTGCCGACGACCGCCGTGGCGGTGCCGGCAGGTGCCTTCGCGACCGAGGCCGAGATGGTCGCCACTGCCAGTTCCTTTAAGGCTCGGGACGCGGAGGCGACCGCCTACGCACGCTGCGTCAACGATGCCGCTGCGCGCATGCTCGTGGATGCCGCGCTGCCTGAGCCCAGGCGTAGCGCAGTGCAGGCGGCACAGGGCGAACTGATCGATGCCGCCATCGTTCCGGTGGAGCGCATCGCCGCCGACTTCAACCGCCAGTTACGTTGCTTCCGTGGCCGTGAGCTCGGCGTTTCCTCCTGCATGACGCCGGCTGCGCTGCCCCCGGGAAGCACGCCGCCGAAACCCATTCATGTCTCTCGAAGGGCCGCGTCGGCCATGGGCAACTGCTATCCAGTCGAAGCGAGAAGCGATGGCAATGAAGGTCAGCTGATGATGCTCGTGCTCGTGGGCGAAGACGGGACGGTCAAGAAGACGCAGCTGCCGGAGGGTATCGTGGACTGGCAGCGGAAAGCGGCGGATTGCCTGGCCGGGAAGATGCGCTACGAGCCCGCGCGACTTGCCGATGGTAAGCCGTTTCCCGCGGTGGCGATCGTGCCGATCACGTTTTCGCTCGCGTCGGATCTTGCGGATTACGCATCGGTGGTGTATTCCAAACTGGCATCGACCGAAGAAGAAATGGCGCAGATCCATCGCAGCTGCTACCCGGTGGAATTGCTGCCCTCAGGACTCAGCGGCGAAGTGTTGTACCGGGTCCGCCTGAGCGCGCTTGGCCGGGTGACCAAGCTCGAGTTGCTGCGCTCCAGCGGCGACACGCGCATCGACGAGGCAGGCCGCTGCATCGTGGAAGGGTACGAGTTCGAGCCCGCGCGGCGCGGTGGCCGGCCGCTTGTCTCGACGTTTCCGTGGAGCGTGAAGGTGCTGCCGCCCAAGCCCTGATCGTGGCTCGCAGGAACGGTGGTTCTCCAGCGGCGCGAGCCGGCGCCCGTATAATTTTGAATCTCAGCGAGGAGTCGGGCATGCGTG
>JADZCS010000210.1 GCA_020851435.1 Gammaproteobacteria bacterium | reverse complement strand
CGAGCGCGTCATGCGGCCCATCGGCGCATCCGGCGACTGGCGCTGGCTGGGCTACGACAATTCCTGGGTCGACATCGACGGCCGGCGCGTGCAGTCCGTCTCGGGCGGCGGCCACTTCGGCGGCGGCCTGTTCATCTCCACCGAGGACCTCGCGCGCTTCGGCCTGCTGATGCTGCGCGACGGCCGCTGGGGCGAACGCCAGCTCGTGCCCGCCGCGTGGATCGCCCAGGCGCGCGAGCCCTCGCCCACCAGGGACGACTACGGGCTGCTGTGGTGGCTCAACACGGGCCGCAGGGCGATTCCCGCCGCGCCGGCGTCCGCGTTCTGGGCGGCGGGCTTCGGCGGCAACTACGTCTACGTCGACCCGGAACACGACCTCGTGGTCGTGCTGCGCTGGGTGCCCGACTACGCCGACGTCATCACGCAGTTCATCGCGGCGCTCGAGTCCGGGCAGAGGTGATTCGCGCCGCTCAGGGGTTGTCGAGTTCCCGCCACTGCGCGCGGTAGTTGAGTCCCAGCGTGACGATGCGCTCCAGCAGCGCCGGATAGGCGATGCCCGCGGCGGCGGCAGAGCGCGCGAAGTCCTCCTTCGAGGCGATCATCGGGTTGCAGTTGGCCTCGAGCACGAACAGGCTGCCGTCGGGACGCATGCGGAAGTCCATGCGCGCATAGCCGGTCATGTACAGCGCGCGGAAGATGCGCTTGGCCGCGACCGCGATGCGCTGCGCCGTGCCCTCGGGCAGGTCCTCGGCCGCGGCGGCGCCGATGCCGTGGCGGGCCTTGTACTTGCGGTCCCACTTGGCCTTGCGCGTCGCGAAGGCGAGCCCGTCGCCGGCCATCGAACCGAACGAGAACTCCCAGACGGGCAGCGTCGTCAGGCGCTCGTTGCCGAGCACGCCCACGTACAGCTCGCGGCCCTCGATGTATTCCTCGACCAGCGCGTCGGACTTGGTCTGGTCGTGGATGAACTGCACGCGCTCGCGCAGCCGGGCCTCGTCGTCGACGAGGGACGCCTTGGAGATGCCCAGCGAGGCGTCCTCGGTCGCGGACTTCACGAACAGCGGATAGCGCAGGCGGCGCGGCACCTTGAGCTTCGCCGCGCGCGGAAACACCGTGAACAGCGGCGTCGGGATGCGGTGATACGCCAGGATCTGCTTGGACAGCACCTTGTCGCGCGACAGCATCATGCCGCGCGGATTGCAGCCGGTGTAGTGCTGGCGCATGAGCTCGAGCAGTCCGACGACGTGCGCGTCGTAGGCCACCACGCCGGCGAACTCCTCGAGCAGGTTGAAGCAGACCTGCGGCTGCCAGTCGCGCACGGTCGCGCGCAGCTCGCTCAGCGAATCGAGGATGCCGAGCGGCCGCACCTCGTGCCCGGCCGCGCGCAGCGTGGAGATGACATCGAGCTCGGTGCGCAGTTCCTCCACCTGCTGCTCGCTGAGGCCGCCCGGATCGTCCGGCGGCACGAGGCTGGAGTGCATGAGCACGAGGATGCGCAGTTTCTTCATACGGCCACCCTGGGTCCGCGGGCCCGGTGAAAGTCGGCAAGCAATGCGGTGACCAGCCGCTCCAGGCGCCGCGCGGCGGAGCGCTGGTCGCCACGAAGGTAGAGGCCGCGCGTGACGCAACGCAGCGAGAGCCAGCGCAGCACCTGGTGCACCTCGTACTCGCTCGCGCCGAGGTTGGCGGCCACCTCGCGGCGCAATCGCGGCTTGTGCCTGCGCAGCAGTTGCGCCGCCGTGCGGTGGCCCGGCGTGGCCTCGGTCGTCAGCGCGCGCGCGATCAGGCGGTCGCGGCGCGGCGAGCGGCTGTCGCGGTGGTACCAGGCGATGCGCGCGGCGTAGTGCTCGGCCAGCGTGTGCCTGTCGGCCACGAGCGGCTCGATGTGCGCGCGCGAGCGCACCACGGCCGGAACCCCGCGCAGGTCGTGCATCAGGTCGTCGACGCACTCCAGCTTGGCGAGCGCGGGCCAGCCGGCGTAGTGACTGCGCCACGGCGACAGCGGCCTGAGCCAGACCGCGAAGGTCTCGGCGAAGTCCTCGGTCGGATGGCTCTGCGCGTACCACAGGCCGAGATGCTGGACGAAGCGGCGGCTGCCCGGACGCGGCCGGTACTCGTGCGGATACGGCACCGACGGCGACCCGAAGGTATCGCGGTAGGCGCGGCGGCGGCGCAGGCGGTAGGCGGTGTCGACGGCATGGCCGGCCTCGTGCCGGAGGATGCGCATCGCCCACTTCTCGTTGCCGCCGTCGACCTCGCGCATCATGCGACGCTCCAGGCGGCGCAGGCGCGGGTGCAGCAGGTAGAAGGGCACGGCGATGCCGGGCACGCCGTCGGGCGAGAACCATTCCAGCGAGACCCAGCAGTGCGGCCGCAGCTTGATGCCGCGCTCCGCGAGCTCGGCATACAGGCGCTCGACCTGCGGCTCGATGCTCGAGCCGGTGATCGACAACCCGAGGTCGCAGAAGCGCAGCTGCAGCAGTTCCTCGTCCGACAGCCGCGCCCACCAGGGCTGCCTGGGTCGGGTCGCTCGGCGCTGCGTGCGGGTGGGCAGGCGCGTTCTCCCGTGAGTGTGTCAGTCGGCCGCGATGCGGCGCAGCGCGCGTTCGAGCAGCGCGTCCGCGAGCGCCAGCAGCAGCTCGTGCCGCGCCAGCGACGTGCGCCAGCCGCCCGGCAGTCCCGAGGCGCCGAAGTGCGCGCCCGCGAGCTGGCCGTAGATCGCTCCCGTCGTGTCGGCATCGCCGCCGAGATTGACCGCGGCCACGGCGCCGTCGCGGAAGGAAGCCGCGCGGCCAAAGGCCCACAGCGCGGCCTCGAGCGCCTCGGCCGCCTGGCCTCCGCCGAATATGCGCGGCGGCGACTTTTCCTGCCAGTCGCCGCGCGCGACCGCCAGGATCTCGGGCTTGAGCCTGACGCGCGACCACAGCCCGTCGACCGGGCTGTAGTGGGGCTTGAGCAGTTCGGCCTTCGGCGCGCCCTGCAGCGCGCCGACCAGCAGCGCGGCGAAATAGCGCACGGCGTCCAGCGTGACCGGCGCCTGGTGCGTGACGCGCGCGCAGTCGACCGCGGCCTCGATCGCCTCGACCGGGTCGGCGAGAAACAGCGCCACCGCCGGGCCGATGCGGGCCAGGGGTTCCTTGTCGGCGCGCGCCGGGTCGTAGGATCCCGCATACGGGTTGCCCGTCCACTGCGCCTGCGCCAGCGCGCGCGCCGTCGCCGCGCTGATGCCGAGGCACTGGCCCGTGCTCGAGAGGTGGCCGTCGCGCTGCCACCAGCGGTAGCGCTCGACCTGGTCCGCGGCATCGACCGCGCCGCGCTCGACCAGGCTCTCGGCCAGGCACAGCGCCATCGCGGTCTCGTCGCTCCAGGCGCCGCGTGGCAGCTCGAAGGGTCCGCCGCCGACCAGGTCGCCGAAGGGCATGAAGCTGCCGGGCTTGCGGTGGACGGCGGGCTGGCCCAGCGCATCGCCGGCCGCGAGGCCGAGCGTCAGGCCGCGGTAGCGGTCCTTGAGCGTCTGGGCCGCCACCGAGTCGCCTTCCGCGCGCGCCGCGCGCGGCGCCTCGCGCCAGGCGCGCACGTAGTCGACCTGCGCCTCGGTCTCGGGAACGGTCGGCCACTGGCTCACGCGCGGGTTGCGTTGCCAGAGCTCGTTGAGCTTCTCGAGCGCCGCCTGGCCGCTCGCCCCATGGCGGGCGAGCCAGCAGCCGACCACCGTGTTGGTGCGGCCGATGCCGGCCCGGCAGTGCAGGTAGACGAGCCGGCCCGCATCGAGCGCGGCATCGATCTCGTCGAGGATCTCGACCATGTGCGCGCGCTCGGCGGGCAGGCCGTGGTCGCGGATCGGCTTGCGCAGGTACTGCACGGCATCGCGGCCGTAGGGTCCCGGCAGCCAGCGGTCGTAGGCCTCGAGTTCGCCCGGCTGGGTCAGGTCGACGAAGCAGTCGATGCCGGCGTCGAGCAGCTTGCGGATGCGCGTGCGCGCGACTTCCTCGGCCGGGGCGCCCGGATACTCGCCCGCCAGGAAGCGCCCGGCCTCCACCCAGTAGGCGTTGTCGGCAGGCGCAGGCGGGACGGACTGCGGCATGTCAGGGCGCCTCGACGCGCCGCGCGTCGAGCCCGGCGAAGTCGAACGCCGCGGGATCGGCGAGGTGAGACGTGGTCACGTTGCACATCGCCGTGAAGATGGAGTCGATGCGACCGGGGTGCTTCTGCTCCCACTCGGCGAGCATGCGTCCGATCATCTCCCGCTGCAGGTTCGGCTGCGAGCCGCACAGCGTGCAGGGACTGATGGGGAAGGCGCGCGCGGTCGCGTAGCGCGCGATCTCGCGCTCGGGCACGTAGCACAGCGGACGGATGACGATCTGGCGGCCGTCCTCGGACAGCAGCTTGGGCGGCATGGCCTTGAGCCTGCCGCCGTGGAACAGGTTCAGGAACAGCGTCTCGACGATGTCGTCGCGATGGTGTCCCAGGGCGACCTTGGTCACGCCGTTCTCGCGCGCGTAGCGATACAGCGCACCGCGCCGCATGCGGCTGCAGAGACTGCACTGCGTCTTGCCCTCGGGCACGAGGCGCTGGACGACGCTGTAGGTGTCCTGCTCGATGACGTGGTACGGCACGCCGAGCGCGGTGAGGTACTCGGGCAGCACGTGCGCGGGAAAGCCCGGCTGCTTCTGGTCGAGGTTCACGGCGACCAGCTCGAACTTCACCGGCGCCGAGCGCTGCAGCGAGAGCAGGATGTCGAGCAGCGTGTAGGAGTCCTTTCCGCCGGACAGGCAGACCATCACCTTGTCGCCCTCGGCGATCATGCCGAAGTCGGCGATCGCCTTGCCGACTAGGCCGCGCAGGTGGGCCTGCAGCTTCCTGAAGTTGTTCGAACTGCGCTCGACGGCCATGTCCATTCGCGGTCAGCCCCCGGCCGTGTACTTGCGCTCGACGTAGCGCAGGAACGCCGAGGCGGACAGCGGCTTGCCGGTGGCCAGCTGGACGAGTTCGGGAACCCCGACCTTCGCGCCCAGCGCGTGCACGTTCTCACGCAGCCAGGACATCAGTGACGAGAACTCGCCGCGCGCGATGGCCTCGTCGAGCCCCGGCCGCTCCTCGCGCAGCGCCTCCCAGAGCTGCGCGGCGACCACCGAGCCCAGCACGTAGGCCGGGAAGTAGCCGAAGGAGCCGATCGCCCAGTGCGGATCCTGCAGGCAACCCTCGAGGTCGTCGGCCGGGGTCAGGCGCAGGCGACGCTGGACCTGTTCGTTCCAGGCGGCAGGCAGGTCGCGCGTGCGCAGTTCGCCCGACAGCAGCTGCTGCTCGAGCTCGTAGCGCAGCATGATGTGCAGCGGGTAGGTCAGTTCGTCGGCCTCGACGCGCACCAGGCTGCGGCGCACGGTGGTGAGGCGGCGGTAGAGGTTGTCGGGCTCCCACTCGGGCCCGCTCACGCCGAAGTGCTTCTCGAGCAGGGGTCGCAGGTAGGCCACGAAGGGCCGGCTGCGGCCGACGATCTGCTCGAGCAGCAGCGACTGGCTTTCTTCCAGCGCCATGCCGCGCGCCTTGCCCACCGGCTGGTCGCGCCAGGCCTGGGGAAGCCCGAGGTCGTACATCGCCTGGCCGGTCTCGTGCAGCGCGCCGAGCAGGCCGGTGAACGGGTCGGCGCGATCGAGGCGCGCGGTCACGCGCATGTCGCCCGGCACGCCCTCGGACAGCGCCTGCTCGCTCTCGTCGAAGCGGCCGCGGTCGAAGGGGAAGCCCAGGGCCTTCATGACCTCGACGCACAGCGCTCGCTGCTTGGAGCCGCCGAAGCGCCCCTGGATCGGCAGCGGCGGGCGGGCCGCCTGCAGCTCCCCGACCTCGATCGTGAGCTCGGGCAGCCGCCGCGACAGCGCGGTGAAGATCTTGTCGAAATCGGTCGACAGCATGCCCGGCGTGAACTCGTCGGCCAGCGCGTCGTAGGGATCGAGGTTGAGGTGCCGCGCGAGCAGCGCGGCCTTGTCGCGAACCAGCTTGATCACCTCGTCGAGCTGAGGCGCGAGCAGCCCGAAGTCACGCTGGCGCCGCGCCTCGAACCAGGCGGCCTCGGCGCGCGTGGTCGCGCGCGCCATGCGCTGGATCAGCGCGACCGGCGTCGCGAAGGCGTGGTCGCGGAGCCGCTGCATCTCGCGCAGGTTGGCCTGCTGCCAGTCCTCGAGCGCCTGCTGGTTGGCCTGCGCGCGCTCGAGCAGACGCGACAGCCGCGGCGCGATCAGCAGCGTATGGCACTCGCTCTCGAGGGCCGCGATCTGCTCGCCGCGCACGTCGGCGCTGCCGCGCGGCATCATCACCGCGGCGTCCCAGCGCAGCAGCGCCAGCGCGCCACGGAACGCATGCAGCCGCCTGAACTCCTGTTCCAGTTGCTCGTACGGGGTTGCGCTGGACACGGCTGTTGCTCCTCAGCCCCGGTCGCCGCCCTCGACGGGCGCCCCGGCGGGCTCGGTGGCGGTTGCTGCGCCGCCCCGTAGTCGTTCGATCAGGCGTGACAGGTAGTGCGGCGACTCGTGGCGCACGGCCACGAGCGTGTAGACCGCGGGTACTACGAACAGGGTGAGCATCACCGCGATCAGGGTGCCGTAGAACACGACGACGCCGATCGGCTCGCGCTGCTCCATGCCCGCGCCCCTGGCCAGCAGGAACGGCATGGCACCGAAGGCGGTACACAGGCTGGTCATGAGCACGGGCCGCAGGCGCGTGGCCGCGGCCTCGACGACCGCTTCCACGCGCTCCAGACCCTGGTCGCGCAGCTGGTTGGCG
Source organism: Gammaproteobacteria bacterium (assembly GCA_020851435.1). Classification (GTDB taxonomy): domain Bacteria; phylum Pseudomonadota; class Gammaproteobacteria; order Steroidobacterales; family Steroidobacteraceae; genus JADZCS01. The sequence goes on along the minus strand of JADZCS010000210.1, from coordinate 16,981 downwards.
AACTCGACGATCAGCACGCCGTTCTTGGCCGCGATGCCGATGAGCATGATCATCGCGATCTGGCTGAAGATGTTGATCGTCATGTTGTACAGCCACAGGCCCGCAAGCGCGCCGATGATCGCCAGCGGCACGGTGGTCATGATGATCAACGGGTGACGGAAGCTCTCGAACTGGGCCGCCAGCACCAGGAACACGATCGCCAGCGCGAGCAGGAAGGTGATGTACAGCTGGCCCTTGGACTTCAGGTACTCGCGCGCCTCGCCATCGAACGACAGCCGCGCGTCGGGCGGCAGCTCGGCCCTGACGGTGTCCTGGAACCACTTGACGGCTTCGCCCAGCGTGTAGCCCGGCGCCAGGCCCGCATTGATGGTGACGGAGCGCAGGCGGTCGAAGCGGTTCAGGGCGATCGCACCGGCCGTTTCCTGCAGGGTCACGAGGTTCGACAGCGGAACAAGCTCGCCCGTGCGGTCGGAGCGCACGTAGAGGTTCTCGAGGTCGGACGGCTGGGCGCGATCCTGGATTCCGCCCTGCAGGATGACGTTGTACTCGCGGCCCCGGTCGACGAAGGTCGTGACGATGCGTGAGCCGAGCACGGTCTCGAGCGTTCGGCCGACGGTCTGCAGGGAAACGCCCAGGTCGGCAGCGCGGTCACGGTCGACCCTGACGTTGATCTGCGGCTTGCGCTCCCGGTAGTCGGTGTCGACGTTGACCAACCCGGGATTCTCCAGGGCGACGGCCTGCAGCTTGTCGGACCACTTCGCGAGGGTCTCGTAATCGGGGCCGCCGATCACGGCCTGGACCGGCTGACCGAAGCCACGGAACGACAGCCCCTGCGGCTGGAAGATGGTGGAACGCACACCCGGAATCTGGTTGATGCGGCTGCGCAGCGACTCGGCAACCTCGTTGGCGCTGCGCTTGCGGACACCCCAGTCCTCGAGCAGGATCCAGCTGGATGCGCTGTTGACGTCGGCACCGCCACTGCCGCCGCGGCCGCCTCCCGGCACGCGAACCATGAAGCGCCTGATGTCTCCCGACTCGAACTCGCGGAACAGGATGTCTTCAAGCAGCCGCCCGTGGCGGTCCATGTAGTCCAGGCTCGCGCCCTCCGGGCCCTGCAGGGTCACCATCATCATGCCGCGGTCTTCCTGCGGCGCGAACTCCTGCGGCAGCGCCCTGAACATCAGCGCGGCGACGACGACCAGGCCCAGCGAGGACACGACGACCAGTACTGGCCTGCGGATCAGGCTGCGCAGGCGCTTCTCGTAGGCTGCGGACAGGCCCTTGAAGAAGCGGTCGACGCGCGCCGCGAGGCCCGAACGCTTCTCGTGGCCGGTGAACATGCGCGAGGTCATCGCGGGCGTGAGGGTCAGCGCGACCAGCGACGAGAACAGCACGGCGGCGGCCAGGGTGAAGCCGAATTCGCGGAACAGGCGGCCCAGGTTGCCGGGCAGGAAGGAGATCGGCACGAACACCGCCACCAGCACCAGCGTCGTGGCGATCACGGCAAAGCCGATTTCGCGGCTGCCGTCGATCGCTGCCACCAGCGGCGGCTGGCCCTGCTCGATGCGCCGGAAGATGTTCTCCAGCACCACGATGGCGTCGTCGACGACCAGGCCGATCGCCAGCACGAGGCCCAGCAGGGTCAGCACGTTGATGGAGTAACCCATCGCGCTCATGAAGATGAACGTGGCGATGATCGAGACGGGGATCGTCACGGCCGGAATCAGCGTGGCACGGACGTTGCCGAGGAACAGGTAGATGACCCCGAGCACCAGCATCAGCGATATCACCAGCGCGAGGGCGACCTCCCTGAGCGAGGCCTCGATGAATACCGAACGGTCGATGTTGATGCCGAGCTGCATGCCCTCGGGCAGTCCTGCCTGCAGGCTGGCGAGTTCCGCGCGCACGGCCTTTGCCACGGCCAGCGTATTGGACTTCGACACCTGCTCGATGCCGAAGCTGATGCCCGCAACGCCCATCGAGCGCGACAGGGTCCGCTCGTTCTCGGCGCCGAGCCGGACGTCGGCGACCTCGCCGAGCCGCACGATGTAGCCATCGGCGCCCTTGCCGATCGCGAGGTTCTGGAAGTCCTGGACCGTTCGCAGGCCAGTGTCGGTGCGCAGCGCGAATTCCCGCTGCTGGGACTCGAGCCGCCCCGCAGGCGATTCGATGTTCTCGCGCCGCAGCGCGCCCTCGATGTCCGCTACCGTCAGCTTGCGCGCGGCGAGCGCCTGCCGGTCGATCCAGAGCCGCATGGAGTAGCGGCGCGCGCCATTGATGCTGACGCGCGCCACGCCAGGCACGGCGGACAGGCGGTCGCGCAGGTAGCGTTCGGCATAGTCGGACAGGTCCAGCACCGACAGGCGGTCGCTGGTGAGGTTGACGAACAGGATCGGCTCGGAATCGGCATCGGCCTTGGCGATCTCCGGCGGGTCCGCTTCCGGCGGCAGGTTGCCCAGCACGCGGGAGATGCGGTCGCGGATGTCGTTGGCGGCCTCGTCGATGCCGCGATCGAGCGTGAACTCGACGGTGACGTTGGAGCGATCGTCGACGCTCTGCGAACGCAGCTTGTCGATTCCCTCGACGCCGGCGATGCGGTCCTCGATCAGTTGCGTGATCTTGTTCTCGACGATGCTGGCGCCCGCGCCGCGATAGGTGGTCGAGATCGATACCACGGGTGCGTCGACGTCCGGGAACTCGCGCACCGACAGGCGCGTGAGCGAGACCAGGCCCAGGATGACCAGCAGCAGGCTGATCACCGTGGCGAACACGGGGCGGCGGATCGAGACCTCGGACAGTTTCATGGGCCGTTCACTTTCCCTGCGGCGCAGGCGCCGCTGCGGCTGGCGCTTCACTGACCGGCCCGCCGTCGCGGACCTTCTGCGTACCCTCGATCACTACCCTCTCGCCCGCGACGAGGCCGGCCACTATCTCCGTTTCGCCCGGCCTGCGGCGGGCCGTGGTGACCTCGCGCTTGGTGGCCACGTTGTCGGCCACCGTGAACACGAACACCTTGCCACGCTCGGGAACGATCGCCTGCTCGGGCACCACGACCGTTGGCTTTGCCTCGCGCGCGACGCGCACGTTGACGAACATGCCCTGCTTCAGCAGCCCGTCCGGGTTGGGCAGGCGCGCGCGCACGGTGACCGCGCGCGAGACGGGATCGACGCGCGAGTCGATCGAGGCGACCTCGCCCGTGAAGCTGCGGCCAGGGTAGGCGACGCTGGTCGCGACGACCTCGAGACCCGGCGCGAGCACCGCCAGGAAGGTCTCGGGCACGTCGAAGTCGATCTTCATGACCGAGGTGTCGTCGACGGTGGTGATGACCGTGCCCGGGCTGATCAGGCTGCCGACGCTGACGCGCCGCAGGCCCGCACGACCGTCGAAGGGCGCGCGGATCACGGTGTCGGCGACGCGCGCGGCGGCCGATGCCGCGCGGGCCTCGTTGGCCTTGAGCGCCGCCTCGATCTGCTCGAGCTGCGACTGCGACAGCGCGTTCTGCGCGACCAGGTCGCGCGAACGCCGGAAGGTGGAGCGGCTTTCGCCCAGCGCGGCCTCGGCCGCGGCGAGGTCCGCCCTGGCCTGGGCGCTGTCGAGTTCGACGAGCACCTGACCGCGCTTCACGGCCTGGCCTTCATCAAAACGGATCGCGGTGACCAGGTTGGCGGTCTTGGTGGTGATGTCGACGGCCTCATTGGCGCGGGTCGTGCCCAGCGCCTCGACCTCGACGGCCCAGGGCTTCATGGCCGCCTCGGCGGTGACCACCCCCACCGGCACCTGGCTGAAGGCGCCGGAGCCGCCGGGCCGCCCACCGCCAGCCGGACCCGCCGATCGCGCGCCGGGGGCGCCCGCCATGCCCGGCGCGCCGGCCATGCCCGAAGCGGCCGTCGCGTGATGGCGGCTCCAGTAGATGTAGGTCAGGCCACCGAGGATAGCGAGCGTGACGAGGGTAGTGACGATGCGTCGGGCGGTCTTGTCCATACTCGGTCCTGGGCCAGGGTCAGGGTCTTGGGCAGCCGCGCATTATCGCATTGCGGCGCGCCTAGAAATACAGGCGCATGACCACCTCGGCCACGCAGGCCGGCTTGTTTTCGCCCTCGACTTCGACCGTGAACTGCTCGGTCAGTTGCAGGCCACCCGGTATATCCTCGACCGCCGCCACGGTCGAGCGGCCGCGAACGCGCGCGCCCACCCGGACGGCATTGGGGAACCGCAGCTTGTTGATGCCGTAGTTGATGACCCGCAGCACGCCCGGCATGACCGGCCGCGCCTCGTCCACGAGGCCGCGCAGCAGGGGGTACAGCGACAGGGTCAGGTAGCCGTGGGCGATCGTCGAGCCATAGGGCGACTCGGCCCGGGCGCGAGCGGGGTCGACGTGGATCCACTGGTGGTCGCCGGTGGCGGCGGCAAAGTCGTCGACGCGCCGCTGGGTCACTTCCAGCCAGTCGCTGGCATGGGATTCCCGTCCGACCAGGGCCTGCAGCTGGGCCCGCGACTGTTCCAGTGACATGTTGGCGATCCTCCTTGTTGTGCCCCCCATCCTAGCGGAGGCTGGCGACTTCCGCGTTACCGGGGGCGCGGATCCTGAGCCAGTCCGCAATGGCGGTGGGCAGCACCTTCTGGGCTCGTCCGCTGACATAGATGCCGATGTGCCCGCCCTCGAAGGCGAGCGTCGAATAGTCGTCCGTGCCGACCTGCCCGCCCAGGGCGAGCGAGGCCGCGGGCGGGACCAGGTGATCCTGCGTGGCATAGACGTTGAACACCGGCATGGTGATCCTGGCCAGGTCGACGCGTCGCCCGCCCAGTTCCAGCCGGCCCTCGACGAGGCGGTTCTCCTGGAAGCACCACTTCACGAACTGCCGGAAGGCCTCGCCTGCCTGGTCGGGGCTGTCGAAAATCCACTTCTCCATGCGCAGGAAACTCGCCAGCTGCGCGGGATCGTCGAGGATGTCGGCCAGGCCGGCGTATTTCTGGCTGGTCAGGCGGAACGGCATCAGCGACAGGAACGTGAGGTTCAGCAGTTCGCCCGGGATGTTGCCGTAGGCGGCCACCATGCGATCGACGTCCATGCCGCGCGCCCACTTCGAGAGCAGGTTGTCGGGCGTGTGGAAGTCCACCGGCGTGACCATGAGCACCAGGTTCGCGATGTCCGCGGGCCGCAGCGCTGCGTAGCACAGGCTCATCGTGCCGCCCTGGCAGACGCCGAGCAGGTTGACCTGTGGCACGCCCCGCGCCGCCTTCACCTGCGCGATGCAGCGCGCGAGATAGCCGTTGACGTAGTCGTCCAGCTCGAGGAAGCGGTCTGCGCCGTCGGGGTAGCCCCAGTCGACGAGATAGACGTCGAGCCCGGCGAGCGACAGCCCGCGGATCAGCGAGCGGTCCGGCTGCAGGTCCATCATGTACGGCCGGTTGACCAGCGCGTAGCAGATCACCACGGGCGGCAGGCCCGCGGACGGACCCAGCGGCGGATAGTGATACAGCGTGAGCTTGTCCTCGCCGTACACGGCCTCGCGCGGCGTGGCGCCGACCGCGATCTCGCCCGTGCGTCCCAGCGCCGCGATGCCGCCGCCGAGCTTGCGCCCGAACTCGAGCATCTCGGCCAGCGCGCGCTCCGGCGGTATGCGGAAAGGCTCCATACCCGGCCTCAGCGCCGCGCCCGCAGCTGCTCGACTTCTTCCTCGAGCTCGCGCACGCGCCGGCGCAGGGTATTCACGCGCTTGAGGATGGTGTTGATCTCCGAGCGGGTCGGCAGGTCGAGCGCCCTGGCCCAGTCCTCGACGACCTTCTGCTGCTCGAGCTTGAGGTCGGTGAGCGCGTCGTTGAGCTCGGCCTGGGCCGCGGCGACCTCGGCGCCGTGCGCCGCGGCGGCGTAGGCGCGCTCGCCGCTGTCGATCCAGAGGTCGTAGACCGCGCGCAGGCTGTCGGGAGCCTCGGTGCCGGCAGCGCGCGAGGCCAGCACTTTCGAGAGCCGGTCGAGCGCCTCGCCCGCGATGCGGGCCTGCAGTTCCGAAAAGCGCTGGAATGCCTTCTGGCAGCGCAGCGCTGCCTGGCCCGTGCGCTGTGCAGCCTCCTGGCGCTCGCGCGTGAGCCCGAAAGCCGGCAGCCCCGGCATGCCGGCCGGCTGCGCGCCACCCCACATCCCGGCGCCGAGGTTCTGCCAGGCCGCGAGCACGTCGCCGCCGGCAGGTGCCGCGCCATACAGGCGGGCGAAGCCCTGCGTGAAGGTGCTGCGCAGGCGGTCCAGTTCCGCGCGCAGCGCCGACTCGTCGGACGGCGGCGCGGCTCGGGTCTTCTCGATCACCTTCCAGAATTCGCCTGCGATGCCGAGATAGCTCTCGCCGAAGTCCATGAGCTTGCGCGACACCTCGGCGGCGGACGCCGGCGGCGCGGTCCCGAGCATGTCGACGAAGGCCTGCGGACCGGGCGGAACGGCGGCCTGCGCGGGTGCACCGAAGAACCGCTGCCAGCCCTCGCGCTGCGCGTTCATCCAGGCGCCCACCCAGGCTGCCTGGGGATCTTCGTGACTGGTCATGGCGATTGATTCCCCCGCTCGGCTGCGACTGCCGATTCAGGCAGTCTCGTGGAGCAGGCCGGGGCGTGCAAGCCGGGACGGGGGACGGAAATACTGCATCGCGTTAAAATTGCGCCAGAGCCTGACCAGCCGGGTTGGCGACCCAGCAAGAGACGGGACGTCACTCCTTCTAGAACATGGGCTTAGAGAAGACCCGCGCATTTCCATTTGGCACTGCAAAAAATTGTTGCACTGCATTATAAAATCGGTATAGTACTGACCATCGTCAGCCGAAATGCCATAAGGAAAGTGCCATGACCACCCAGCCCATCGATGTCAGCGTGTTCGTCGAAGCCTCGAAGAAGGCCTTTGCCCCCGCCGCCCGTTTCAACGAGCTGTACGTGAAGAGCTTCGAGCGCGTCGCGCGCCAGCAGTACGCGTTCATGGGCGAGATGCTCGACTTCGCCGTCAAGCAGGCCCAGCTGACCACGACCGCCAAGGACGTCAACGAGCTGACCGCGAAGCAGGTCGAGCTCAACACCGCGTTCGCCGAGAAGGCCACGCAGCACTCGCAGGACTTCGTGAAGTTCGCCACCGAGTCGCAGGCCGAAATGACCAAGCTGTTTGACCAGGCCGCCGCCGAAATCGTGCCGGCAGCCAAGAAGAAGGCGGCCTAAAGCCCCTTCGGACCATCCCCCTCGGCGGGCGGTGTACCTTCGGGTCGCCGTCCGCTTTTTTTGCGCGTTCCCCCCGCGACCCCCTTGCCGCAGTGCGGGATGCTTACTGTATATTCCGACGCATGAACACCGTACGCCTGATCAAGAAGTACGCTAATCGCCGTCTGTACGACGCGTCGATCAGCCGGCACGTCACGCTCGAGGACATCCGCGACCTCATCGTGAAGGGCGAAAAGATCCGCGTGGTCGAGGACAAGACCGGCGAAGACATCACGCGCCTGATCCTGCTGCAGGTCATCGCCGAACAGGAGCAGTTCGGCCAGCCCATCCTGTCCACGCAGCTGCTCGAGTCGATCATCCGCTTCTACGGCGGGCCGATGCAGGACTTCATGGGCCGCTACCTCGAGAAGAGCGTGGAGACCTTCATGCGCCAGCAGGACGGCCTGCAGCAGCAGATCAACCGCATGCTCGAGTCCGCGCCGCCGCCGATGAGCGCCATGGCCGACGTCGCGCGCCAGAACATGGAACTGTGGGGCCGCCTGCAGGAAAACATGATGGCGATGTTCGTGCCGCCGCGCAGCAGCGAGCCCGCCGGCGGAAACGGCGTCGGTGCTCCCGAGCCCGAACCGGAGCCCGAGGCAGCCGCCCCTGAGCCGCCGGCGGCTACGCCCATCCGCAAGACCGCGCGCTGAAACCCCGGCGGCCCGGGGCGCCTCGCGCTCAGGCCGCCGCAGCCCCCGCCGACACCGCGGCCCTGGCCACTTCCCAGGCCAGGATGTCGCGCTTGCGCGCCAGCCCCCAGCGGTAGCCGCCCAGGCCGCCGTCGCTGCGAAGCACGCGGTGGCAGGGGATCAACCACGCCACGGGATTGTCGCCGACCGCCGTGCCCACGGCACGGCTCGCGCCCGGCCTGCCGATGGCCTGCGCGATCCCCGAATAGGTAGTGGGCCCAAGCGCGGCGAGATCCAGCAGCGCGCGCCAGACCTGCACCTGGAAGTTGGTGCCGCGCACCCACAGCCGAAGTTCGCCGCCGCCGGTCTCGAACACCTGGCGTGCCAGCCTCGCCGCGCCGGCATCGTCGCGATGCCAGTTCGCGCGCGGCCACTGGCCGGCCAGCACCTCGAGCGCCGCCTCGTCACCGTCGTCGACGAAGGACAGGTGCGAGAGGCCGCGCGCGGAACTCGCCAGCAGCGCAGTGCCGAAAGGCGTCTCGGCGAACCCGGCCTGCATGGCCACTCCTGCCCCGCCGGACTTGTACTCGCCGGGCGTCACCGCCTCCAGCGTCACGAACAGGTCGTGCAGGCGGCCGCCACCCGAGAGGCCCGCGACACAGGCCGCGGTGAGCGCCGTGCCCTGCGCGCCGAGGTCGGCCTTGGCTGCGGCGAGCGCGAGCTGGTTCATGTACTGCGTCGGCGCGAGGCCGGCCCAGCGGCGGAACTCGCGTGAGAAGTGGCTCTCGCTGAGTCCCGCGGCGGCGGCCATGGCCGCAAGATCGGGACGCTCCGCGAAGTGACGGTCGATGAACTCGATGGCGCGGCTCATGCGCGCGTACGTGGGATCGTGGTCGTGCATGCGAAGCTCTCCTGGCATGGGTCCACGATGCCCGCCGCGTGCAGCCGGGGCAACCCGCTGCTTGCTGCGCGCCTGTACACTTACGCCCATGCGACCATCGGCCTGCTACATCACCGCGGAGTTCGCACCTTACGTGAAGGTCGGCGGCCTCGGCGACGTTTCCGCCGCCCTGGCCGGCATCCTGCACGGCCGCGGCCACGACATCCGGCCCTTCCTGCCCCTGTACGACGACCTCGACCGCAAGGGCCTCGCCATCGAGCCGATCGCGCCGCTGGCCGACCTCGAGATCGCGATGGGCCCGCACCGCTATCGCTACTCGGTGCTGCGCGGCCGGCAGCAGCATGGCGGCCCGGACCTCTACCTCGTCGACTGCCCCGCGCTGTACGGGCGCAAGGGCATCTACGGCAACGCAGCCGACGAACACCTGCGCTTCCTGGCGCTCACGCGCATCGCGCTGGAATCCTGCCAGCGGCTCGGCTTCGCGCCGCGCATCGTCCATTGCCACGACTGGCACACGGCGCTCGCGCCGCTTTACCTGCGCACGATCTACGCCTGGGACAGGTTGTTCGAGCACACGCGCACGGTGCTGACGATCCACAACCTCGGTTACCAGGGCGTGCTGCCCTGGGACTGGGTCGAGGGCCTGGGACTCGGCGACGCCGCGCGTGAACTCGACGCCGGCGAGCGCGCCGAGGGCCGCGTCAACCTGCTGCGCGAGGGCCTCAAGCACGCGGACTCGGTCAACACCGTGAGCCCCGGCTACGCCCGCGAGATCTGCACGCCGGCGCTGGGCATGGGCCTCGACGCCGTGCTGCGCGGTCGTCACGACAGCGTGAGCGGCATCCTCAACGGCGTGGACCACGAGGCCTGGGACCCCGCCACCGACCCGATGCTGCCCGCGCACTTCGAAGCCGGCGACCTCAGCGGCAAGGCGCGCATGCGGACGGCGCTGGCCGACAGGCTCGGGCTCGACGCGCCCGCCGGTACGCCGCTGGTCGGCATGGTCTCGCGGCTCAACTGGCAGAAGGGCATCGACCTCACGGAATCGGTGCTGCCGACGCTGCTGGGTCGCGGCACGATCCGGCTCGCCGTGCTGGGCAACGGCGAGGCGCGCTACGAGCAGTTCTTCGACTCGCTCGCGCGCGACTTCCCGGGACGCGCCTCGTTCACGCGTGGCTACAGCGAGGAACTCTCGCACTGGATCGAGGCGGGCGCGGACGCGTTCCTCATGCCGTCGCGTTACGAGCCCTGCGGGCTCAACCAGATGTACAGCCTGCGCTACGGCACCGTGCCGATCGTGCGCCGCACGGGCGGGCTGGCCGACTCGGTCGAGCACTTCGACCCCGCCAGCGGCACCGGCACGGGTATCGTCTTCAACGATCCCGACCCGCCCGCGGTGCGCTGGGCACTGGACACGATGATCGACTGGTTCCGCTCGCCCGCCGCCTGGCGCAGGCTGCAGCTCAACGGCATGCAGCAGGATTTTTCCTGGGAACGCAGCGCCGACGCCTACGAGGCGCTCTATCGCCGCACCCGCCGGCACGGCGGCAAGTCGAAGTCCGGCTAGCGGCCGAGCGGGATGACGCCGGCGTCCTCGAACGGGACGCTGCGCACGAAGCCGAGTTTCGTCTCGACCTTGCCGCGAATCACGTAGCGCGCCTCGCGCGCGCCCGCGCCGCGACGCTTCACCAGCTGCACCAGCCCACCGACCGCATCGGCGCGCATTTCCATGTCGAACTCAGCCTGCCCGCGCGCGGGCACGTCGAAGGCGCGCGCCGAGACGCCGTCGGCGAACTTCTGGCCCTCGAGTTCCACGGCCACCGTGAGGCCACGCACGGGCAGCACCCGGTCGTTGGGGTTGGTGACGCGCAGGCGCACCGTGACCCGCTGCTCGAACAGGTCGCCCGTGGCTGCGCCCACGCTCACGAGCTCGAGCTGCGGCTTTTCGAGGCTCGTGACGCCCGAGCAGGCGGCGAGCAGCACGGCGAACAGCGCGACGATCGCGGCCCTGGGCAGTATCCGGTTTGGCATGCGCATGAAGTCCTTTTATCCCTGGCGCCGGGTTCCTTCAACGACCGTCGTCGTCAGCCGGCGACATCCGTGAGCGGCGAAGGTGGCGCCTCGCCCAGCGCCGCATAGAGGTTGAGCAGGTGACGGCGGAACAGCGGATCGAGCGTGCCCGGGTCCTCATCCTCGTCGAAGCGCCAGAACCAGTCCGAGCCTTCGCAGATGCCGAGCAGCTGCTCCGCGGCCTGCTCGGCGCGCTCGTCCAGGTTGCCCTCGACCATGACCTGGTCGTACATGCGCTTCGCCTCGCAGAGGCTGGCCCAGGCGCGGTTGCGGCCCGGGTTGCCGATCCAGCTGGCGAGGCTGCCGCGAATCCAGCTACCCGCGACCAGCCGTGGCAAGGGACGGCTTTCGATGCCCTCGACGAGGCACTGCGAAAACGTGGTCAGCCGCAGGGCCGGATGGGCGGCGAGCCTGGCATACAGGGCAGCGACGAATTCCTGGCCGTTGCCCGGGTAGTACTCGAACACATTGTCGCCGTCGAGCATGAGCGGCACCACCGCGTCCGGCCCCGCCGTCGCCGCGATGCGCTCCAGCCGCGCGACGAGGTCGTCGGCGGCACCCGCCGCGTCCCAGCGCCCGTAGGTGAAGCCGACGCGATCGGACAGTTCGTCGTCGCGGAAGAAGCAGGTCGTGCCCGCGCTGCCCACCGCATAGGCGCGATGCCAGGGATCGCCGTCGCCCTGGGCGGCCGCATCGGGCAGCGACCGCTCCAGCACGCTCTCGCCGCTGGCCACCCAGTCGAAGCCGAAAGCCGGCATCAGCGCCACCACGCGATCCGACAGCGCGCCCTCGGGCGGCCAGCAGCCACGCGGCCGCAGCCCGAAAGTGCGCGTGAAGACCTGGACGGCGCGCGCCAGGTGCCAGCGCGCCCGGTCCTCGCCACCCGGGTAGGCGACGTCGTCCGGCAGCGCGAGCCCTGGCGCCGTCTCGCGCGCCGCCGAAAAGCCCAGCATCAGCGGCAGGATCGGATGGCCCCAGGGCGAGACCGCGAGCTCGATCTGGCCGTTGCCGGCCAGCCTGCGGAAGCGCGGAACCACGCCGGACAGCGCATCGGCGATGCACTCGAGCAGGCTGCGCAGCTGCGCTGGCGTGAAGTCGCGGCCCTGCTCCACGAGGTCGCGGGCGCGCGGATCGCCCTCGCGCAGGCCCTCGCCGCACCACGCCAGGTGGAACCAGGCCGCGAGGTCGGTCATGAGCTGCGGCGAGGCATAGGCGAGCGCGTCGTGCTCGAGCAGGCGCATCGCGAAGTCGGCCAGCTGTCGATAGGACGCGTGGCGCTCGACGCGCAGCACGCGGTGTGCGCTGAGGCAGGCGCGCACCAGCGCGGGCCACTCGCGGCGGTCCGCGGGCACGCCGCCGGCCGCCAGCAGCGCGAGCACGGGGTCGCCGAGCGGCGCGCCGCCCTGCAGGTGGCGCGCGAGTTCCCCGCAGTAATCGTCGAGCTGCTCGAGCAGCACAGGCGAGAAGGCCACGACGGCGGCCGCCTCGGGGCAGGACTCGAGGCGCATCGCCAGGTCGACGTAGTCGCGCAGCGCGTGCAGGTAAACCCACGGGCGCAGCACGGTGCCCGCGGCCAGGTCGCGGTACTGCGGCTGGTGAAGGTGCCAGCAGATCACCACCCGCAGGCGCGGGTCGGCGGTGCCCGTCACTGCGCGGCGCGAAGCATTTCGCGCGTCACCAGCACCACACCCTTCTTCGTGATGTAGAAGCGGGCGGCATCGGCCTCACGGTCCATGCCGATGCTCGTGCCGTCTGGAATATCGCAGTCCTCGTCGACGACGGCACGACGGATGTGGCAGCCGCGGCCGATGCGCACGTTCGGCAGGATCACCGACTGCTCGACCGTCGCGCGTTCCAGCACGCGCACGCCGGAGAACAGCATGGTCTGCGACACCGACGCGCCCGAGACGATGCAGCCGCCAGCCACCATCGAGTTGATCGCGAGGCCGCGCCGCCCGTCCTCGTCGAGCACGAACTTCGCCGGCGGCAGCTGCGCCTGGTAGGTCCAGATCGGCCAGTTCGCGTCGTAGAGGTTGAGTTCCGGGTCGATGGCGACCAGCTCCATGTTGGACTCGTAGAACGCATCGACGTTGCCGACGTCGCGCCAGTAGCTCTGCGCGCGCGTGCGCACGTCGGTGAACGGATAGGCGTAGACGTCGAGCTTCTCGAGCGCCTTGGGGATGATGTTGCGGCCGAAATCGTGCTTCGAGCTCGCGTCAGCGGCGTCCTCGACCAGCAGTCGCTCCAGCAGCCTCGCGTTGAACACGTAGATGCCCATCGACGCGAGCGCCATGCCCTCGCGGCCGGGCATGGATTCAGGCTCCTGCGGCTTCTCCGCGAAGCGCAGGATGCGGTTTTCCTCGTTGACCGTCATGACGCCGAATTCGCGCGCCTGCTCGCGCGGCACCTCGACCACGCCGACCGTGATGTCGGCGCCCTTCTCGAGGTGCGCGACCACCATCGGGCCGTAGTCCATCTTGTAGACGTGGTCGCCGGCGAGGATCAGCACGTGCTTGGGGCGGTGCTCGCGGATGTAGTCGAGGTTCTGGAACACGGAATCGGCCGTGCCGCGGTACCACTCCTCGCCGATCTGCTGCTGCGCGGGAATGACGTCGATGAACTCGCCGAACTCGCCGCGCAGGTAGGACCAGCCGCGCTGCACGTGCTGGATCAGCGACTGCGCCTTGTACTGCGTGAGCACCGCGATCTGGCGGATGCCCGAGTTCACGCAGTTCGACAGCACGAAGTCGATGATGCGGAACTTGCCGCCGAACGGCGTGGCGGGCTTGCAGCGATTGAGGGTCAGGTGTTTGAGCCGCTCGCCGCGGCCGCCGGCCATGATGATGGCGAGCGTGCCCTTGGTGAGACGGCTGACGAACCGCCCCGAGGGGCGACGAGGCGGTGTGAGCGGTTCCATGGAGTGGGCAGCGTCCTTGGGGCGATGTTCTGGATGTTATCCATCAATGATGGCAGCTCGCCATCGTCAGGATCACCGACATAAGTCGGTTTATCGCCGGCACTTGACTATTGCGAACATCGTAGTAGTATCAACACCATCATAAGATGGTGGTCGTAATGGAAGCAGATCCCGACATCGACCTGGTCACCGAGCACCCCGGCGAGCCGCCGGACCAGGACACGCTGGCCCGCAAGTTCCAGAAGGAACTGAACGCCGGCCTGGTCGCCCTGGTGCTGCTCGCCATCCTGGACCGGGCCAGCGAAGACCTCTACGGCTACCAGATCGCCAAGCAGCTGCAGCTGTCGCCGCGCGCGCCGACCGTCAAGCAGGGCGCGCTGTACCCCGTGCTGCGCACCTTGTCGGCCCAGGGCCTGCTCGACAGCCGCGTCGTGCCCTCGGTGGCGGGCCCGCCGCGCCGCTACTACCGCATCACCGCGTCCGGCCGCGAGACCCTCGCCAAATGGGGCGGTATCTGGCGCGATACACGCGATTTCGTAGATAACTTCACAGAATCACAGGGAGTGATGTCATGAGCACGCCTGCCGCCCCGCGGTCCATCCAGCAGTACCTCGAGCAGCTCCGCGGCGCGCTCGCGGGCGAGGATCCTGCGCTGGTGCAGGACGCGCTCTACGACGCCGAGGAATACCTCCGCGCGGAAGTGCTCTCCCACCCCGGCAAGACCGAGTCCGACGTGCTGGAGCTCATCGCCAGCACCTACGGCGCCCCCGACGAGGTCGCCGATGCCTATCGCCAGACCGAAAAGCAGGTGCGCACCGCCCTCGCGCCCCCCAAGCGCCCGGTGCGGCGCACGGCCATCGGCCAGTTCTTCGGCGTGTACGGCGACCCGCGAGCGTGGACCTCGTTGTTCTTCATGCTGCTGTCTATCGTCACCGGCGTGCTGTACTTCAGCGTCACCGTGACCGGCGCCAGCCTGTCGCTGGGCCTGCTGATCCTGATCGTCGGCATCCCGATCCTGCTGCTGTTCCTGGGCTTCGAGCGCGTGCTGGCGCTGGTCGAGGGCCGCATCGTCGAGGGCCTGCTCGGCGTGCGCATGCCGCGTCGGCCGCGCTATCCGGCCACCGGCGTGCCCATGCTCGAGCGCATCAAGGACATGCTCAAGGACCGCCGCACCTACACCACGATGCTGTATTTCCTGCTGATGCTGCCGCTGGGCGTCGCGTATTTCACGGTCGCTGTGGTCGGCGTCACGGTGTCCGCGGCGCTGGTCGCGGCGCCGTTCGCGTTCGTGCTCGAGGACATGGGCATGATCCAGCTGTCGTCGGGGGTCAGCTGGCATCCCACGCCGGCGCTCGGCATCGTCGCGGCCGCAGGCGGCGTGCTGATGGCGACGCTGCTGCTGCACCTTGCGCGCGGCGTCGGCATCGTGCACGGTGCGCTCGCCAAGCACCTGCTCGTGGCCCAGTCACCCACGGATTGACCGCATGCCCGCCGACCTGCCTCCCGCGCCACCGCCTGCCGTCCGGGCCTGCCTGCCGGACGGCAGCGGCTTCCTGACGGCGCGGCTGCGCGGCGACGTCGAGGCGGCGGTCGACTGGCGCGGCGCCGCGCTGGACTGCGACGGCATGTCGCGCCCCGATGCACGCGGCCTGCGGCTGCGTTTCGCGGGCGAACTGCCTGACGGGCGCAGGCTCGGCCTGCTGTTCGCCGCACCCACGCTCGCCGAGGGCGCGGGCGGCGACGCCGTGCCGGTCAACGTCACCGTGATCGTCGAGGGTTCGGGCCAGTTCTTCGGCACGCAGGGCACCGACCGCTGCGTGCTCGACCACGCCTCGCAGCAACCGATCGCGGGCGCCACCCTGCCGCCGCGCACATTCCGCGTCGCCGCCAGCGGTTTCTGCACGGCGCCGGCGCGGGCCCTGGCGGGCACGGGCAGCGTGCTGGTCACGCGTTTCGACTTTGCAGGCCGCGTGACTTTCGACGAGGATGACGGCGCCGCCCCCGCGGCAGCCGCGACCACGGAACCGCATCCATGAACAGCTCCTGGCGCCAGGCACTCGCAGTAATACTGCTCGCCCTGTCCGTCGCTGCACCGGCGGGCCTGTTCGTCACCGCCGCGCGGGCCGCCGACGAGGCCAGCGCCGGCGAACCCCTGCAGCGCTTCCCGCGCACGACCGCGACCGTCCGCACGGCACACGGCACGCACGCCTTCCGGGCCTGGGTGGCCAACACCCAGGAGCGGCGCTCGCAGGGGCTCATGTACCTGCGCCAGCTCGATGCCGACCAGGCCATGTACTTCCCCCTCGGGCCGCCGCAGTGGGCCTCGTTCTGGATGAAGAACACCTACGTCAGCCTCGACCTGCTGTTCATCGCGGCCGACGGCCGCATCGTCAACATCGCCGAGCGCGCCACGCCGCTGTCGCTGGAGCCCATCCCTGCCAGCGCGCCGGTCGTGGCCGTGCTGGAAGTGGTCGCCGGAACGGCGGCAAGGCTGGGCATCGCGCCGGGCGACCGCGTCGTATTGGCCAGACCCGGCCACTAGCCGGACCGAATCGGGCACCCCTGGTCCTGCCCAAAAGGGCGGGGGTTGCGATATCATGGCGGGCAACACACGGGCGCAGCGCGGGGAAAATCGGGGCGCGCCGTGCAGGATTCCAAGGAGAACCACGTGAACAAGAAGATTTGCATCCTCGCCGGCAGCGTTGCGCTCGCCCTCGCGAGCCTTTCCGCGAACGCCGGCGACGTCGCTGGCATGAAGTACGTGCTCGCACCGACGCTCGAAGGCGTCTGGACCGACCAGGACCGCAACGTCGACGACGGCATGCAGTACGGCATCGGCGCCGGCGTCGGCCTCAACGAGCGCTGGAACCTCGAGTCCAGCCTGTTCTACTCGCAGTTCGACGGCGCCAACGAATCGCGCCTCAAGATGAGCGGCATCAGCCTCTCGGCACTGCGACTGTTCTTCCCGGAGTCCAAGGCCTCGCCGTTCGTGTCGTTCGGCGTCGGTGTCATGGACACCAACCCGACCGGCGCCAAGGGCAACCAGGACGGCATCCTGCAGGCCGGACTCGGCGTCATGGTCGACCTGTTCGAGAAGGCGGACGGTTCCCGCAAGTTCCAGGCCCGCCCGGAAGTGAAGGCACGCTGGTCGCTGAGCGGCAACAAGGGCGCCTCCGACCCGGTCGACGGGATCGCCGGCATCTCGTTCGTGTTCGCGTGGGGCCCTGCCCACGT
>JADZCS010000209.1 GCA_020851435.1 Gammaproteobacteria bacterium | reverse complement strand
TGCCGTAGACGCCGTTGGTGATCCAGGTCTTGGTGCCGTCGATGACGTATCCGTCGCCGTCGCGGCGGGCCAGGGTGCGGATCGACTGCAGGTCGGTGCCGGCGTCCGGCTCGGTCAGGCCGAGGCCGCCGCGCAGCTCGCCGGTCGCGAAGCGCGGCAGGAAGGCCTGCTTCTGGGCCTCCGTACCGTTGCGCTCGACGCACTGCGCCATGATCAGGTGCGAGTTGAAGATGCCCGTGGGCGCCATCCAGGCGCTGGAGATGCGCGTCACGACCTGCGCGTAGCAGGAGGCCGACAGGCCGAGCCCGCCGTACTGCTGCGAGATGGTCGCGCCGAACAGGCCCAGTTCCTTCATCTGCTCGACGAGTTCGTGGGGGTACTCGTCGGCCTGGTCGAACTTGCGGGCAATCGGGCGTACTTCGCGCTCGACCCACACGTCGATGGCGTCGAGGATCTGCGCTTCCTCGTCGGGGGTGGCGCGCTGGTTGTCGGCTTGGGTCATGACTGCCTCAGTAGTTCGTGCGGTCTTCGACGGAATGGCCGCGGCGCGCGACCAGGATGGTGCGCTCGAACTCGCAGACCACCTTGCCGTCCTGGTTCTTGCCGATCGTCTTGACGGTGACTATGCCGGCGTTGGGGCGGGACTTCGACTCGCGCTTCTCCAGCACCTCGGACTCGGCATACAGAGTGTCGCCGGCGAACACCGGGGCCGTCATGCGGATGTCGCGCCAGCCGAGGTTGGCGATCGCCTTCTGGCTGACGTCGGTGACGCTCATGCCCACCAGCAGCCCGACGGTCAGCGGGCTGCAGACGATGCAGCGGCCGAACTCGCTGGCCTTCGCATACGCCTCGTCGAAGTGCAGCGGGTGCGTGTTCATGGTCAGCAGCGTGAACCACTGGTTGTCGGTCTGGGTGATGGTCTTGCCCGGCCGGTGCTCGTACACGTCGCCGACCACGAAGTCCTCGTAGTAGCGGCCGAAGGTCTCGCGGTAGCGCTGTTCGCCTACCTGCTTGGCTTGTTGCACCATGTGCGGGGCTCCGATGGGTGGTGGGGGCGGGAACGGATGTTCCCGAAGCGTGCCAAATGTCCGGACAAATGCTAGAAGTAGGGCATGGTCCTGTCAACGCGGATTAACGGGGGACGGTCGATGAGTGGTTCGAGCGGCGTCGGGCGGGTGGCCCGCAAGCGTTACGAGGAGGTGGCGGAGTCCCTGCTGGCCGAGATCCGCGCCGGCCGCCTGGCGGTCGGCTCGACCCTGCCCGGCGAGCTGGAACTGGTCGGCCAGTTCGGCGTCAGCCGGCACACGATCCGCGAGGCGCTGCGTCGCCTGGAGGACCTGGGCCTGATCGGGCGTCACCAGGGCGTGGGCACGGTGGTTCGCTCCCGCCACTCCACCGAGTCCTACGTGCAGGCCCTGCGCACGCCCGCCGAGATGCTGCAGTACCCCGAGCACAGCCGGCTGGTGGTGGTCGGGACGGAGGAGGTGCGCGCCGGTCGCGCGCTGGCGAAGCTGCTCGACTGCCCGGTCGGCACCAGCTGGGCCCTGATCCGCTGCGTCCGTCGCCTCAAGGGTGCGCGCGTGCCGATGTGCTGGTCGGACGTGTACGTCAGGCCCGAGTACGCGGGTATCGCCGAGTTGATCGGCCGCCGCCGCGGGCCGGTCTACGAGCTGATCTCGCGCCGCTTCGGCGAAACCATCGAAAGCGTGGACATCGACATCATCGCGCGCACCGTGCCCGCGGGCATCGCCGAGGCGCTGGGCGTGGAGCCTGGATCTCCCAGCCTCACTGTCGTGCGGCGCTACCGCGGCGAGGGCCGGCGCCTGTTCGAGGTCTCCGTTTCCGAGCATCCCGGCGACCGCTACACCTACTCGCTGCAGCTGCGGCGCGGCTGGCAGTCCGGCAGCGCCGGCTCCTGGATGACCGGCTGAACTTCAGTCGGTGGGGTCGGGCACGCGGCGCTTGCGCGCGAGCTCCAGCACCAGGATTCCGCCGATGATCAGCACCGTGCCGAGAATCTGGTCCACGCCCATGCGCTCGCCGAGCACGAGCCAGGCCAGCGCGATCGTGAACGGCGGGCCCACCGTGCTCACCACTGCGCCGCGCTGGGCGCCGATGCGCCGCACGCCCTCGGCCATCATGATCACCGGGGCCACGGTCGATGCGCCGATCAGCAACGCGAGCAGCGCCCACGCGGTCGCGCCCTGGGGCAGGGGCAGGTCCGAGTGTCTCGCCGCATACCAGGCCACGAGTCCCAGCGCCGCGCCGGTCATGGCGAAGGCCGTGAACGGCAGGCTGCCGATCTCGCGCATGTAGCGATCGCTGATCAGGAAGTAGCCCGCGAACAGCGCGGCGCACGCCAGGATGGCGAGCGCGCCCACCGCGTTGCCGCGCAGCACGTCGTGGTCGAACACGCCCACGGCCAGCGCTACGCCCAGCCAGGTCAGCGACACCGCGAAGCTCATGCGAGGCGCGGGCCAGCGCCTCGCCAGCAGGGCGGCGGCGATCACGACCATCGCGGGGTAGGAGAACAGCAGCGCGCGTTCCAGGTTCGCGCCGATGACGGTAAGGGCGTAGAAGTCGAGCAGCGACCCGACGCAGTAGCAGAGCAGGCCAGCGACCAGGGCGGCGGTCACGGCGCCGCCGCGCGCGCTGCGCAGCGGCGTTGCGCCCACGTTGACCAGGGCCCAGGCCCAGAACACCGGCAGCGCGAGCACGGCGCGCAGCATGACGACCGTCTCGTAATCCATGCCCTCGGCATAGATGAGCTTGGCGATGACTCCCTTGGCGGCGAACAGCATCGCGCCGCCGGCGCACAATACCGAGCCGAGGATCGCCTCGCGTCGCTGCAACCTTGCACTCGAGTCGGCTTGCATCCAGGCGCATCCAGTTAGGGGCCAATTGTCCGGACATGTTAGCCGAGCCGGGAGCCAGTCGCTCGCCGGTCGGCGCGCGTTGGCGGCATGGCGGCAGGAATGTATACAATACTGTCCCGCCTGCGAGGAGACACGAAATGCCCGGACCGCTGAACGGCGTCCGCATCCTGGAGTTCACGAGCGTCGTGCTGGGCCCCTGGGCCTGCCAGCTGCTCGCCGACATGGGTGCCGAGGTGATCAAGATCGAGTCGCCGCAGGGCGACAGCAACCGCCAGCTCGGTGCCAGCCGCCACCGTGGCATGGCTGCCCTGTACATGACCTGCAACCGCAACAAGCGCTCGATCGTGCTGGACGTCAAGCAGCCCGACGCCAAGCAGGCTGTGCTGGACCTCGCGGCCACCGTCGACGTGTTCATCCACAACAACCGTCCGCAGGTGATGACGAAGCTCGGGCTCGACTACGAGGCGCTCAAGGCCGTCAACCCGAAGATCATCTATTGCGGCGCCTACGGCTACAGCCGCAAGGGGCCCTACGGCAGCAAGGGTGCGCTCGACGACTCGATCCAGTCGATCGCCGGCATCGCGATGCTCAACAAGCTCGTGCTCGGCGAGCCGCGCTACCTGCCGACGATCGTGGCCGACAAGACCACCGCAATGACGGTGGTCTACGCGGTGCTGGCGGCGCTGTTCAACCGCGAGCGCAGCGGCGAGGGGCAGGAGATCGAGGTGCCGATGTTCGAGACCATGGTCTCGTTCGTGATGGCCGAGCACCTGTGGGGCATGGC
>JADZCS010000208.1 GCA_020851435.1 Gammaproteobacteria bacterium | reverse complement strand
TGCGCGGGCGCTGGGCGTACTCGGCGATGTTGACGGCCTGGCCGAACAGCACGATGCCGTCGAGCAGGATGGGCGCAGGCAGGGCGGCGAGCTGGCGGCCGATCTCGACCGCGCGCATCGTGCCGTAGCTCTCGCCGAACACGAACTTCGGCGAGGCCAGTCGTCCGTTGCGACTGAGCCAGGCCGACACGAACGCCGCCACCTGCTGGCCGTCGGCCACCACCGAGTAGTAGTCGGTGGGATCCTTGCCGGGCACGACGCGGCTGAAGCCCGTTCCGGCCGGATCGATGAACACGAGGTCCGCGACGTCGAGCAGGGAGTACGGATTGTCCTTGAGGGTCCAGGTGAACGGATCCGCCGCCGTGTCGTCCGGGACGAACACGCGCTGCGGACCGAAGGAGCCCATGTGCAGGTAGGGCGAGGCGCTGATCGGGCCGCCGTTGAACAGGAACAGCACGGGCCGCGACGATGCGGCCACCTTGCGGCCCGCCACCGCGTCCGCGGTGTAGGCGAAGGACACCAGGCGCGCGCCGTGCCTGCCTGCCGCGTCGGCGACGTCGAGGCCCTCCACCTTCGCCGAGAACGCGACCTTGCTGCCGTTGAACGTTCCGGTGTGGCGCGTGACGACCGGCGCCCTCAGCGTGAAGGTCGCCGGGCCTGCCGGAACGGCTGGCGCAGCTTCCTGTGCGAGCGCTGCGAGCGGGCATCCAGCCGCGAGCACGACGGCCGCGAGGATGGCGCGCAGTGCCGCGTGGGCAGGAGCCCCGTGTCTTGGGTTCTTCATGGTGCAGGGGAACATAGGGTATCGCCCCGGGCGTGGTTATGCCGTTTCGCCCGGCCGGCAATCCAGGCCCGCATAAAGATGCCGGTCCGCCGCCCCCGGGCCGCTGTCGCTATTCGGCTGATCGGGGCTCGTAGTTGCGCAGCGGAATCGCCGTCGTGTACTTGAGCTGGCTCAGCGTCACGGTCGAACGCAGGCTCTTCACACCCGGAAACTTGAGCAGGGTCTTGAAGACGAAGTTCTGGTACCAGTCCATCGACGGCGCGATGACCTTGATCATGATGTCCATCTCGCCAAAGATCGCGTGACACTCGAGGATCTCGGGCGTCAGCTCGACCTTGCGCAGGAATTCCTCGCGCGCGGAGTCGCTGAGGGTCGCCATCTCGAGATAGGCGAAGATGTACATGCTCGGGCCGAACTTGGCGGGGTCGAGCAGGGCAACCTGGCCGCGGATGTAGCCTTCTTCCTTGAGGCGCTGCAGGCGGCGCCAGCAGGGCGACTGGGACAGGCCGACCTTCTCGGCCAGCTCGCCCGAGGAAATCGAGCTGTCGAGCTGCAGCTGCTCGAGGATCCGCAGGTCGACCTTGGAGAGTCCTTCAGCCATCGTCAGAAGTTTTAATGCGCCAAGTCGCTGAGTCAACTCATTTGTTACGCTGCCATGACCTCCCACGCAGCGAAAATCATGCGGGGAACGGCGTCCTGACGCAGAAATCGCATGGGTTTAGCCCGGATTGCCCTGCTAACCTGCGACGCCATGAGCGGAGACCTTCCCATGGAAATGACCCGAAGGGAGTTGCTCGCCGCAGCCGGCGCCCTCCCTTTTGCAGGCGCCGCGCTGGGCCAGGACAGCCCCGCGGCCCGGCCCGACGCGTCGCCACGCACGCTGCCGGACAAGGCGGCGTTCGCGCCGACCGACCTCGCCTACCTGGATTCCGGCTCACAGCATCCGATCAGCCTGGGCGGCAAGGCCGCCGTAGAAGCCTATCTCGCGATGCGCACGCTGGATCCCGCGGCGCGGCGCTATGAGCTGGACCAGCGCGGCGCCATCGCGCGCTTCGCGAAGCTGGTCAACGCCGACCCGGACGAGCTGACCTTCGTCCAGAGCACCACGGCTGGCGAGCAGATGATCGTGCGTGCGCTGGGCATCCCTGAGAGCGGCGGCCACATCGTCACCGACACCCTGCATTTCTTCGGCAGCATCCCGCTCTACGAGGAGCTGGCGCGCCAGGGCATGCAGGTCAGCTGGATCGCGGCGCGCGACGGCCGCATCGAGCTCGACGACGTGCGCCGCGCGGTGCGCCCGGGCACGAAGCTGGTGGCGCTGTCGCTGGTCTCGACGATCAACGGCTTCGAGCACGACCTCAAGGCGGTCTGCGACATCGCCCACGCGGCGGGCGCCTACGTTTACGCCGATATCATCCATGCCGCCGGCTGCGTGCCGCTTGACCTGCACGCCAGCGGCGTCGATTTCGCGTCGACCGCCAGCTACAAGTGGCTCATGGGCGACTTCGGCACGGGTTTCCTGTACGTCCGCAAGGGCGTCCAGCCGAAGCTCAAGCGCAGCAACTACGGCTACTACGGCATCAGCGAGTTCGAGAGCCATATCTATCCGCTCGACCCGCCGGGATCCTCGATCGCCGACTTCGCCTTCAGCAAGGATGCGCAGGGGCTGTTCGGCCTGGGCACGCGCTCGCACATGGGCGTCGCGCTGCTCAACCACTCGCTGGACTACATCCAGGCCCTGGGCGTCGTGAATATCCAGGCGCATGCCCAGTCGCTGACCAGCCGCCTCAAGGAAGAACTGCCGAAGCTGGGCTATCCGCTGATGACGCCGCCGGAATCGCGAACGCCGATCGTGGCCTGCGTCATGCCCAATGCCAGCAAGGTCCTGGGGCCGAAGCTCCAGGCCGCCAAGGTCAAGATCACGACCTCCGCAAACCGCTTCCGCGTCACGGTCTCCGTGTTCAACGACATGACGGACATCGACCGGCTGCTCGCCGCGATCGGCAAGGCCTAGCGGCAATCGGCCGCGGGCGCGGCTGGGTCGCGCTCCCACTGCCAGGCATCCACGGTTTCGCCGCGAGGCAGGTAGCGCTGCACGAAGTCGCGCCCGTCGCGGCGGATCTTCAGCTCGATCTCCCGTTCCTGCTCGCCCTGCAGGTGGTCCTGGCCCACAGGCTGCAGGATCTCGTCACCGTCGAGCAGGCCGGCGCGCGCTGCAGCCGAACCTGGCACCAGGCCGCGGATGATGCGGCGCGGCTCCACGAGGACCTTCGGGTCGAAGCCCAGCTCGTAGCGGCGCATGCGCTTCGCGACGCGGCGGAAACAGGGCCCGAACGCATCGGATGCCGGCAGCATCCACTTGCCGGCCAGCATGGCGCGGAAGTCCGCGACTGCGCCGTCGCCGAGTTCACGCGCCAGCAGCGCTTCCCAATCCGCATTCGAGAGCGCCTTGCCCTGCTGCTGCTGCCGCTTCATCTCCAGCATCAGGTCGTCCAGCGAACGTCGGCCGCCGCTGTGCTTGCGCACGGCGTCGTCGACGGTGACCAGGTAGAACGAACCGCGATCGTAGGGAATGGTGCGGATCCGCGTGTCTTCCCAGAAGCGCAGCGGAACCTGGTCGTTGGCCAC
>JADZCS010000207.1 GCA_020851435.1 Gammaproteobacteria bacterium | reverse complement strand
TCCTCGGTCTGCCAGCCCGTCGTGACCTCGAGGCGGATGCGCTCCCAAAGCGAGCGTTTTTCGCCGGGCGTGAGGCCGGGATCCAGGCGCTCCAGCATCAGTGCTGCGATCTGCTGCTGCTTGCGCAGCACGGTCCGGCGCGTCGATTCAGTCGGGTGGGCGGTCAGCACCGGATAGATCGTGAGGCTGCCCAGCAGGCTGAGGACTTCGTCCGCCGGCATGCCCGCGGTCTTCAGGCGGTTGAGCGCATCGGTGATGCCGCCCGGTTGCGGCCGGTCGGTGCGGTTCTGGTAATGGCGGCGCCGCCGGATGCGGTGGATTTTCTCGGCGAGGTTCACGACCTGGAACCAGGTCGAGAACGCCCGGACCAGGTCCCTGGCCAGCGCCGGGTCCCGGCCCGCGACCCGGGCAGCAAGGGCCTGGTGGCCCAGCGCAGGGTTCTCGTGGGGCGCGATCGCATCGCGCCGGTCACCCTCGACCAGCGCCAGCAGTTCCGGCCCACCCTGGTCGGCCAGGATCTCGCCGACGAGTCCGCCGAGGGCGTGCACGTCGTCGCGCAGCGCGGCGTCCTTGGGGGGGAACTGGATGAGTTGGCGGTACATCGTGGGGGCCAGCGCGGGATAGCTTTCCATCATAGCAAAGACGCTTTGGGCGCCTCCGACGCCCTGCGCGCCCGAGGATTTTGTTGCAAACACGCAACGCCGGGCCTGCACCGCCACCTGCTTCACGCGGTGCTCCGCGCTCAGAAAATTGATTTTTAAGGTTTTTCGACCATTTCCTGGCAGTCGTGGCCCCAGCGCAAATCAGGCGGCGAGCGTGGTTGCGGACACTACGTAGGGCGGCGTAACATCGGCCCGGTTTTGTCCAACATTTGTCCGGACAATTGCCCATCACGAACCGAGGGGAATTAGGGTATGCAACATCGCATGAGAAAGCTGACGCTGGTCGCCGCCGGCGTCGCGAGCGTGATCGCCGGTGCACAGGCCATGGCCGCCGAGCAGGCCACGCTGGAAGAGATCGTCGTCACCGCCCGCCAGCGCGCTGAAAAGCTCGAGGACGTGCCGGCAACCGTGCAGGCCTTCACTGCAACCGAGATCGAGAGCGCAGGCATCGAGCGCCCGACCGACTTCATCGCCTTGACCTCCGGCGTCTCGCAGGTCCAGACGGCCGAGGCCGGCGACCTGCAGGTCGTGATCCGCGGCATCAACACCGGCCGCGACTCGGAGACGAACTTCGCGCTCGTCATCGACGGCGTGCTGCAGACCAACCCGCAGGCCCTGAACCAGGAACTCAACAACATCGCGCAGATCGAGGTCCTCAAGGGCCCGCAGGGCGCGCTGTACGGCCGCAACGCGCTGGCCGGCGCCATCATCCTGACCACCCGCAAGCCGGGCGACTCGATGGAAGTGGACCTCGGCGCCGGTTACGGCAGCGACAACACCTACAAGCTCAACGCCTACGTCAGCGGCCCGCTCGGCGAAGTCGCCAAGGGCAGCCTGTCGGCCTACACCCGTTCGACCGACGGCCAGTGGGAAAACGCCAAGCTCGGTTGCGACGACTGCGTCGACTACTTCGAGGAGACGGGTGTCTCCGGACGCCTGCTGTTCGACGTCGCCGGCGGCGAAATCGACGTCAAGGGCAAGTACTCCAAGCTCAAGGCCGGCGCCATCAACTTCAACGCCGCCGTGGCGCTGAAGGAAGTAGCCGACGCGGTGGGCTACCCGCCGTTCAATGAAGACCCGAACAACCACGACTTCCTCTACAGCAACAACATCTCGCCCATCAACGAGCAGGAGAACATCAACCTGTCCGTGAAGGGCGACTGGGACGTGGGCGTGGGCATGCTGACCGCGGTCGCCGCCTACAACGACCAGACCAACTTCTTCCTGACGGACGGCACCAGCGCGGCCTTCGGCCTATACGCTGCCCTGCCGACCTGCCAGGCCTCGTTCGCCGCCAACGCCGCCACGTTCCCGCTGCCGCCGCCGTTCAACTACGGTGGTGGCAACATGGCCGCGTCGTTCCTGCCGCCCTACGGCCCGACGACCTGCGACGGTTACCAGTACCAGCAGCGCGACCAGGAAGACATGAGCCTCGAGCTGCGCCTCACCTCGCCCGGTGACCAGGCGCTGCGCTGGGTGGCCGGCGTGTACTTCGCCGACATCTCGCGTCACGTGATCGTGTCGCAGGGCGCGGACCTCGGCCAGCCGCTCAAGGCCCAGGGCTTCGTTCCCACCGGCGGCCCGAACCCGACCGACCTGCTGTACGACGACGACTTCAGCAGCACGGTCTACGCGGGCTTCGGCCAGCTCGCCTACGACGTCGCCGAAGGCGTCGAAGTCGCGCTCGCGCTGCGCTACGACAACGAGAAGCGCGACGTCGACAACAACGTGCCGACCTGCACGTCCTCGAGCTCGGTGACCGGCGGCTGCCGCGCGCAGACCGTGGGCTTCGCCGGCGGCTCGAACCCGTACATCAACCCCGCCTACTCCGTGACGCCGTCGCTGGCGGCCTCGGGCATCCCGAGCCGCTCGAAGAGCTACAGCCAGTTCCAGCCGAAGCTGTCGGTCAACTGGAAGGTCACCGATGAGTTCTCGGTGTTCACGTCCTACGGCTACGGCTTCCGCAGCGGCGGCTTCAACTCCACGGGCAGCTTCGCGACCGTCGAGACCTACTACGGCGCACTGTGCCTGGGCGACAGCCAGTTCGTGAATGGTGGCCTGTACCCGGCGACCTGCACGCCATCGTCCGTTCGCGGCCTCGCAGACGTGAACGACGACTACAAGAAGGAAGTCTCAAAGGCGTTCGAAGTCGGCTTCAAGGCCAACCTGCTCGACAACTCGCTGTCCATCAACGGCGCGCTGTTCCAGACCAAGGTCGAGAACGCTCAATTCTTTAACTTCTTCGCCGGTCCTTTCGGCCTGCTGCGCGCGGTCACCAACCTCGACGAAGTGACCATCAAGGGCGGCGAGCTGGACTTCCGCTGGGCCGCGATGGAAGGCCTGACGGTGTTCGGTGGCTTCGGCTACGCCAATGGCAACATCGACAAGTACACGGGCCGTCCGTACACGAAGGGCAACGAGATGCCCTACGCGCCTGAGTACACCGGCAACCTGGGCGTCGAGTACCGCATGCCGCTGGGTGGCTCGGGCCTCGAGCTGGTCAGCCGCCTCGACAGCAGCTTCGTCGGCGAGACCTGGTTCCACCCGGTGCAGGAGAACCAGGTGCCCAACCTGTTCGGCCTGTACGCCGGCTTCGGCCAGGGCGAGTTCTCGAAGATGAAGCGCGACCCGTACGCGCTGCTCAACCTGCGCGTCGGCCTGACGGGCGAAGCCTGGGGCGTCACCGCCTGGGGCCGCAACCTGACCGACAAGCAGTACCTCGCCGAGATCATCCCGGCGCCGGAGTTCGGTGGCTCGTTCATTCACGACGCCCCGGGCCGCAGCTATGGCGTGGACGTGACTTACTCGTTCAAGTAAGCG
>JADZCS010000206.1 GCA_020851435.1 Gammaproteobacteria bacterium | reverse complement strand
CGAGCTGCTCGGTGGCGATGATGTAGGTGCCGACCGACATGATCTTGCGCTGCAGGGCCGGCACGAGGCCCTCGAGGTAGCAGTTGCCGGCGAGGGCCACATGCCGGGCGCGAACCGCGCCATGGGAGGTGCGCACCGTAACCGTGTCGCCCTGGTCGATCGAGATCGCGCGGCTGCCCTCGAAGATCCGCACGCCGGCGGCCTCGGCCGCGCGTGCCAGCCCGAGCGTGTAATTGAGCGGGTGGCAGTGACCGCTGTTGGAGTCGAACACGCCGGCGAGATAGCGCGAGGTGCCCAGCATCGTGCCGAGCTCCTCGCGTTCCACGAAGCGCAGCTTGTCGTAGCCGTAGCGACGTTCCGTGTCGCCCTGCCACTCGATGAGGTCCTTTCGCTGGCGCGGCTTGATGGCGCAGTGCATGTGGCCCCAGGTCAGGTCGCAGTCGATCGCGTGGCGCGCCACGCGATCGCGGACGATGTCCAGCGACTCGAGGCTCATGTCCCAGAGGGCCTTGGCGCCGTCGAAGCCGAGGTGGCCCTCGAGCTTTTCCTGGCTGCAGGCATAGCCCTGGATCAGTTGCGCTCCCGAGCGGCCCGACGCGCCGAAGCCGACGCGTTCTCCTTCCAGCAGCACGACCGACAGGCCGCGCTCGACGAGTTCCAGTGCCGTGGAGAGTCCCGCGAGCCCGCCGCCGATCACGCACACGTCGGCAGTCTCGGTGCTCGCGAGGGCCGGGCGGCGCGGCGTGGGGTAGGCGCTGGCGGCGTAGTAGCTGTCGCAGCCGAAATCGTGGTCAGCGTTCATACCGGCTCCAGGTACCAGGCGTACTCGAGCGGCGAGATGTAGGCGGAGAAGTCGTCGAGTTCGCCGCGCTTGACGGCCTCGTAGAGCCGGCAGAAGCGCTCGCCCAGGTAGGGCTTCAGCAGGCTGCCCGCGGCGAAGCGTTCGATGGCCAGCGGCCAGTGCGCCGGCAGCGGCTCGCACCCGCGCCGCTCCTGGTAGGCGTTGCCCTCCAGCGGCGGCGGCGGCTCGAGCCCGTTCTCGATGCCCGCCAGCATTCCTGCCAGCACCGTCGCCACGAGCAGGTAGGGATTCACGTCGGCGCCGGCGACGCGGTGCTCCAGCCGGCGGTCCTCGGGCCCGCTGACGGGCACGCGCACCGCGACGCCGCGGTTGTTGTAGCCCCAGCAGGCGTGCATCGGCACGTAGGACTCGGGGCGGAACCGCCGATAGGAGTTGGCGTTCGGCGCGAACAGGGCCATGCCTTCGGCCATCGTCGCCAGCAGGCCGGCGGCAGCCGAGCGCAGCAGCGGATGGGCGAGCGGCTCGTCGGAGGCGAAGGCGTTGCGGCCCGCTTCGTCGACCAGGCTCACGTGCACGTGCGCGCCACTGCCCGCCATGTCGGCGTAGGGCTTGGCCATGAACGTGGCCTCGAGGCCGTGTTTCAGTGCCACGCCCTTCACGATGCGCTTGAAGCGCGTCGCATGGTCGCAGGCGAGCACGGCGTCCGGCACGTGCTTGAGGTTCACTTCGTACTGCCCGGGCCCGTACTCGGCCAGCGAGCCGCCCGCCGGCACGTCCTGGAGGCGGCAGGTGTCGACGATCTCGCGCAGGATCGGCGAGGCCACCTGCAGGTCGATCATCGAGTTGATCTGGGTGCGGTACTCGCGCCTGCCGGTGAGGCGCGAGCGGGGCGGCTGGGCGTTGCCCTCGACGGTCCGCTCGCGGTCGACGAAGTAGAACTCCAGCTCCACCGCAACCACGGGATTGAGGCCGCGCGCGCGCAGGCGCTCGACGATGGAACCCAGGACGTGGCGGGGATCGCCGTGAAACGGCGTGCCGTCGTGATCGAGCATCTGCACCTGCAGCTGGGCGATCTCGGTCCCCAGCCAGGGCGTGGCGCACAGCGAGCCGGGGACGGGCATGCAGGCGCGATCCGCATCGCCCTCGTCGAAGCCGAGCCCGGAGGCCTGGATGGTGCCACCCTGGATGTCGAGCGCGAACATCGAGCCCGGCAGCAGCATGCCGCGCTCGTAGATCGAGCCGAGCTCGTCGCGCTCGACGCGCTTGCCGCGCAACACGCCGTTGATGTCGGGCAGCAGCAGGTCGATCGACTGCACATCGGGGTGGCGCGCGAGGAATTCCTCGGCCACGGCGAACGCTTCGCGGGCTTGGCTCATGCTGCTCCTGGCGGGCGCAGGCGACTCTGGATTAACGCCACGGGCGCCGGGATGGCGGCTGGGCGTTTAAGATTTAGTGACTGTCGATCCTTGCGGTGCCGTTACCAGAATACCCCAGTGCCCCCGGGGGGCGGCAAGGCCTGCTGCACTGCATTACGCAGATAAGTGACCCCTGATAGCCTTATTTGGCTATATTTTGCAGGCCGAGGGAGGCGCGGGCACGTCGATCTGTGCGACAATGCGCCCGCACCATGGACTTGAGCGGCGGATCAGCCGTTCAAAATAATTAACATGCGAACGCGCAAGCCAGTCATCGGAATCCCTGCCGACCGGCGCCTCCTGGGGCCGCATCCGTTCCATTGCGTCGGCGAAAAGTACATCGCCGCGATCGCCGAGGCGGCCGACTGCGTGCCCGTGCTGGTCCCGGCGCTCGGCGAGGCGCACCTGGAGGACTGGCTCGACAGCTTCGACGGCATCCTGTTCACGGGAAGTCCGTCCAACGTCGAGCCCCAGCGCTATGCAGGCGAGCCCTCTGCGCCCGGCACGCTGCACGATCCCGAGCGCGATGCGACGACGCTGCCGATGATCCCGGCGGCGATCGCGGCCGGACTGCCGGTGCTCGGCATCTGTCGCGGCTTCCAGGAAATGAACGTCGCCTTCGGCGGTTCCCTGTGGCAGCGCGTGCAGGAACAGCCGGGCTTCGAGGACCACCGCGAGGACCACGACCAGCCGCTCGAGGTGCAGTACGGTCCCCGCCACCTGGTGGAACTGGCCGACGGCGGCCAGCTGCACGCGCTGTGGGGTTCGCGCGACCTCATGGTCAACTCGCTGCACCAGCAGGGCGTACGCGAACTCGGCCGCGGGCTGGTCGTCGAGGCACGCGCTCCCGACAGACTGATCGAGGCCTTCCACGTCGCCGGCGCGCCGGCGTTCGCGCTCGCGGTGCAGTGGCACCCGGAGTGGAAGGCGATGAACAACCCATTCTCACGCGCACTGTTCGCGGCCTTCGGTGAGGCTGCACGCGTGCGTGCATCGAGGCAATTCCAATGACGCAGAAGATCCAGCAGTTCCTCCGTGACCACGGCATCTCCGAGGTCGAGGCCATCATCCCGGACATGGCGGGCGTCGCCCGCGGCAAGATCGTCCCCGCCGAGAAGTACGCGGAAGAGGAGGGCATGCGCATGCCCGAGTCCATCTTCCTGCAGACCGTGACCGGCGATTACCCGGACGACGACAGTTCCATCAACCCGTCCGAGATCGACATCGTCCTCAAGGCCGATCCGTCGACGATCCGCGTCGTGCCCTGGGCCGCGGAGCCCACCGCGCAGGTCATCCACGACTGCTTCTACAGCGACGGCCGGCCCGTGCCGATGGCGCC
Organism: Gammaproteobacteria bacterium; assembly: GCA_020851435.1. Classification (GTDB taxonomy): domain Bacteria; phylum Pseudomonadota; class Gammaproteobacteria; order Steroidobacterales; family Steroidobacteraceae; genus JADZCS01. The sequence goes on along the minus strand of JADZCS010000206.1, from coordinate 34,224 downwards.
GCGCTACCTGCTGCGTCGCATCATCGAGATGTATGCCGCGAAGGGCTGGAAGGCCGTGGTCGCGCCAGAGCTCGAGTTCTTCCTGGTCGACCCGAACCTCGATCCCGACTACCCGCTCAAGCCGCCGGTGGGCCGCTCGGGCCGGCCCGAGATCGGCCGCCAGTCGTATTCCATCGCGGCGGTCAACGAGTTCGACCCGATGTTCGACGACATGTACGCGTTCTGCGAGGCGCAGAACATCGACATCGACACGCTGATCCACGAGGACGGCGCCGCGCAGATGGAGATCAACCTGCTGCACGGCGATCCGCTGTCGCTGGCGGACCAGGCGTTCCTGTTCAAGCGCACGGCGCGCGAGGCCGCGCTGCGCCACAAGATGTACGCGACGTTCATGGCGAAGCCGATGGCCAAGGAGCCCGGCAGCGCCATGCACATCCACCAGAGCGTGGTGGACACGACCACCGGCGAGAACGTGTTCTCCAACAAGGACGGTTCTCCGACGCAGCTGTTCTTCTCCCACATCGCCGGCCTGCAGAAGTACCTGCCCGCCGCGATGTCGCTGTTCGCGCCGAACGTCAACAGCTACCGCCGCCTGTCGCGCTACACCATGGCGCCGATCAACGTGCAGTGGGGCTACGACAACCGAACCGCCGGCCTGCGCGTGCCCGTGTCCTCGCCCTCGAACCGCCGCGTCGAGAACCGCCTCGGCGGCGCGGACGCCAATCCCTACCTCGCGATCACCGCCTCGATGGCCTGCGGCTACCTCGGCATGATCGAGGGCCTCAAGCCGACCGAGCCGATCAACGGCAGTGCCTACGAGCTGCCCTTCGCCCTGCCGCGCACGCTGGCCGAGGCGCTGAAGCTGCTGCGGGAGTGCAAGCCGCTGGTCGACATCTTCGGCGACCGGTACGTCGCGGCCTACGCGGCGGTCAAGGAAACCGAGCACGAGACGTTCCTGCAGGTGATCTCGTCCTGGGAGCGCGAACACCTGCTGCTGAACGTTTGAGGCACGGCGCGTCGGGTGGTCGCGGCCCGGGAAGCGGGGCTCGCGACCTGCTCCCGACCGCTGACGCCGCGCCCGTGACCGTGCTCCCGGGTTACGCTTGCCGGACGAATCGACGCGCAATGGAACGAGACAGGAGCCGAGAGATGAGCGCCGAACTGATCAGCAAGACCCGGACGACGCGCGAGTGGCAGGAACTGGACTCGCGCCACTTCATGCACCCGTTCACCGACTTCAAGGCGCTGGCGGCCGAAGGCGCGCGCGTGATCACCCACGCCGAGGGGCCCTACCTGCACGACTCCGAGGGCCACAAGATCCTCGACGGCATGGCAGGCCTGTGGTGCGTGAACATCGGTTACGGCCGCAAGGAGCTCGCCGAGGCGGCCTACCGCCAGATGCAGGAGCTACCGTACTACAACAGCTTCTTCAAGAGCGCGAACCCGCCGGCCATCGAGCTCGCGCGGGTGCTCGCGGAGCTCACGCCGCCGCAGTTCAAGCGGGTGTTCTTCACGGGTTCCGGCTCCGAGGCGAACGACACGATCGTGCGCATGGTCCGGCGCTACTGGGACCTGCTGGGCGAGCCGGACCGCAAGATGATCATCAGCCGCCACAATGCCTACCACGGCAGCACCATGGCGGGCGCCTCGCTGGGCGGCATGGCGTTCATGCACGAGCAGGGCGGCCTGCCGATCCCGGACATCGTCCACATCGAGCAGCCCTACTGGTTCGAGAACGGCACGGACCTGAGTCCCGCCGAGTACGGCCTGCGGGCCGCGCGCCGGCTGGCCGAGAAGATCGAGCAGATCGGCCCCGACAGGGTGGGGGCCTTCATCGGCGAGCCGATCCAGGGCGCGGGCGGCGTGATCATCCCGCCGGAGACCTACTGGCCCGAGATCGAGCGCATCTGCCGCGAGTACGGGATCCTGCTGATCGCCGACGAGGTCGTCTGCGGTTTCGGCCGCACGGGCCGCTGGTTCGGCTGCGAGCACTTCGGCTTCAGGCCCGACTTCATGACCATCGCCAAGGCGGTCACCTCCGGGTACCAGCCGCTGGGCGGCGTCATGGTCTCGGACCGCGTCGCGGAGGTGCTCATCGACAAGGGCGGCGAGTTCGCCCACGGTTATACCTACTCCGGCCACCCGGTCGCCTGCGCGGTGGCCCTCGCCAACCTGGCGATCCTGCGCGGCGAGCGGCTGGTGGAGCGCGTGCGCGAGGAAACCGGTCCCTACCTGCAGCAGCGCTGGGCCGAGCTGGGCGAGCACCCGCTGGTCGGCGAGGTCCGCGGCGTGGGCTTCATCGGCGCCCTGGAACTGGTGGCGCACAAGGGCACGCGCAGCTTCTTCCGCAACCGCGGCGACGTCGGCCTGATCTGCCGCGACCACTGCTTCGCCAACGGCCTGGTCATGCGGGCGGTGCGCGACACCATGATCATCGCCCCGCCGCTGATCCTGGAGCGAAGCCACATCGACGAGCTGGTGGAGAAGGCCTGGAAGTGCCTGGACCTCACCGCCCGGGATCTCGGGGTCCGCACCGGCTGAGTGCGGGCCGCACCGGCGGCGCACACTCCCGGGGCAGCTCCAACAGGGCTGCAGAAATCCGCTGGGGCATGGCTATAATCGGGTTCTGTGACTCACTAGGGGCCCTGGGGCATGCGTCCCGCGGCGGTGGCAAGGGTTTCCGGGCGGAGCCCGGTAGCGAGGGATAAAGATGCACGTGTCATACCGGTCTGCGTTGCTGGCGACGACGATGGCGGCGCTGTTGGTGGCCTGCGGCGGCGAGAAGAAGCCCGAGGGCGAGGCGGCCGCGCCCGCTGCACCCGCGCCCGAGGAGAAGGTCCTCAACGTCTACAACTGGTCTGACTACATCGCCGAGGACACGGTCCCGACGTTCTCGAAGGACACGGGCATCAAGGTCAACTACGACGTCTTCGATTCCAACGAAGTCCTCGAGACCAAGCTGCTTGCGGGCCGCACCGGCTACGACGTGGTCGTGCCCTCGGCCTCCTTCCTCGAGCGCCAGATCAAGGCCGGCGTGTTCCTGAAGCTCGACAAGTCGAAGCTGCCCAACCTCAAGAACATGGACCCCGAGATCATGCAGCGCGTGGCCCTGCACGATCCGAACAACGAGCACTCGATCCCCTACATGTGGGGCACGACCGGCATCGGCTACGACGTCGACAAGGTCAAGAAGGCGCTGGGCACCGACAAGGTCGACAGCTGGGCCATCGTGTTCGACCCGAAGAACGCGGCCAAGCTCAAGGACTGCGGCATCACGATGCTCGACGCGCCGAGCGAGGTCATCGACTCCGCGCTGATCTACCTGGGCAAGGACCCGAACAGCGAGAGCGAGGCCGACCTCAAGGCCGCCGAGGAACTGCTCATGAAGGTCCGGCCGTACGTCCGGTCCTTCAATTCTTCGGCGTACATCGACTCGCTCGCCAACGGCGACATCTGCGTCGCGATCGGCTGGAGCGGCGACGTGCTGCAGGCGCGCGACCGGGCCAAGGAAGCCGGCAAGGGCGTGACCGTGGCCTACTCGATCCCGAAGGAAGGCGCGATCATGTGGTTCGACATGCTCGCCATCCCGGCGGATGCGGCCCATCCCGACAACGCCTACCAGTTCATCAACTACCTGATGGACCCCAAGGTGGTCGCCGCGGCCTCGAACGTCATCAGCTATGCGAACGGCAACCTGGCGTCGCTGGAGTTCGTGGACCCGGCGGTCAAGGGTGATCCGGCCGTGTATCCCGACGCTGCGGTCAAGGCCAAGCTCCATCCGCACCTCGCGGAATCGCAGGAGTTCAGCCGGCTCATGAACCGCAGCTGGACGCGGTTCACGACGGGCCAGTAACCCAAGCAAACGGCCCCGGAGGCGACAGCTTCCGGGGCCGTTTCCCATCCCAGCCGGCCCTGCGGGGATTCCATGGCGAACGTCCGTCCCGATGAGAAGGTTGAGGCCTGGAAGGATCCCAAGGCGCAGCCCTACGTCCGCATCGAGAAAGTCACCAAGAAGTTCGGCGACTTCGTCGCAGTGGACGACGTCTCGCTGAACATCTACAAGGGCGAGATCTTCTGCCTGCTCGGCGCCTCCGGCTGCGGCAAGACGACGCTGCTCAGGATGCTCGCCGGTTTCGAGGTGCCCACTGCCGGCCACCTGTGGATCGACGGCGTGGACATGACCGGCATCCCGCCCTACGAGCGGCCGGTCAACATGATGTTCCAGTCCTACGCGCTGTTCCCGCACATGACGGTCGAGCAGAACGTCTCGTTCGGGCTCAAGCAGGACGGCATCCCCAAGGCTGAGCTCACCGAGCGCGTCGCGGCCATGCTCGAACTGGTCAAGATGAGCTCGTTCGCCAAGCGCAAGCCGCACCAGTTGTCTGGCGGCCAGCGCCAGCGCGTCGCGCTGGCGCGCTCGCTGGTCAAGCGCCCGAAGCTGCTGCTGCTCGACGAGCCGCTCGGCGCGCTCGACAAGAAGCTTCGCGAGCACACGCAGTTCGAGCTCGTGAACATCCAGGAAAAGCTGGGGGTCACCTTCGTGGTCGTGACCCACGACCAGGAAGAGGCGATGACGCTGGCCTCGCGCATCGGCGTGATGAACCACGGCGGCATCGTCCAGGTGGGCACGCCCACCGACATCTACGAATACCCGACGACGCGCTTCGTCGCCGACTTCGTCGGTTCCGTGAACATGTTCGAGGGCCGGATCGTCGAGGACGAGCCTTCCTACGTGCGCATCGCCTGTCCCGAGGCCGGCGCCGCGCCGATCTACGTCGACCACGGCGTCTCGGCGCCGCCCGACTCGACCGTCTGGCTGGCGGTGCGGCCGGAGAAGATCCACATCTCGCGCGACAACCCGGGCCGCGACGAGAACATCTTCCGCGGGACGGTCACCGAGATCGCCTACCTCGGCGACGTATCGCGTTACCTGGTGCGCCTCGACACCGGCAAGATCCTGCGCATCACTCAGCCAAACATCACGCGCCGCGGCGAGGATCGCATCACCTGGGACGAGCCGGTCTGGGTCTACTGGGACGCGTCGGCGAACGTGGTGGTGACGCAGTGAGCCGGCTGGCCCGCAACGGCCGGGTGATGGGCGAGGGCGGCAGCGCTCCTTTCCTGCTCGCCGAGCTGATGGCGTTCATGCAGATGCTCGGCCCTTACCGCTGGGCCCGCAACCGGCTGGCCGACTGGGGCGGCCCGGGACGCGCGGTCGTCATCGGCGTGCCCTACCTGTGGCTGGCGCTGTTCTTCCTGGTGCCGTTCATCATCGTGCTCAAGATCTCGCTGTCCGAGATCCGGATGGGCATGCCGCCGTACGAGCCGCTGCTGAGCTGGGTCGAGGCACAGGCGCTCACGCTCAAGCTGAACATCGCCAACTACGCGTACCTGTGGCAGGACGCGCTGTATTACCGCGCCTACCTCAACTCGCTGATGGTGGCGGCCGTGTCCACGCTGCTGTGCCTGTTGCTGGGCTACCCGATGGCCTACGGCATCGCGCGGACCAGCCCGCAGTGGCGCAACCTGCTGCTGATGCTGGTTATGCTGCCGTTCTGGACCTCGTTCCTGCTGCGCGTCTACGCCTGGATCGGCATCCTCAAGAACAACGGCCTCCTCAACAACATGCTGATGGCCCTGGGCATCATCGACGAGCCCATCGTGATGCTGCAGACCGATTTCGCGGTCTACGTCGGCATCGTGTATTCGTACCTGCCGTTCATGATCCTGCCGCTGTACGCGAACCTCGAGAAGCACGACATGACGCTGCTCGAGGCGGCAGCGGACCTGGGCTGCCGCCCGGTCAAGGCCTTCATGAAGATCACGCTGCCGCTGTCCGCGCCGGGCATCGTCGCCGGCTGCATGCTGGTGTTCATCCCCGCCGTCGGCGAGTTCGTGATTCCCTCGCTGCTGGGCGGCGCGGACACGCTGATGATCGGCAAGGTCCTGTGGAACGAGTTCTTCAACAACCGTGACTGGCCGGTGGCGAGCGCGGTCGCGATCGCGATGCTGCTGCTGCTGGTCGTGCCGATCATGGTGTTCCAGCACTACCAGGGCAAGCAGCTGGGAGGGCATCCGTGATCGGGCGCCGCTCGTTCTTCGTCACCAGCGCGATGGCGTTCGGCTTCGCGTTCCTGTACGTGCCGATCCTGTCGATGATCGTGTTCTCGTTCAACGAGAGCAAGCTCGTGACCGTGTGGGCGGGCTTCTCGACCAAGTGGTACGGCGAACTGCTGCACAACCAGCAGATCCTCGACGCGGCGATGCTCTCGCTGAAGATCGCCGCGATCAATGCGACCGGCGCCGTCATCCTCGGCACGCTGGCGGGCCTGGCGCTGTCGCGCTTCGGGCGCTTCCGCGGCCGCACGCTGATGAGCGGCATGACGACGGCGCCGCTGGTCATGCCGGAGGTCATCACCGGCCTGGCCATGCTGCTGCTGTTCGTCGCGCTGGAGCAGGCGGTGGGCTGGCCCTCGGGCCGCGGCGTCACGACCATCACGATCGCGCACATGACCTTCTCCATGGCCTACGTCACGGTGGTCGTGCAGTCGCGGCTCGCCACCTTCGACGACGCGCTGGAAGAGGCCGCCATGGACCTCGGCGCGCGGCCGGCCAAGGTGTTCTTCCTGATCACGCTGCCGATCATCTTCCCGGCGATCCTGGCGGGCTGGATGCTGGCATTCACGCTGTCCTGGGACGACCTCGTGATCACGAGCTTCGTCTCGGGCCCGGGCTCCAGCACGCTGCCGCAGGTGATCTTCTCCAAGGTCCGGCTCGGCGTGAGCCCGGACGTGAACGCGCTCGCCACCATCATGGTGCTGATCGTCGCGATCGCCGTCGTCGGCGTGGGTGTGGGCATGCAGCGGCAGGAAAAGCGCCGCCAGCGCGACATCCAGCGGGCGATCGCCGCCAACGAATAGTCGCGGGCCAGCGTGGACATCGCGGACAAGCTCCCCGGCGTCGGCACCACCATCTTCACGGTGATGTCGCGTCTCGCCGTCGAGCACGGCGCGGTCAACCTCGGCCAGGGCATTCCCGATTTCCAGCCGCCGCCCCGGCTCGTCGACCTCGTCGAGATGCACATGCGCGCCGGCCTCAACCAGTACGCGCCCATGGCCGGCGATCCGCTGCTGCGCGAGCGCATCGCCGCCGACCACGCCGCGAGGCACGGCGTAGCCGTCGATCCGGAGCATGAGATCACGGTCACCGCCGGCGGCACGGAGGCGCTGTTCTGCGCCATCCAGGCCACGGTCGGTCCCGGCGACGAAGTGGTGCTGCTCGACCCCGCCTACGACTCCTACGCGCCCGCGGCCGTACTGGCTGGCGCGCGCATCCTGCGCGTGCCGCTCACGCGGCCGGATTTCCAGCCGGACTGGGAAGCGCTGGCTGCCGCGCTGTCGCCGCGCACGCGGCTCGTGGTCGTCAACAACCCCAACAACCCGACGGGCCAGGTGCTGGATCGGGCCAGCCTCGACCGCCTCGCGGCGCTGCTCGAGCCCACCCGCGCCTGGCTGCTGGCCGACGAGGTCTATGAGCGCCTCACCTTCGACGGCCGGCGCCATGCCACGGCGCTCGCCCATCCGGGGCTGCGCCCGCGCTGCTTCGCGGTGTATTCGTTCGGCAAGGTGTTCGATGCGACCGGGTGGAAAGTCGGCTACTGCATCGCGCCGCCGCAGGCGACGCGCGAGTTCCGCAAGGTGCACCAGTTCGTGACCTTCGCGGTCAACGCCCCCGTGCAGCGCGCGCTGGCGGATTTCCTGGCCGAGGCTCCCGGCTACGGCGCCGAGGTCGCGGCCCGCGCCGAGGCGCGACGCAACCTGTTCGGCAGGCTCATGACGGGGACGCGACTGAGGCTGCTCCCCAGCCACGGCACGTATTTCCAGCTGGTCGACTACTCGGCCGTCTCGTCGCTGCCGGACCTGGAGTTCTGCCGGCAGCTGGTCGAGCGCCACGGCGTGGCGGTGATCCCGTTGTCGCCGTTCCAGGAACGGCCCTCGGACGACCGCCTGCTGCGCTGCTGCTTCGCCAAGGAGCCTGCGACGCTGGAACTCGCGGCGGAGAGGCTCGCCGCGCTGTGAGGATGCCGCGGCCGCCCGCGGCGCGGCGGCTCAGCGCAGTCCGGTTTCCTGGCGTGCGATGACCATGCGCTGGATCTCGCTCGTGCCTTCGTAGATCTCGGTGATCTTGGCGTCGCGGAAGTAGCGTTCCAGCGGCATCTCCTTGCTGTAGCCCATGCCGCCGTGGATCTGCAGCGCCTGGTGGGCGCAGAACATCGCGGCCTCGGAGGCGACCAGCTTGGCCATCGCGGCTTCCACCGTGTTGCGCTCGCCGGTTTCCTTGCAGCGCTGCTTGTTCCAGGCGGCGCGCAGCGTGAGCAGCCGCGCGGCCTCGAGGCGGCACTTCATGTCGGCGATCTTCTGCTGCGTCATCTGGAAGGAACCGATCGAGGACCCGAAGGCCTTGCGGTCGCGCGACCAGGCCAGCGCGGCCTCGTAGGCGGCGCGCGCGATGCCTACCGACTGCGCGGCGATGCCGATGCGGCCGGAGTCGAGCACGGCCATGGCGATGGCGAAGCCCTGGCCTTCGTTGCCGAGGCGGTTCGCCACCGGGCACACGTAGTCGACGAGTTCGATCTCGCAGGTCGCCGAGGCGCGGATGCCCAGCTTGGGCTCGGTCTTGCCGCGCACGAAGCCCGGCTGGTTCGTCTCGATGATGAAGGCGCTGATGCCCTTGGCCTTCTTGGCCGGCTCGGTGCTCGCGAAGACCACCATGTAGTCGGCGACCGGCCCGGACGTGATCCAGGCCTTCTTGCCGTTGATGACGTAGTGGCTGCCGTCGGCCGAGAGCACGGCGCGCGTGCGCATGGCGGCGGAATCCGACCCCGACTGCGGCTCGGTGAGGCCGTAGCAGCCGATGGCCTCGCCCGACGCGACGGGCGTCACGAAGCGCTGCTTCTGTTCCTCGTTGCCGAACTCGAGGATGCCGCTGGCGTACAGTGAGTTGTTGACCGAGACGATGGTCGAGTGCGCCGCGTCCGCCGCGGCGATCTCCTCCATGACCAGCACGTAGCTGATCGAGTCGAGCCCGGCGCCGCCGTACTCCCCGGGCACCTCGATGCCCATGAAGCCGAGTTCGCCGGCCTTGCGGATGGTGTCGGCCGGGAACTTGCCCGAGATGTCGAATTCGGCCGCGATGGGTGCGATCTCGTTCTGGGCGAACTCGCGGGCGGCGGACTGGATCATCTGCTGGTCTTCGGTAAGCTGGAAATCCATGGCGGTCGTCTCGACTGCTGGGGGAAAGGGGAGGCGACTGCGATTTTCCGGCCTCCGGATGCGATCCGCAATCCGCGTATGGCCCACATCACAGGCCTGTGTTTGAATGCCCAGGCCGACCGCAAGGACCCCCCATGAAGCCGCGTACCCTGGTCAACCATCCCCCCGCCGCAGACCTGGCGCCCGACAACCGGCCCGTGGTCGCGCCGATCTACCAGTCGGTCAAGTTCGCCTTCGACACCGTCGCCGAGACGCAGCGCCTGCTGCGCGGCGAGCGGGAGGGCTATTTCTACACCCGCGACTCCAACCCCACGACCAGGCAGCTGGAACGGCTGCTGGCCGACCTGCAGGGGCGCGAGGAATGCCTGTGCGTGGGTTCAGGGGTCGCGGCCGTGTCTTCCGCCCTGTTCGGCCTGCTGAAGGGCGGCGACCACGTGCTGTGCTTCGCCGAGTCCTACGGCCCGTCGCGGCACTTCCTGCGCCGCATGCTGGGCCGTTACGGCGTCACGCACACCCTGATGTCGATCGAGGACGACGCGGGGATCGAGCGCGAGCTCGCCGCGCGGCCCACGCGCCTGGTGCTGTTCGAGAGCCCGACCAACCCGGTCACCAAGATCGCCGACATCGCGCGCCTCACCCGCGCCGCGCGCGCCCATGGCGCGCTCACGGTGATGGACAACACCTTCGCCGGCTTCCACAACCACGGCCAGTACGACGTCGACATGTTCGTGCACAGCCTGACCAAGTTCGCCAACGGCCACAGCGACGTCATGGCCGGCGCGATCATCGCGAACGCCGCGCTGCTCAAGTCGATCCGCCACGACGTCACGACACTGGGCCCGGTGCTGGACCCCCACGCCGCGTTCCTGGTGCTGCGCGGCATGCGCACCTACTACCTGCGCTACGAGGCGCAGTGCGCGTCGGCGCAGCGCATCGCCGCCTGGCTCGAGGCGCATCCGGCCGTGGCGCGCGTGCACTATCCCGGCCTGGCCTCGCACCCTCGCCATGCGCTGGCGCGCGAGCAGATGCACGACTTCGGCGCGGTGGTCAGCTTCGACCTGGCCGAGGGGCCCGGCGGCGCCATGGAGTGCGGCCGGCGCTTCACCGACACGCTGCAGCTGTTCGCCGCGACGCCGAGCCTGGGTTCGGTGGAGTCGCTGGTGATGCCGCCGCAGATCATGCAGCCGCGCGACATGCCGGACGAGCTTCGGGCGGCGACGGCGCTCACGCCCGGCACGGTGCGGCTGTCGATCGGCATCGAGGACTGCGACGACCTCATCGAGGATCTCGGCCGCGGTCTCGCCGCCGCCACAGCGGGTTAGGGACTGACAACACGGAGAACACGCCATGGCAGGCACACTGAATTTCGAGTTCCGCAGCGGCGCCAGGGGGCCTCGTCGCGAGGGTGACACGGCCCGACTGCTGCTCGTCGGCGACTTCTCGGCGCGCGCCCATCGTGGCCTGGCCGAGCCGGCTTCCCTTGCGTCAAGGCCCGTGCGCGCCGTCGACGTCGACTCGCTCGATGCCGCGGTCGCCCGCTGCGCAACGCGCATCGTCGGCACGCCCGCGGACGGGATCCCGGTCGACCTGGCCATCGAGTCCATCGACGACTTCCACCCGGACCACCTGTGCGAAATGGACCCGACGCTGGCGGCGCTGCTGGCGTTGCGGCGCAGGTTGCTCGATCCGCGGGAATTCGCCGCCGCGGCGGCGGAACTGGGCGCGGTCGCCACCCCCCCGGTCACGCAGGCCAGCGCCGCTCCGCCCGCGCGCGAGACCGACCAGCAGGCGATGGAACGGCTGCTGGGCAGTGCCCCGGTGCGCCCTGCGGGCGAGCGCGGCGCGTTCGCGCCGGGCGTCGTCGACGCCTTCCTGCGGCAGATCGTCGGCGCCCAGCAGCTGGCGCCCGAGCTCAAGTTCCAGGCGCAGTACCTGGCGGCGGTCGACCTGCAGGCCAGCGCGCGCCTGCGCGGGATGCTGCACTTGCCGGCCTTCCAGTCCGCCGAGGCGCTGTGGCGCGGCGTGCAGATGCTGGTGGCGCGGCTCGACCTGGGCGATGAACTCGAGCTGTACCTGCTCGATGCGACGCCTGGGGAACTGGCGACAGAGGGCGCGCTCGCGCGGCGCCTGGGCCAGCTGGCCGTCGAGGCCGGCGACGCCGGCGCGAGCTGGCTGGCGGTGGTGGGGCTCACGAGCTTCGGTACGACCGACCTCGACCTGCTCGCGTCGATCGGCGCGGCGGCCGGCGCGGCCGGCATGCCGTTCATCGCTGGCGCCCAGGCTTCCCTGGCCGGTGGCTTCGATGCCAACGGCGACTGGCAGCTGCCCGATGCGGCCACGCTGGGCGCGTGGCAGGCGCTGCGCGCCGCCGGGGTGGCCGGGTCGATCGGCCTCGTTGCGCCGCGCTTCCTGCTGCGCCTGCCCTATGGCAAGGCCACCGACCCCCTCGACGGCTTCGCGTTCGAGGAACTGGCCGGCACCGTGCCGCAGCCCCTGGAGCTGCTGTGGGGCGAGCCCGCGCTGGCGGCCGGCCTTGCGCTGGCGCGCGGCCAGGAACCGGGCGCGCTCGACGTCGAGGACCTGCCCGCGCTCAGCTACGTCGAGGACGGCGAGCGCAAGCTGCAGCCCTGCACGGAGTGGCTGCTGGCGGAACGCGCGTCGGTGCAGGTCTGGGAGCAGGGCATCATGACGCTGCTCGGCTCGCGCCAGCGCAACGCCGCGCGGCTCGCCGGCTGGCGGACCATCGCGGCGGCCTCAGAGGCTTGAGGCCACCCGCACGCGGTGACGGTGGTAGGGGAGCACCTCGACCACCTCGCCGCTGCCCAGGCGCTTCTGCAGCTGGCGCCACCAGTCGGCATCGAGGATGTCGGCGTGGTGGTCCAGGAAGACCTGGCGCAGTTCCGGGTCGAAGCCCAGGAAGTTGATGAAGGTCTCCGGGAACACGTCGTTGTCGGCGACGTAGAACCACGACTCCGCGCGCATCTCGTCCTCGTCGTTCGAGGCCTCCGGCAGCTCGCGGAAGCGGCAGTCGGTGACGCGGCACAGCTCGTCGTAGTCGTAGAAGATCACGCGCCCGTTGCGCGTGACGCCGAAGTTCTTGAGCAGCAGGTCGCCGGCGAAGATGTTGGTGTAGGCGAGGTCGCGGATCGCCTGCCCGTACTCGATCACGGCCAGGGCGCACTGTTCGCGCGGCGCGCTGCGCACGAACATGTTGAGCGGCGTCAGCCGCCGTTCGACGTAGATGTGGTCGATGACCAGGTCGTCGCCCTCGACGTGGACCGTGTCGGCGGTCTCGGTCAGCAGTTCGTGCAGCAGGTCGTCGGCGAAGCGCCGCTTCGGGAAGCGCACGCGCTTGAATTCCTGCGCGTCGACGAGGCGCCCGGCACGGTCGTGCTTGAACACCATGTCGTACTTCGCGATGACTTCCTCGCGCAGCACGTTCTTCACGGCCGGGAACTTGTCGCGGATGATCTTGAAGACCACGTTGAAGTCCTCGAGCGTGAAGCAGGCCATGACCAGGCCGCGCTCGCCGGGCGCCAGGATGAAGCGGTCGTCCGTCTCCTCCAGGTGGCGGAAGATCTCGCGGAAACGCTCGGTCTTGCCCTGCTTGGCACGCCCGAGCACGGTGAACAGCTCGGAGACGGGCTTGCCGGGCAGGATGCGCTTGAGGAACAGCACGGCCTCGCCCACGCGCTCGAGGTCGACGTGGAAGTAGGAGCGCGTGAAGCTGAACAGGATCGAGACGTCGCCTTCCTTGAGCATCACGGCGTCGACCAGCACGCCGCGCTCGCCGTTGCGGAAGGCGATCGCCAGCGGCAGCGTCCAGCCGTCGCCGTCGATGCGGCCGACCACGTAGGCGCGCGTCATCTGGTAGAACACCGGCCGGATAACCTCGACCTGGCGCACCGGCCGGGTCTCGCCCATGCGCTCGAGGTTCAGCTTCACGTCGGCGGCGACGTGCCCGACGCTGCCGTCGAAGTCGCGCCACGGCGTGTGGAACCGGAAATCCGAGAGCAGTTCCTCGAACAGCAGCTCGAGCGAACCGCGGTTGGCGTAGGTGTTGGTGACCACGTGCGAGGTGATGTCGCGCAGCGGGTCGAGGTCCAGCGCGAAGAACTCGATCTCGTCGGCAACGCCCGTGGTGTTGAACAGTCGCCGCGTGATCGAGCTGAAATAGGTCTTCAGGAACTCGGGGTCTGGCAGGGACTCGATCGCCCCGGCGAAGGCCGCCTTGATCGAGTGCCACAGGTCGACGTCCTGGCTGCGCGCACCCAGCGCGGCCTCGATCTCGACCAGGACGGCGTTGATGCTGACGCCGTACAGGTCGAGGCGCTCGACGACGTCGGACTGCACGCCCGCCCAGTCGCGGTTCTCGAAGCGCTCGGGGGCCCGGCGCGACAGCTTGCGGAAGTCGGCGTTGTAACGTGCGAAAGCCCCGACGATGAGGCTGGCGCAGTGTCGCGCCAGCACATCGTCGGGGCCCTTCGTTTCCACGGCTCTCGGCGCCAGCGCGGCGTCAGCCCATGTTGCGGATCAGGACGTCGCCGAACTCGCTGCACTTGACCTCGGTCGCGCCGTCCATGAGGCGGGCGAAGTCGTAGGTCACGGTCTTGTCGCCGATCGACTTGTCCATCGCGGACAGGATCAGGTCGGCGGCTTCCGTCCAGCCCATGTAGCGCAGCATCATCTCGGCGGAGAGGATCACCGAGCTCGGGTTGACCTTGTCGAGGTTGGCGTACTTCGGCGCGGTGCCGTGGGTCGCCTCGAACACGGCGTGGCCCGTGACGTAGTTGATGTTGCCGCCCGGCGCGATGCCGATGCCGCCGACCTGGGCGGCCAGCGCGTCGGAGAGGTAGTCGCCGTTGAGGTTCATCGTGACGATCACGTCGAACTCGTCGGGGCGGGTCAGCACCTGCTGCAGCGTGATGTCGGCGATCGCGTCCTTGATCAGGACCTTGCCCGACGCCAGCGCGGCCTTCTGCTCCTCGTTGGCAGCCTTCTCGCCGGAAGCGGCCTTGGTGCGCTCCCACTGTTCCCAGGTGTAGACGTTGGCGCCGAACTCGCGCTCGGCCAGGGCGTAGGCCCAGTTACGGAAGGCGCCTTCCGTATACTTCATGATGTTGCCCTTGTGCACGATCGTCACGCTCTTGCGCTTGTTGATGATCGCGTACTCGACGGCGGAGCGCATGATGCGCTCGGTGCCCTCGCGGGAAATGGCCTTGATGCCGATGCCGCAGGACTCCGGGAAGCGGATCTTGCTGAAGTGCTTCGGGAAGCTGGCCTTGAGCAGGTCCAGGAACTTCTGGTTGTCGGCCGTATCGGCCTCGAACTCGATGCCCGCGTAGATGTCCTCCGTGTTTTCACGGAAGATCACCATGTTGACCTTGTCCGGCGAACGCACCGGCGAGGGCACGCCCTTGAACCACTGCACGGGGCGCAGGCAGACGTAGAGGTCCAGCATCTGGCGCAGCGCGACGTTCAGCGAGCGGATGCCGCCGCCGATCGGGGTGGTCAGGGGGCCCTTGATCGACACCAGGTAGTCGCGGCAGGCCTGCACGGTTTCTTCCGGCAGCCAGGTGTTCATGAGGTTGTTGGCCTTCTCGCCCGCGTAGACCTCCATCCAGGAGATCTTGCGCGTGCCGCCGTAGGCCTTGGCGACCGCGGCGTCGATCACGCGCACGGACGAGCGCCAGATGTCTGCGCCGGTGCCGTCACCCTCGATGAACGGGATGATCGGGTCGTTCGGGACGGTCAGCTTGCCGTCCTTGATGGTGATCTTGGAGCCCGTGGCGGGCGGAGTGATCTTGACTGCGGACATGGGTTTTCGTGCTCCTGCGGGGGGCCCGATGGACCGGGCCGGCGGGCGCGAATGCTATCACGACCGCGTTCGGATCGGGTCAGGGGAGTCCCCACCGGGCCCTCTGCCGGGTGTGATGCCCTCATTTGACCTTGCCGTGGAGAAAGGCGTAGCGTTCCGGCGCAGGAAGCCCATGCCCATGGACGTGTTGCACAAACTGCGCCGCTACCAGGCCCGCATCGCGCGGGCCTCCGTTGCCGTGTTTGCGGCGACCTGGCTGGGACTTGCCCTGCAGCCCTGCCACGCGGCCGGCGCTGCGCCCGCCCCGCCCGAGGCTCCGGCCCACGTGGGCGGCTGGCAGGCGGGCCACCCCTGCCACGGTTCGGGCGATTCCGCGCCCCCCGCCGCGCCTGCCCACGACGAAAGCCTGCCCGACTGCCCGTTCTGTCCCGGTGGCCACGCCGGTCCCGCGGACTGCCGGCAGGGTGCCGGCATCGGCTGCGGTTCAGCGTCGGCGCCGGTGCTCGAACTGCGCGACCTCAAGCTGTCGGATCTATCGCTCGCGCCAGTCAACTGCTGGCGATTCGAAGTGGCCGCGCCGACTGACCTGCCGGCCGCCCGCCCGGCGGCCGAGCCCGAGCCCCCACCCGGCGTTCCGTTCCAGGAACGCTTCTGCACGCATCTGGAATAGCGCCCTCTCTTCACCCATCTGCCGATTGGTGTGTCGTGAGGAGCTTGCATGCGCGTTATTCCGGGCCCCGGGGCTGCCCTTAAATCCCTGATCCTGATCCTGCTGGCATCAATGCCGGCCTTCGCGGCGGCCGAGCCGCTGACCTTGGCTGCTGCCGAGCGTCTCGCGCTCGAGCGTGACCCCGGCGTCGCGGCCGCGCGCGCCGAGTCCGAGTCGCTGCGCGACATGGGCGTGGCCGCGAGCCAGTTGCCCGACCCGGAGGCGCGGGCCGGCCTGGTCAACGTGCCGGTCGATTCCTTCGCGCTGGACCGCGAGGACATGACCATGCTCGAGGTGGGCGTGACCCAGCGCTTCCCGGCCGGGCATACCCGGCAGATCACCAACCGCCGTTACGAGCGCCTGGCCAGCGGGTCCGACGCCGAGGCCAGCGATCGCGCGCTGATGACGCGACGCGAGGTCCGCACGGCCTGGTTCGAGCTGACCTACCTCGAGCGCGCCGACGCCGTTGCGGTGGAGCAGCAGCGCTGGCTGGAGGCGCTGCTGTCGGCTGCCACCGGCGCCTATGCCAGCGGCGCGGGCATGCAGTCCGACCTTCTCGGCGCGCGGCTGGAGCTGCTGGACCTGCGCGAGCGGCGGCTCATGTATGCGCGCGAACAGGCCATGCGTCGTGCCGAACTCGTCCGCTGGGTTGGCGATGCCGCGGGCGGGGACCTGATCCTGCAGTTCGGCGGAGCAGGTGACTTGCCCGCGCTCGCCGACCTCGAACGCGGCGCGGCCAGCCACCCGCAGGTGGAGATGCGCGCGGCCCAGGCACAGGCGGCGGCCGACAACGTCGCCCTGGCGCGCGAGCGCTACAAGCCGGGCTTCGGCGTCGACGTGTCTTACGGCTTCCGCCAGGGCGCGGGCATGGACGGCGCGGCCAGGCCCGACCTCGCGAGCGCGATGCTGATGTTCGAGGTGCCCCTGTTCACGCGCGACCGGCAGGACCGCGAGGTCGCGTCCGCGCGCGCGATGCAGCGCGCCGCGGACTCGACGCGCGAGCAGGCGCTGCGCACGCAGCTCGCGGCGATTGCCTCCGCCCATGGCCGCGCCCGCCAGCAGGCCGAACTCGTCGGACTCTACCGGGACGAAGGCAAGCGCCTCGCCCAGGCGTCGTCCGAATCGGCCCTGGCGGCCTTCCGCAGCGGCAGCGGCGACTTCATGAACGTCATCACCATGCAGGGCCGTGCTTTCGGCGTGCGCGAGCGGCTGGCACGTGCCGAAGCCGACCTCGCCATCGTCCGCGCCGAGCTCGATTACCTGGCCGGGAGCCAACCGTGAACACCCACACCTTCAAGATACTGGCCGCACTGGCCCTGCTGTTCTGTGTCTACCTGCTGGTCGGCTGCGGCCGCAGCGACGCGCCCCAGGCGCCTGCGACCGCACAGCCGGCGGCCCAGGCCGAAACGCCGGCCGAGCATGCGCGCAAGCACCTGGATCCGCTGTATCGCTGCCCGATGCATCCGCAGGTCACCAGCGACAAGCCCGGCAATTGCCCGATCTGCGGCATGACCCTGGTGCTGGTCGAGCCGACCGAACCGGATGCCGCCGAAGCTGCTGCGCCGGCCGGCGCCGCGGGCGCCGCGGTGAAGCTGTCGGCTCCGGCCGTGCAGAACCTCGGCGTGCGCACGGTCGAGGCGACTGCCGGGGCGCTCGGGCGCGAGGTCGAGGTTCCCGGCACCGTGCGCTTCGACGAGCGTGGCCTGGTGCAGGTACGCGTTCGCTCGGAAGGCCACGTCGAGGCACTTGCAGTGCGTGCCGTCGGCGAACGGGTGCGCCGCGGCCAGGTGCTGTTCGAGATCCACGGCCCCATGCTCGAGGCGGCCCAGGGCGAGTACGCAGCGGCCCTGCGGCTCGGCGACCAGGCCCTGATCGAGGCCTCCGCGGCGCGGCTGGCCGCGCTGGGGCTTGGGCGCGCCGACATCGAGCGCGTGCGCAAGGGCGGCTCGCCCGCGACGCGCATCGCGGTGCGCGCGCCGCAGGACGGCGTGGTCGCGGAACTCATGTTGCGCGAGGGCGCGATGATCACGCCCGACATGACCGCCATGGTCATCGCGGCCACCGACCGCATGTGGGTGGTCGCCGAGGTGCCCGAGGCGCTCGCCGATGCGGTGCACGCCGGCGCTGCCGCGACGCTGAAGTTCGCCTCGCTGCCCGGCGAGAGCTTCAATGCCCGCGTCGGCGAGGTCCTGCCCGAGTTCAACGAGATGTCGCGCACCCTGCGCGCGCGGCTGGAGATCGACAATGCCGACGGCCGCCTCAAGGCCGGCATGCTGGCGCGCGTGCGGCTGGACGCGCCGCGCGGCGCCGAGGCCGTGCTGGTGCCAGTCGAGGCCGTGATCCGCACCGGCAAGGCCGATCGCGTGATCGTGGCGCTGGGCGACGGACACTTTGCGCCGCGCGCGGTGGTGGTCGGCCGGGATGACGGCGAGCAGATCGCCGTGCTCCAGGGGCTGGCTGCCGGCGAGCGCGTGGTGGTCGCGGGGCAGTTCATGCTCGACTCGGAGTCGCAGGTGCGCTCCAGCCTCGAGCGCCTCGGCGGGGAGGCCCCATGATCGAGGCGATCATCCGTGCCTCGCTCGCCAACCGCGCGCTGGTGCTGCTGCTCGCGGCGCTGCTTACGGCCGGCGGGTTCTGGGCCATGCGCGCCACGCCCGTGGACGCGATACCGGACCTGTCCGACGTGCAGGTCATCGTGCGCACGCCGTATCCCGGCCAGTCGCCGCGCGTCATCGAGGACCAGGTCACCTATCCCCTGACCAGCGCGCTGCTGTCGGTGCCGGGCGCGACCACGGTGCGCGGCTACTCGTTCTTCGGCGACTCCTTCGTCTACGTGCTGTTCGAGGACGGCACCGACCCGTACTGGGCGCGTTCGCGCGTGCTGGAGTACCTGAGCCAGGCCGCGGCGCGCCTGCCCGAGGGCCTGAAGCCGGCGCTCGGGCCGGATGCGACCGGCGTCGGCTGGATCTACCAGTACGCGCTCGTCGACCGCAGCGGCGCGCACGACCTGGCGCAGCTGCGCAGCCTGCAGGACTGGTTCCTCAAGTACGAGCTGCAGGGCGTCGAGGGCGTCGCCGAGGTGGCGACGGTCGGCGGCATGGTGCGGCAGTACCAGGTGGTGGTCGACCCGCTGAAGCTGTCGGCCTACGGGATCATGCTCGAGGAGGTCCAGAAGGCGATCCGCGCCGGCAACCAGGAGAGCGGCGGCTCGGTGCTGGAGATCGCCGAAGCCGAGTACATGGTCCGTGCGACCGGTTACATCCAGGGACTCGACGACCTGCGCGCGATTCCGCTGATGGTGAAGGACGGCGTGCCGGTGCTGCTGGGCGACGTCGCGACCGTGCGCCTGGGGCCCGAGATGCGCCGGGGCATCGGCGAGCTCGACGGCGAGGGCGAGGCCGTGGGCGGCATCATCGTGATGCGCGCCGGCGAGAACGCGCTGGCCACCATCGGGCGCGTGCGCGAGCGCATCGAGGCGCTCAAGCCGAGCCTGCCCAAGGGCGTGGAGGTGGTCGAGACCTACGACCGCTCGTCGCTGATCCAGCGCGCCGTGGACAACCTGCGCGAGAAGCTGGTCGAGGAGTTCATCGTCGTCGTGCTGGTCTGCGCGGTGTTCCTGTTCCACTTCCGCTCGAGCCTGGTGATCGCGCTGTTCCTGCCGCTGGGCGTGCTCGCCTCGTTCCTGGTCATGCACCTGCAGGGCATCAACGCCAACATCATGTCGCTGGGCGGCATCGCGATCGCCATCGGCGCGATGGTCGACGCCTGCATCGTCATGATCGAGAACGTGCACAAGAAGCTCGAACACGTGGCCGACGGTGCCGCCGCGCGCGCACAGGCCATCCTCGACGGTTGCCGCGAGGTGGGGCCGTCGCTGTTCTTCTCGCTGATGATCGTGGCGCTTTCGTTCCTGCCGGTGTTCACGCTGGGGGCGCAGGAAGGGCGGATGTTCGCGCCGCTGGCCTACACGAAGACCTACGCGATGATCGCGGCCGCGCTGTTGTCGATCACGCTGGTCCCGGTGCTGATCGCGCTGCTGGTGCGCGGCCGCATCCGGCCCGAGACCGACAACCCGGTCAACCGCGGCGCCATCGCCGTCTACCGGCCGCTGATCGGGATCGCGCTGCGCCATCCGCGCTCGGTGATCGCGGCGGCCGCGCTGCTGACCCTCGCGACGGTATGGCCCTGGCTGCGGCTCGGCAGCGAGTTCATGCCGGACCTCGACGAGGGCGACCTGATGTACATGCCGACCACGCTGCCGGGCATTTCATCCGATACCGTGCGCGCGCTCCTGCAGCAGACCGACCGGCTGATCAAGACGGTGCCCGAGGTCGAGCACGTGCACGGCAAGGCCGGCCGTGCGGAGACCGCGACCGACCCGGCGCCCTTCGAGATGCTGGAGACCGTGATCCGGCTCAAGCCGCGCGACCAGTGGCGGCCGGGCATGACGCCCGAGAAACTGCGCGCCGAGCTGGACCGGGTCGTGCAGGTGCCCGGACTCGCCAATGCCTGGGTGATGCCGATCAAGACCCGCATCGACATGCTCGCGACCGGCATCAAGACGCCGCTGGGCATCAAGGTGTCCGGCCCGGATCTCGCCGAGATCGAGCGTATCGGTCTGCAGGTCGAGCAGGCGGTGCGCGGGCTCGAGGGCACGACGTCCGTGTATGCGGAGCGCGCGGCCACCGGTCGCTACCTCGACGTCGACATCCACCGCCAGGAGGCGGCGCGCTTCGGGCTGAACATCGCCGACGTGCAGGACCTGGTCGCGATGGCCGTCGGCGGCATGACCGTGTCGTACACGGTCGAGGGGCTGGAGCGCTACCCGGTCAACGTCCGTTACCCGCAGGACTGGCGCAACAGCATCGACCGGCTGCGCGCGCTGCCGATCCAGGCGCCAACCGGTGCGAGTCTGACACTCGGCGACATCGCCGAGGTGCGCATCGTCGACGGCCCGTCGATGATCCGCAGCGAGAACGCCAGGCCGTCCGGATGGGTCTACGTCGACCTGCGCGGCCGCGACCTCGGTTCCTACGTCGAGGAGGCCCAGGCCGCGGTGGCTGCGAGCGTCCAGCTGCCGCCCGGCTACAGCCTGCAGTGGTCCGGCGATTACGAGTACTGGGCGCGGGCCGTCGAAAAGCTCAAGGTGGTCGTGCCGTTCACGCTCGCGATCATCGTGCTGCTGCTGTACCTGAACTTCCGTGACTTCCGCGAGGTCGGCATCATCCTGGGCAGCCTGCCGTTCGCGGCGGTCGGCGGCGTGTGGCTGCTGTACCTGCTGGACTATCACTTCAGCATCGCGGTGGCGGTGGGCTTCATCGCGCTGTCCGGCGTGGCGGCCGAGACCGGCGTGGTGATGCTCATCTACCTCAAGCATGCCTGGGGACAGCGACAGGCCGAGGCGCTGGCTGCGGGTCGCAGGCTGGTCGAGGCCGACGTGCGCGAGGCGATCATCGACGGCGCGCTGCTGCGCCTGCGTCCGAAGCTCATGACGGTACTCACCATCATGGTCGGCCTCGCGCCGATCATGTGGGGCACCGGCACGGGCTCGGAGGTGATGCGCCGCATCGCCGCGCCCATGGTCGGCGGCATGATCACCGCCACGGTGCTGACCCTCGTGGTCATCCCGTCGGTGTTCCTGCTGTGGCGGCGACGCGGGCTTGCCGCCTAGCTGGACCGGTTCATGGCCGCGTGGTCGTCACGAAACGATCACGCGGCCGCAACCTGCGTGGCATGCACCCCGTGGACACTGCGCCCATCGAAATGGGGCAGGTCCCCGGGAGCCGGTCCATGTCGGCGACACGCGCGCAACGGATGTTCGCGAGATTCGATGCGGCCGAGCACAGCGTCTGCCTTCGGCTGAACCGGGGCTGCGGCGTGCCCTCGATTCACCGCCTGTTCTCGATCGTGAGTCGGCTCGGCGACGGCGTGTTCTGGTACACGCTGCTGGTGTTGCTGCCGTTCCTGTATGGCGCGAGCGGTCGTGAGGCGGCGCTCGAGATGGCGGTCGCCGGCGTGGCGGGCGTCATGCTTTACAAGGCCCTGAAGAACAGACTGGTGCGCGAGCGTCCCTACGTCTCGCTGCACGGCGTCAGTGCGGGCCTCGCGCCGCTCGATCGTTACAGTTTCCCGTCGGGCCACACGCTGCACGCGGTCTGCTTCACCACTATCGCGGTCGCCCACTTCCCCGGCCTGGCCTGGGGGCTCGTCCCGTTCGCAGCGCTGGTCGCCGCCTCGCGCGTCGTCCTGGGCCTGCACTATCCCACCGACGTGGCCGCGGGGGCGACGCTCGGCGCAGGCCTGGCGGCCATCGCCCTGGGGGTCTGAGGCTGGCGGCCGGCGCGGCTGCTAGACTGGCGGCCGTTGCCGGGTCCGGGAGCCAGACTGTGGCGCAGACGCTCGATTCCACACCGCAGGCCGACGGCTTCCGCATGCCGGCGGAGTTCGAACCGCATGCCGGCACCTGGATGGCCTGGCCGGAACGCACCGACAACTGGCGCCTCGGCGCCGGGCCGGCGCAGCAGGCGTTCGCCGCCGTGGCGTCGGCGATCGCCGCGGCGGAACCGGTCACCGTCGCTGCCTCGACGCGCCAGTTCGAGAACGCGCGGTCCCGGCTGCCGGCGGCCGTGCGCGTCGTCGAGATCAGCACCAACGACGCCTGGATGCGCGACACCGGCCCAACCTTCGTGATCGACCGGAAGGGACGCCGCCGCGGGGTGGACTGGATCTTCAACGCCTGGGGCGGGCTGGACGGCGGACTGTATTTCCCGTGGGACCAGGACGACCTGGTGGCGCACAAGGTGCTGGAGATCGAGGGCGCCGACCGCTATCGCGCACCCTTCGTGCTCGAGGGCGGTGCCATCCACGTCGATGGCCAGGGCACGCTGCTGACCACCGAGGAATGCCTGCTGAACCCCAACCGCAACCCGCAGCTGGGGCGCGCCGACATCGAGTCGCTGCTGCAGCGCTACCTGGGCATCGAGCAAGTCGTCTGGCTGGGCCGCGGCGTCTACAACGACGAGACCGACGGCCACGTCGACAACCTGTGCTGTTTCACGGCGCCGGGCGAGGTCGCGCTAAGCTGGTGCAACGATCGCGACGACCCGCAGTACGAGATCTCGCGCGACGCCTACGAGCGCCTCATGGCAGAGCGCGACGCGCGCGGCCGGCCGTTCAAGGTGCACAAGCTGCCGCAGCCGGGTCCACTGGTCATGACGGTCGCCGAGGCCGAGGGCGTCGACACCGGCGAGGGTGCCAAGCCGCGCCTTGCGGGCGACCGCATGGCGGGCTCGTACGTGAACTTCTACGTCGCCAACGGCCGCGTCGTGATGCCGCTGCTCGATTCGCGGCGCGACCGGCGCGCGAGACAGGTGCTTGCCGAAGCGTTCCCCGGGCGCGAGGTGGTCGGCGTGCCGGCGCGGGAAATCCTGCTCGGCGGCGGCAACATCCACTGCATCACGCAGCAGGTGCCGGCGCCGCGGCGGCGCTGAAGACTCAGCGCCGAACCAGCAGCACGACGCCCACGACCACCAGCGCGGCGCCCAGCAGGCGCACGAAGTCGACGGGTCTCTGGGCGAAGCCCAGCAGGCCATAGTGGTCGATGTACAGCGACGTCAGCATCTGGCCCGCGACGACCAGTGCGACGAAGGCCGCGCCGCCCAGCAGCGGGCCCAGCACGGTCGAGGCAGCGACGTAACAGGCGCCGAACAGGCCGCCCATCCAGGCCCACCACGGCACGCCCGCGAGTTGCGCACCGGAGGGTATAGGCGCGCGCGTAGCCACGGCGTACAGAGCCAGTGCCACCGTGCCAACCGCAAAGTTGACGAACGCTGCGCCGGCCGCGCTGCCGACGTGGGCGCGCATCGAGGCGTTCAAACCGATCTGCACGACCAGCGACGCGCCGATCAGTGCCGTTATCAGCGCTGCGGTCAGTTGCATGCTCACTCCATTGCATTTGCCTGGGCCGCGGCCCAGGAAACTTCCAGGAATGCCGCGCGGCCGCGGCCAGGGAAGTAACGATACCCGCCGAACGCATAATCCGCACGGTCGGCGTAGGCGCGATCGAGCAGGTTGGTGATGCGCAAGGTGAGGCGCAGCGCGTCGCCCGCGCGCCAGGCCGCGCGCAGGTTGAGCAGGTCGTGTCCGGGATAGCTCGCGGTGTTGGCGGCGTCTGCCCAGTAGGCGCCGACGTGCTGCCACTCGATGTCGACGAGAGCGCGGCGGCCTTCCCAGCCGGCGCGCAGCGAGTGCAGTTGGCGTGGCGCGGTGTCGATGTCGTTACCGGAGACGATGCGCTCGCCCTGGTCCAGGGTTCGGGTGAAGCGGTAGCTGTGGCGCGCATACGTTCCTGCGGCCTCCAGGCGCCAGCCCGGCGCCGGCCGCCAGCGCGCCTCGTACTCGAGCCCTGCGTGCCGGGTGCGGCCGCCGTCCACGTTGAAACCGCCGGAGTCCCGGAAGATCACGTTGCGCTTGTCCATGAGGTAGGCCGCGAGCGAGGCCGACCACGCCGCCGCGGCGTGCCGCCATCCCAGTTCGATCGAGTCGATGTGCTCCGGGTCGAGGTCGGCGCTGTCCTGCTGGCGCTGCAGCCGGTACAGCTCGGTCGTCTCGGGTGGACGGAAGCCCCGCGCCAGCGCCAGCCAGAGCCTGTCGGCAGGTCCCGCCTCGAGGCCCAGCGCCAGCCGCGGCGCGAGCATGTTGAAGCGGTCAGTGCGATCGGCCGGTCGCGAGTACAGGCAGCCGCCCGCGCCGCAGGGGACGCCGTTCTCGTCGGTGTTGCCGTCGAGCATGCGGTTGTCGTAGCGGTAGCCGACCGTCTCGGCGCGAAGTCCGGCGGTGAGGGACCACGGACCCCGCAGGCGCCTTTCGTGATGGACGTAGGCCGCCGCGACGTTCGAACGCACGGTGTAGTCGTAGTGGCGGCCCGCAGGACGGATCGCGCGCGCGGCCGCCGAACCTTCCTCGGTCGGGCCGTCCTGGTCCTCGACGAGAAAGCCGTCGGCGAGTTCCGCGTCCAGGCCGACGATCGTGCGTGCCGCGCCATCGGTCCAGAGCCGCTGCAACTGCACGCCCAGGCTGTGCTGGCCGTTGCGCTCCAGCGGCTTGCCCAGCAGGAAGTGCTGCAGGAACTCCATGCCCGAACTGCGCACATAGCCGCGCAGGTCGAGCCCGCCGCGCTCGTCCTCGTGCTGCCAGCGCGCCGAGGCGCGAAGGCTCCACGCGTCGCGATAGGCCTCCGGGTTCGCATTCGATCGAGCCAGGGCAGGGTCGCGGAAGGCGCCGTGGCCGGTGATGAAGCCGGCCGTCTCCTGATCGAGATTGCTGCCGTTGAGACGCAGGGTCAGCCGGCCGTCGCCCGCGGCACTCACGAGCGCGGCCGACAGCTTCTGCTCGTCGAAGCCGGCCTCGTCGCGCCAGCCCGCGTCGCGGGTGGCGTGCAGGGCTGCGCCTGCAACGCCGGCCGGTGTGGAGCCGGCGGCCGCTGCCCGCGCACGCCAGTAGCCTTGCTCGCCCGCCTCGAGCGCGAGCCCGAGGCCAGGCAGTTCGGCCGGCAGCGGCGGCAGCACGTTGACCGTCCCGTGCAGCGCGTTGGATCCCGCGAGCGCGCTGCCGGGGCCTCGCAGCACCTCGATCGCCGCCGCCTGTTCGCTGTTGACCTCGAACAGTTCGTTGACGTTGCAGAAGCCGACCGGCCGAAGCGGGATTCCGTCCTCCAGGTACAGGAAGGCGCCACAGGAACCCGCGCCGGTGAGCACCGGCGAGCGTAGCGCGGTCAGGGACTCCTGGCCGGAGCCGCGCTGGATCATGACGCCCGCAACCTGGTTCAGCGCCTCAGAGACGTGCGTGGCGCCGGTGAGTTCGAGGTCGGCCTGACCAAGGCGCGCGGCCGAACCTGGGTACACCAGCAGGGCGTCGGGCTGGCGCGTAGCCGTGACGACGATTTCTTCCAGCGGCGGCACGGCCGCCAGCAGGACCGCAGCTGCCAGCAGCGAGGTGCTCATGGCGGACATTATCGGCCAGCGGCCGCGGTGCCGGAAGGCAGTCGGACCCGTGCTACCATCGCCACCGGAAATCATCGGGATTCCGGCATGTTTCGCGCCGTCGTCTGCCTTTTCGCCAGCCTGCTGGCCGCCACCGTAGCCTGTGCGGAGGAGCCCGCTGCGCAGGCGCGTCCGCGCATCGGCCTGGTGCTGTCGGGCGGCGGGGCGCGCGGCGCGGCCCACGTCGGCGTGCTCAAGGTTCTCGAGCAGCTTCGCGTGCCGATCGACGCGGTCGCCGGCACCTCGATGGGCGCGGTGGTCGGCGGGCTCTACGCCTCGGGCATGAAGCCGGCCGAGATCGAGCAGTTGATGAAATCGGTGGACTGGCAGGACGCGTTCTCGGACCGCGCGCCGCGCAGCGACCTCGATTTCCGCCGCAAGCAGGACGACCGGCAGTTCCTCGTACGCCTGCCGCTGGGGCTCAAGGGCCGCGAGTTCATGCTGCCGCGGGGCCTGATCTCCGGCCAGAAGCTCGCGCGCGTGCTGCGGACCCAGCTGCGCGCGGTCAGCGAGGTCGACGACTTCGACCGCCTGGCCGTGCCGTTCCGCGCCGTCGCCACCGACCTCGAGAATGGCGAGCGCATCGTGCTCGGCAAGGGCGACCTCGTCACCGCGCTGCGGGCCAGCATGTCCGCGCCCGGCGTGTTCACACCGGTCGAACTCGACGGTCGCCTGCTCGTCGACGGCGGCATTGCCGAGAACCTGCCGGTGGACGTCGCCCGCAGCATGGGCGTCGACCACCTGATCGTCGTCGACGTGACCTTCGACCCCCAGCCGAAGAGCGAGCTGTCGTCCGCCATCGACGTCTCGAACCAGATGGTCGCGCTGCTGATCCGCAAGGACACGCTGCGCCAGATCGCGACGCTGGCGCCGTCCGACGTCCTCATCGATCCCGATCTCGGCACGATGCGCTCCACAGACTTCGATCGCCTGGAGCAGGCTGCGGCCGTTGGCGAGCAGGCCGCGCAGCAGGAGATCGCCCGGCTCGCTTCCCTGTCGCTGGACGAAACGAGGTGGGCGGCCTGGCAGGCGCGCCACGTCCAGCCGCCGGAGCCGAAGCCCGAGATCCACTTCGTCGAGGTGGCGCCGGAGTCCTCGCGCTACGCGCCGCGCATCGACGCTGCGCTCGCGCCCGTCGTGGGCCGCCCGCTCGACGCCAAGGCGCTCGACCATGCGCTCGCGCGGCTCTACGGCGACGACATCTTCGAGAGCCTCGATTACCGCCTTGTCCGGCGTGACGACGAGACCGGCCTGTTCGTGCGCGCGCGACGCAAGAGCTACGGGCCGAACTACGTGCGCTTCGGCCTGCAGATCCAGGACGACTTCGACGGCAACACCAGTTACACGGCCGGCATCCGTTTCCTGGTCACCGAGGCCAACCGCTACGGCGCGGAGTGGGTCACCGACCTGCGCATCGGCGCCAACCCGGGCGTGTTCACCGAGTTCTACCAGCCGATCGGCTACGCCTCGCCGTGGTTCGTGGCGCCCAGGATAAACGTCGAGTCGCGGGACCTCGACGTGCTGTCGGCGGACCGGCAGCTGGCGACATACCGCGTGCGCAGCGACGAATTCGGCCTGGACCTGGGCCGTGAACTCGGCAACTGGGGCGAGCTGCGCATCGGCCTGCTGCGCGGCCAGACGGAACAGCGCATCCGCATCGGCGAACCCAACGAGCCGGACCTGCCCGCAAAATCGTCTTTCGAGCGCGGCGAGGCATATTTCCGCGCCAGCCTGGACCAGCTGGACAGCACCCTGTTTCCATCGGACGGCCAGAGCCTGCGCCTGCAGTGGAATGCCGGCAGGCAGTCGCTGGGCGCGGACTTCGACTCTGACATCCTGCGCGTCGACGGCCTGGCTGCGCGCTCGTTCGGGCGCAACACCGCCATGCTGTGGGCCTCCGCGGGTTCGACCCTCTCGGGTCCACAGACGGTACTCGGCGACTATTTCTCGCTGGGTGGCCTGTTCAACCTGTCGGGGCTGGCGCCCAATTCGCTGACGGGCCCGCATTTCGGCGTGGCGCGCGCGCTGGTGTACCGCCGCATCGGCCGCAGCGGCCCCGGCTTCCTCAACGTCCCGACCTATGCCGGTCTATCGGTGGAATGGGGCAATACCTGGCAGCGGCGCAGCGATTTCGACTTCCACGACGGCCGCTGGAACGGGGCCGCGTTCCTCGGCCTCGATACCCTGGTCGGTCCTGTCTATCTCGCCGCCGGCATGGACGAGGACGGCCGCAGCGCGTTCTACCTGCTGCTGGGCCGCACCTTCTAGCATCGCTTCAGCGCCCGGCCAGGCGCTCGATCTTCTCGAAGCGCAGCGACGGCTCGTCACCGATGCGGAAGGTCGGGTAGCGGCTCGACATGTCCGCCAGCGCGTCGTCGCGCTCGCGCTCGGTCGCGAACCAGTGCAGCTTCTGCCAGTCGTCGCCGACCAGCTTGGCGAACGGGTCACCCGCCTTGAGGCCGATGCGCACGCCGTAGGGACGGTCGGCGGGCATGGGATGGTTCAGGTTGTGTTCGTTGCTGATGTTCATGCCGGTGCTCCGAGTTCAGGCGCCGCAACGATAGCCGACCTCGCGGCGATCGCCAACGGCTCAGCGATGCTGGCGGTCGCCGGCGCCCTCGCGGTCCGCCCAGCCCAGCAGCCTGCGCGTGACGAAGGTGTAGAGGCGCTTGCCCGTGGCCCGCCACAGGCGTGAAGGCAGCGACGGCGTCGCGAGGATGCGCCGTTCGCGGGCGGTCAGGGCCTGCGGCGCGTAGCTGCGCTTGTGCTTGAGCAGGTGGCGCAGGTCCTCGCGCGCCATGACCCTGAACCGCCGGCCGCGCCCGGGCCGCACGCTGGCGAGCTGGAAGTCCACCAGTGCGGCATCGCCCTGCGGCGTCACCAGCCAGTTGGGTTCCTTGGCCAGGTCGTTGTGCGCGACGCCGCGCCGGTGCAGGCGCCGCAGCAGCGCGAAGGCGCTGCGGAAGTAGGCCGGGTCCAGGGGACGCGCCACCTGCATCGGGCGTCCTTCGAGGTAGCCGCGTTCCAGCAGCCTGCCGTCGAATCCCAGCAGTTCCGGCACGCCGGCGACTCCAGACAGTGCCGTCAGTGCGCGTGCCTCGCGCCGCGCCAGGCGCCGTGCCAGCCCGGCCGTCCACCACCGCGCCGCGCGGGTGTCACGCAGGATCGCCTCGCCGTGGTCGCGCCTCTCCAGGCGAACCACGCCGAAGTGATCGCGCTTGAGGATGGTCACGGCAGCGCGAACAGCGCGGGCCACCAGCCGAGGTCGCGCAGCGCGGCCAGTGCCTGCATCACCAGCAGGAGTCCGAGGAAGGACGCGGCATCGACGAAGGCCTTGCGGTACACCGCGACCTCCACGTCGATGCGGGCCGGCCATTCGAGCCGCCGCCACGCCGGCCACAGGCGCGGAACCTCCGCTGCATACCGGCTCCAGCGCTCGCCATGCGCGGCGGCGAGCAGGCGCTCTTCGGCGCCGATGGAGAAGGCGAACGCCACCGCGAGCAGTGCCGGAAGCGCGAGCGTGAGCGCGATGCTGTGAGCGGCGAGGCCCAGGCCAGCGGCAGCGGCCAGCGAGCAGGCGTAGAGCGGGTGGCGGCAGGCTGCGTAGGGCCCGGTGGTGACCAGTTGCACGTCCTTGCGGCCGGCGATGAACAGCGAGGTCCAGATCCGGCCGAGGACCGCCAGCACGACCAGCGCGCTACCCCCCAGGCTCGCGGCGACGCCGGCCCCGCCCACGAGGGCGCGGCCGTCCGTCAGCGCCGCGGCCAGCGCTGCCACGAGATAGAGCGACCGCGTCATGCGCAGTCGGGGGGTGCTTGCCGAAACGGTCATGCAGGCCCTGCCAGGTTTGCCCGCCAGCGGGCCCGCGTAGTCTAGCAGTCACGCCGCCGCGCCTGGCCGGCGCCCATTTGGCGTCGGCGGTGCGACGGTGTAGGGTGCGCACTCCCTGCACTTGCCGGCAACCCGATGAAACTCGCTCTCGACTTCCTGGGCTACGTGGTGCTGACGGTCGTCACCATGCTGCCGATCATCAACCCGCTGGGCACCGCGGTGCTGCTGCTGGGTATCGGCGCGCACCTCGCGGAGGACGAGCGCAATCGCCAGATCCGCCGCGCCTGCATCTACATGACCGTGATCCTGGTGACCTTCCTGCTGCTGGGCTCGCTGATCATGAAGTTCTTCGGCATCTCGATCCCGGGCCTGCGCATGGCCGGCGGGCTCGTGATCGCCTTCATCGGCTTCCGTATGCTGTTCCCGGACGACAAGCCCATCTCCCCCGATGCGCTGGCCGAAATGCAGGAGCGTTCCGACATCGCCTTCACCCCGCTGGCGATGCCGTCACTGTCCGGTCCCGGCTCGATCGCGACGGTGGTCACGATGTCCGCCGGCATCCAGCAGGGCTCGACGGGCCTGCGCGAGGTCATCGAGTACGGCGGCGTGATCGTCGGCATCCTCGTCACGTCGTTGATCTGCTTCCTGGTCCTGCGCGGCGCGACAGGGATGCGGCGCCTGCTCGGCGCGAGCGGGGTCGGCGCGATGTCGAAGGTGATGGGCTTCCTGCTGATCTGCATCGGCGTGCAGTTCGTGATCAACGGGATCAGCGACCTGCTCGCGGATCCCTCGTTCGGGGGCCTGGTCGCCGCCGAGGACTGAGCGCGCTCAGCGTTCGACGAACTCGAACAACTCGCCGTTTGGCCCGCGCACCAGCATGACGCGGCAGGGCACGCCCACGTCCACCGCCACGTGCTGGATGACCGATTCGACCTGGCCGCCGGCATGGCCGAGCCGCTCCGCCACGCCGTCGAGGCTGGTGCAGCGGCAGCTCAGCAGCGACAAGCCCAGCTGGCCCGGCCGCATGGGATGGCGCAGCGGCGGCGTGGTCCGGTCGTAGAAGTGCACCAGCACGACCTTGCCACTCGGCTGGCGGCGTTCGCGGTACATCACGAAATGCACGCGGGCTCCAGGCGGCACGCCCAGCAGCTTGCAGGCCGCATCACGGTTGACGCCGCGCAGCTCGACGTCCGTGGTCTCGTGGACGTAGCCCAGCGCCTCCTCGTAGAAGCGCCGCGAGGCCTCGAGGTCGTGCGTGATGACGGACATGGTCGCGACCTCGCCGAAGCGGGCAGCCCCCGGCTCGAAGCGGCGGGTGCCGGCGGCGTGACGGTGGCCGACCATCAGCAGCAGCGGCAGGCCGTCAGGGCCGGTGACCATGACTTCCTCGGTGTCGTTCGGCCCGATCTCGAAGCGCACCGGTTCGCCGCGCGCCGTGCACCCTGCTGCGACCAGGGCGTCCAGCCCTTGCGCGATGGGCGAGCCCGTGTACAGGTGCAGGGCCTTGGGCCCGACATCGGTGGGGCGATCGACGGCATCCGGTCCGAAGTCCAGGCGGGTCGCGGAGCCCGTGCCGGTGCCGATCCCGGCGAGACGGATGCGACCAAACGGATAGCCGTCCATGGACAGCGTGACCAGTCGCAGGTCCGAGTGCACGGGCAGCTTCCAGGCGACCAGCAGGCTGACCGAGGCGCGCACGTCGGTTTCGACGCGGAAGCCCATGCGGTCGCGGAACAGGCTGAGCGCGGCGTCGAGATCGCGGACGCCGACGGTGACGGATTCGATGCCGGAGATCATGACTGGTGTCCCGGGGCAGGGCGGTCTGGCCGCCGTTCGCAAGGCAGGATACCCGAGGCCTGCTAGCATCGGCCACGTGGAAGGCCGCCACGACCGGTGGCTGGGAGATGTAAGTATGGGATTGTTCAGCAGGAAGGCGGTGATGCCGTCGGCCGCCGAGGCGCTGCCCGGACGTGAGCGAAGCGTGCCCGTCCCGGAGCGGCATTTCGTCACCGGGCGTCCGATGCTGCCGCCGTACCCGGCCGGCACGGAGCGCGTGCTGCTCGGGCTCGGCTGCTTCTGGGGCGCGGAGCGCAAGTTCTGGCAACTGCCCGGGGTCTGGGTCACGGCAGCGGGCTATTCGGCGGGCTTCACCAGGAACCCGAGCTACGAGGAAGTGTGCTCGGGCATGACCGGGCATACCGAGGTGGTGCAGGTGGTCTACGATCCCGCGCAGCTTGCCTTCGGCAGCCTGCTCAAGGCCTTCTGGGAGTCCCACGACCCCACGCAAGGCATGCGCCAGGGCGGCGACGTGGGCACCCAGTACCGTTCCGGGATCTACTGCTGCAGCGAGCAGCAGCGCGCGCTGGCCGAGGCGTCCAGGGATGCGTACCAGTGCGCGCTGAGCGCTGCGGGGCACGGCGCCATCACCACGGAGATCCTGGCGGCGGGCGAGTTCTACTTCGCCGAGGACTATCACCAGCAGTACCTGGCGAAGAACCCGGGTGGATATTGCGGGCTGGGTGGTTGCGGGGTTGCGCTTGTTCTGGACCAGGCTGAGAACACATGAGCATGCATTTCGTCTCGGGCGCGACGGGTAAGACCGGCGGCGATGTGGTCCGGCGGCTCCTCGCCGCGGGCCATGGCGTACGCACCATTGCGCGCAGCGTTGAGAAGGCGACGGCACTGACCGCGGCCGGCGTGGACGTGCTGGTCGGTGACGGCAGCGACGCTGCGCTGCTCGCCCGCGCGGTCGAGGGCGTCGACAAGGTCGTCGTCATCTACCCGAACGGCCCGGAGCAGGCCGAACTCGAGAGGGCGCTTCTCGACGCGTCGGTCGCAGCCGGCGTGCCGCATATCGTCAAGCTCTCGTCGATGGAGGCGATGCGCAGGAATTCCAACCCGGTCCATCGCGCGCACTTCGAGTCGGAGAGCAGCATCCGCGAGAGCGGCATCGCCTGGACCATGATCCGGCCCAATTTCTACATGCAGAATTTCCTGCCCAACGCGGTGACGATCCGCAGCGAGGGCCGGTTCTACCTGCCGATGGGCGCCGGCCAGGCGGCCATGACGCACACGGGCGATGTCAGTGAGGTGATCGCGCTGGTACTCACTCAGCCGGGCCACGAGAACCAGGTCTACGAGCTCACGGGTCCCGAGGTGCTGAGCTTCACGGACGTCGCGGACCGCTTCTCCAGCGTGCTCGGGCGCAAGGTCGAGTACGTCGACCAGGATCCCGAGGCGTTCCGGCAGCACCTTGCCAGGTTCGTCAAGAGCGCCTGGCAGCTGGACGCGGTGTGCGACATCTTCCGCGGCATCCGCGAGGGCTACGTTGCGTCGCCCACGGACTCGTTCCAGAAGCTGACCGGCCGGGTACCGAGATCGCTGACCGACTTCATCGTCGACAATCGCGGACTGTTCTCGATGGCGTGAACCCCGCGGCGACACCGCGTTGCGCTATGTGGTTCTCCGAACGGACACCTGGCGATCGCGGTCGCACAATGGCGACATCCCGTACACCGCCCTTAAGGGTGGTATTTCGTACGGACTCGCAAATGGAGTAGAGACATGAAATCGATCAAAGGGACCTTGCTTGCCATCGCCGCGATGTCGCTCATGGCGGCACCGGCCCTCGCCGACAAGTACAGCGATACGGCCAGCCTGTTCAGGAATTCGGACCAGGCCTCGACGTTCTTCAGCAAATCCTACGGCTACGCCCTGTTTCCGACCATCGGCAAGGCCGGGCTCGGGATTGGCGGTGCCCACGGCGAGGGTCGCGTCTACCAGCAGGGGAAGTACGTCGGCGACACGAAGATGACGCAGTTGAGCGTCGGCTTCCAGGCCGGTGGCGAGGCTTTCAGCCAGGTCGTTTTCTTCGAGGACAAGCGGGCCTTCGATGAATTCACGTCCGGCAACTTCGAGTTCGGCGCGAACGTCAACGCGGTCGTTATCACCGCTGCCGCATCAGGGTCCGCCAGCACCACGGGCGCGACCGGCTCGGCGAGCGGTGGCAAGAAGGACGCCGCGACTGCCGGCCAGTACCACAAGGGCACTGCGGTATTCATCATCGCCAAGGGCGGCCTGATGTACGAGGCGTCGGTCTCGGGGCAGAAGTTCTCGTACAAGCCCCTGAAGAAGTAGTCGCGAGTTAGAACCGGGCCACTCACGCATCCCTCAATCACTGCCGCCGGGCAGTGCGTGAGTCGGCGCTGAAGGGCGTCCGTATGCAGATGCGCATCATGGTGGCGTCATTCACTGCCATCTTCGGCCTCACCGCCTGCGGGGGCGGCGGGGGCGACGGCGGCGGCGATACGGATTGGCTCTATCCGCTGTGGGTGGAGACCGACGTCGCCCTCGCCGACGTGGATGCCGACGGCCGCGCCGACGTCGTCACGCTGGCGCAGTACGCGACCAGCGCGTCGCAGCGTGAAGGCCGCCTGATCGTCCACCGGCAGACCGCGCCGGGCGTGTTCGCGCCGGGCGACACCTACGTCGTCGGCACTTATCCCTGGCGATTCGAGGCGGCGGACATCGACGGCGACGGACGAGTCGATTTCG
>JADZCS010000205.1 GCA_020851435.1 Gammaproteobacteria bacterium | reverse complement strand
TGTTCTTGCTCATCGCTGAGCCACTCCTGGTCTGTTGTGCGTGCCCCGGATCAGACGGGCCGGCATCATGAAAGTTCAGGCAACTTGCCCGCGCGGTGCAGGTCGAGCGCGCGCCACAGGTACCACGCCGCGGTCGTGCGGTGCGGCGCCCAGCGCTCGCCGAAGGCGCGCAGCGCGTTGGGGGTCGGCATCTGGCGCTTGCCGTAGGCCAGCTTGAAGCCGGCGCGGACGCCGAAATCGTCGACGGGCAGCACGTCGGGGCGCGCCAGCGTGAACATCAGCAGCATCTCGATGGTCCAGCGGCCCACGCCGCGAACCACGATCAGCCGCTCGATGATGGCCTCGTCCGCAAGCCGCGCGATGACGCGCCGTTCTGGGATGGTGCCGTCCAGCGCCTTGGCGGCGATGTCGCGCAGCGCGAGCGCCTTGCTGCGCGAGAAACCCACGCCGCGCAGGGTCTCGTCCGGTGTCGCCAGCAACTCTTCCGGCGTCGGGAAGCGCACGCCGGGATAGAGCGCGAAAAGGCGGCCGAGGATGGTCTCGGCAGCCTTGCCGTTGAGCTGCTGGTAGGCCACCGAGCTCATCAGCGCCTGGTAGGGCGCCTGGCCGCGCTTCGGCTTGATGGTGCAGGGCCCGGCGGCGCGTATCAGCCGCGCCATCACCGGGTCTGCCCTGCCGAGTTCGCGCAGCGTGGCCGGGTTCAACCGCGCTTCATCGAATCGAAGAACTCGGCGTTGGTCTTCGTGTCCTTCATCTTGTCGATGAGGAACTCAACCGCGGCCAGTTCGTCCATCGGGTGCAGGAGCTTGCGCAGGATCCACATCTTCTGCAGCTCGTCCGGCGCGGTGATCAACTCCTCGCGGCGCGTGCCCGAGCGGTTGATGTTCATGGCCGGGAAGGTGCGCTTCTCGGCGATGCGGCGGTCGAGGTGGATCTCGGAGTTGCCGGTGCCCTTGAACTCCTCGTAGATCACGTCGTCCATGCGCGAGCCGGTGTCGATCAGCGCGGTCGCGATGATGGTCAGCGAGCCGCCCTCCTCGACGTTGCGCGCCGCGCCGAAGAAGCGCTTCGGGCGCTGCAGGGCGTTGGCGTCCACGCCGCCGGTCAGCACCTTGCCGGACGACGGCACGACGGTGTTGTAGGCGCGCGCGAGGCGGGTGATGGAGTCGAGCAGGATCACCACGTCGCGCTTGTGCTCGACGAGGCGCTTGGCCTTCTCGATGACCATCTCGGCCACCTGCACGTGGCGGCTGGCGGGCTCGTCGAAGGTCGAGGCAACCACCTCGCCGGCCACCGTACGCGACATCTCGGTCACTTCCTCGGGCCGCTCGTCGATGAGCAGCACGATCAGGTAGACGTCGGGATGGTTGTGGGTGATGGCGGTGGCGATGTTCTGCAGCAGCATGGTCTTGCCGGCCTTGGGCGGCGAGACGATCAGGCCGCGCTGGCCCTTGCCGAGCGGCGACATCAGGTCGATGACGCGCGCGGTCAGGTCCTCGGTCGAGCCGTTGCCACGCTCGAGCTTCAGCCGGCGCGTGGGGTGCAGCGGCGTGAGGTTCTCGAACAGCAGCTTGTGGCGCGCACCCTCGGGCGTGTCGAAGTTGATCTCGCCGACCTTCATGAGCGCGAAGTAGCGCTCGCCGTCCTTCGGCGGACGGATCAGGCCGGAAATCGAGTCGCCCGTGCGCAGGTTGAAGCGCCGGATCTGGTTCGGGCTGATGTAGATGTCGTCGGGACCGGCGAGGTAGGAACCCTCGGCCGAGCGCAGGAAGCCGAAGCCGTCCTGCAGGATCTCGAGCACGCCGTCGCCGTAGATCGGCTCGCCGCCGCGCGAGTGGGCCTTGAGGATCGAGAAGATCACGTCCTGCTTGCGCTGGCGGGCGATGTTCTCGATGCCCATGCCCTCGGCCATGCGCACCAGTTCGTGTACCGGCTTGCGCTTGAGCTCGGTCAGGCTCATCGAGCGCCGCGAGGCTGCCAGCTCCTCCGGGGAGATGATGTCGCCCTCGCCGCCCTCGACGTAATCGTCCTGCGGCAGGTCGTCGTGGCGCGGGCCGCCGCGATTACCGCCGCGGTTGCCACCGCGGTTGCCGTCGCCGCCGCCGCCGCCGCGCTTACCGCCCTGGTTGCGGGCCTGGTTGCCCAGATAGCCCCTCACAGGTGCGTATCCAGCAGGGCTGCGAGCTTGGACTTGGCCACCAGGCCGACCTGCTGCGCCTCCACCGTGCCGTTCTTGAACAGCATCAGGGTGGGAATGCCGCGCACGCCGTACTTCAGCGGGACCTGGCGATTGTTGTCGATGTTGATCTTCGCGATCCGGACCCGGCCGGAATACTCGGCGGCGATCTCGTCGAGGATGGGTGCGATGGCCTTGCAGGGGCCACACCATTCGGCCCAGAAGTCGAGGAGTACGGGGACTTCAGACTTCAGGACGTCCTGGTCGAAGGTGCTGTCAGTGGTATGGACGATGTTGCCGCTCACGCGGATTTACCTCGTTTGGAGGAAGGGACGGATGGTTGGGTGGTGCAAAAAGGGCTTTGGGCGCCAGGTTCCGTGACGGATGCAGGCCCGATACGGCAGAATATGGGGTGGACCTTGAGGTCTGATCGCCCCGGTACGATAGTTGCGGGGCCGACTTGAGGCGTTCAGGTGGGCTGTCGGGTTGGCGCTATTCAGCTCCTCCGGGAGCTCGCCAGGTAATTCGGTGGAAGGCTGTGGCGGTGAATCCGCCGTGCTGGATGCTGTTTTATCCCGTTGCCCTCCAATTTTCAAGCCTTGCCGGTGTCGAAAACCGATTCCGGCCCAGAAGACAAGCCAGTGACCGACACCAATCCCAGCGAAATTTCGTTCTCCAGCCTGCACCTGCCCGAGCCCCTGGCCAGGGGTATTGCCGACGCCGGCTTCGAGCGTTGCACCCCCATCCAGGCCCAGTCCCTCCCCAAGGCGCTCGCCGGCCTCGACGTCGCCGGCCAGGCGCAGACCGGCACCGGCAAGACCGCCGCGTTCCTGGTCGCCCTGTTTGCCAAGCTCATGCGCGAACCCGGCTCGCCCGAACGCCCCGTCAACTCGCCGCGCGCGCTGATCCTGGCGCCCACCCGCGAGCTCGCGCTGCAGATCCACAAGGACGCCGAGATCCTCGGCCAGTACACCGGGCTCACGCTCGGCCTGGCCTTCGGCGGCGTGGACTACGACAAGCAGCGGCGCATCCTCGAGGCGGGCGTCGACGTGCTGATCGGCACGCCCGGTCGCATCATCGACTACTTCCGCCAGCACGTGTTCGACCTGCGTTTCGCGCAGGTGCTGGTGCTCGACGAGGCGGACCGCATGTTCGACCTCGGCTTCATCAAGGACATCCGCTTCCTGCTGCGGCGCCTGCCGCCGGCCGACCAGCGGCTCAGCATGCTGTTCTCGGCGACGCTGTCGCACCGCGTGCTGGAACTCGCCTTCGAGCACATGAACGAGCCGGAATTCATCCGCATCGAGCCCGAGCGCATCACCGCCGAGCTCGTCCGCCAGGTCATCTACTACCCGGCGATGGAGGAAAAGGCGCCGCTGCTCGTGCACCTCATGCGCACGATGGGCGCGACCCGCTCGATGGTGTTCATCAACACCAAGCGCGTCGCCGAGCGCCTCGAGCGCGTGCTGCAGGCCAACGGCATCCGCGCGCGCGCGATGTCGGGCGACGTGCCGCAGTCCAAGCGCATGAAGATGCTGGCCGATTTCCACGGCGGCGAGCTCGACGTGCTGGTGGCCACAGACGTGGCCGCGCGCGGCCTGCACATCCCCGACGTGTCCCACGTCTTCAACTACGACCTGCCGCAGGACCCGGAAGACTACGTCCACCGCATCGGCCGCACCGCGCGCGCCGGCGCCGCGGGCGACGCCGTGAGCTTCGGCTGCGAGCAGTACGTGGTGTCCCTGCCGGACATCGAGGCCTTCATCGGCCGGTCCCTGCCGGTCGCCAGCTATGACCGCGCCGACCTGCCGCAGCTGAAGGCCCCCGCGGCCCGCCAGTTCGACGAGGAAGACGAGGCGCACCGCGAGCGCCTGCGCCGCAACCGCGAGCGCGATGGCGGCGGCGGACGTCGCCCGAGCGGCGGCGGTGGTGGCGGTGGCGGCTTCCGTCGCGGCCCGGCGCCGCGGCGCGACTCGGCCCCGACATCCGCCGGCAGCGCCCAGGGCGCGCCCCACAGCCCCGTGGCGGCCCCGGCAGCCGCTCCCCGCAGTGAGGCCCCTGCCCCGGCACAGGGCGGCGCCAGCGAGGGCGGCGGCGCTTCAGGCGCGCCACGCAAGCGGCGGCGGCGCCGCGGTGGTGGCGGTGGCGGTGGCGGTGGCGGCGGTGGTGGTGCGGCGCCCGGCGGCGCCGGCCCTGCGCCGGCACCCTGAGACGCCACGACCTTGGTTTCCCATCCCCACGAGCTGCTGCTTGAGGTGACCGCGCTGGCGCGGGAGGCCGGCCGGGCCATCCTCAAGATCTATGCGCAGGGTTTCTCGGTCGTCGAGAAGTCCGACCGGTCGCCCCTGACCGAAGCCGACCTGCGCGCCCACGAAATCCTCACCGCGGGACTCAAGCGCCTGGCGCCGGAAGTGCCCGTGCTGTCCGAGGAAGCCGAGGCCCTGCCCTTCGCCGAGCGCTCGCGCTGGGACTGGCTCTGGATCGTCGATCCGCTCGACGGCACGCGCGAGTTCGTCCAGCGCAACGGCGAGTTCACCGTCAACGTCGCGCTCGTGCACGGTCATCGCCCGGTGCTGGGCGTCGTGCACGCGCCGGTGCTGGAGACCGACTACTACGCCTGCGAGGGCTACGGCGCCTTCAAGGTGGACAGCGACGGCGTGGCCCGGTCGATCCGGGTCGAGATCCCGCCGGCACGGCCGCTGCGCGTGGTCGGCAGCCGCTCGCACCGTGGCGACTCGCTCGACGCGTTCCTGGCGCGCGCGGGCGAGCACGAACTCGTGGCGGTGGGCAGCTCGCTGAAGTTCTGCCTGGTGGCGGAAGGACGCGCCGACGTGTATCCCCGCCTCGGGCCCACCTCCGAGTGGGACACGGCCGCGGGCCAGTGCGTGCTCGAGCAGGCCGGCGGCCACGTCGACGACCTCGACGGCCTGCCGCTCAGCTACAACGCCCGCGCCAGCTTGCTGAATCCCCACTTCATCGCGTACGGCGACCCGGCCGTCGACTGGCGCTCCTGGCTCAGATGAGCTGGGACCTGATGCTGCTGACGCTGGCGCTGGTCGCGCTGGGCCTCGCCTGGCACGCCAACCTCGCGGCGCGCGAGCTCGCCAACCGCGTCGCGAGCGACACCTGCACGCGCGCCGGCGTGCAGCTGCTCGACGGCACCGTCTCCTTCCTCAACGCCAGGCCCATGCGTGGCCGCGACGGCTGGCTCACGCTGCGCAGGACCTACGTCTTCGACTACACCGAGGACGGCAACGAACGCCGGCGCGGCTTCG
This sequence comes from Gammaproteobacteria bacterium, assembly GCA_020851435.1. Lineage (GTDB taxonomy): Bacteria > Pseudomonadota > Gammaproteobacteria > Steroidobacterales > Steroidobacteraceae > JADZCS01. The sequence continues at coordinate 2,579 of JADZCS010000205.1, read as the reverse complement.
TCGTGATCGCCGGCACGTCGGTCGAGACGGTCGGCCTCGGCCCGCGGGCGGTCACGTGAGCGCCTCGGCGGTCGACCTGCACCTGCATTCGACCGCCTCGGACGGACGCCTCGATCCGTCCGCGCTGGTGGCCCACGTCGCCGCGCGCGGCGTGCGGCTCATGTCCCTGACCGACCACGACACGATCGCGGGACTGGCCGAGGCAAGCGCCGCGGCCGACGCTGCCGGCATCACCTGCGTGACCGGCATCGAGCTGTCGGCGGTCTGGCGCGGGCGCGGCATCCACATCCTCGGCTACGACTTCGATCCGGAGGCGCCGGCGATGGGCGCCATGCTGGCCGGCCAGCACGACCGCCGGCTCAGCCGCGCCAGGCAGATCGCGGCCAGGCTGGACCGCGCGCGCGCGCCGGGCCAGGCGGCGCTCGAACTGGCGCTCGCCGCCACGCCCCTGCCGACCCGAACGCACTTCGCGCGCGCGCTGGCCGAACTCGGGGTCGCGCCCGACGCGCCGACCGCCTTCGAGCAATGGCTCGCGCGTGGCCGGCCCGGCTACGTGACCGGCGAATGGCCCACCGTGGCCGCGACCGTCGAGTGCATCGTGGCCTCGGGCGGGGCGGCGGTCATCGCCCACCCGCATCGCTACACCCTGTCGAACGGCGTTCGCCGGGAACTCGGCACCGAGTTCCGCGAGGCTGGCGGCGCCGGCGTCGAGGTCGCCACGGGAGGCGCCAACGCGACGCAGTTCGACATGTGCCTGTCGCTGGCCGTACGCTGCGGGCTGGAGGGCTCGGCAGGCTCGGACTTCCACGATCCCGCGGTGCCGTGGAATCCGCCGGGCCGATTGGCTAAGCTCCCTACTTCGTTGCGGCCCGTCTGGCGGCGGTTCCGGGCTCCCGCAGGATGCATCGAGCAGGCATGACTGACGACGACAAGGTCAATACCCAGCTGTTCGAGCAGGTGCAGCGCCTGAGGGAGCTGCGCATCGAACATCGCGACCTCGACGACGTGATCGACCGGCTGACCATGGACCTGTACGTCGACGAGCTGCAGCTGCGCCGCCTCAAGAAGCGCAAGCTGCTCATCAAGGACCAGATCGCACGCCTCGAGAGCCAGCTGATCCCGGACCTCAACGCGTGAGCAGCGCGTGTCCGGCATGAACGAGCTCGCGGCCCTCGCCCAGTACCTGCTGATGCCCGCTTCGCTCGCCGCTTTCGGCGTGCTGCTCGCGGCGATCGTCGCGGCGGCACTGGTCTACCGTCCCGTGAAGCGCTGGTATGCGCACCGCCCCGATGCCTCGGGTTTCGCGGGCATCCTGTTCGAGGCCACCGTGGTGGCCTCGCCCTACCTCGCCGCGCTGGTCCTCGCAGCGGCTGGGCGCACGGCCGTGGCCGCCGCAGGCCTCGACACCGAGCTGCTCGACCCGGCGCTCAAGCTCATCGCGGCGCTGGTGCTGATCCGCTGCGCGGTGTTCCTGCTGCGGCTGTCGCTGTCGCCCCACTCGCGCTTCCGCAGCTGGGAAAACGGCGTCGCCGTGGCGGCGTGGCTGCTGGTCGCCATGCAGCTGTTCGGCTGGCTGGAAGCCGTCATCGAGGCGCTGGACTCGGTCGGGCTTGCCGCCGGCACCAGCCGGATCACGCTGTGGTCGCTGGTCGCGGCGGTGTTCACGATCACGGTGTTCGTGATCGCCAGCGTCTGGATCGCGCGCTGGCTCGACCGCCGCATCGCGACCATCGATGCCCTCGCGCCCTCGACGCGCATCGGCATCGCCAAGACCACCTACGCGTTCGTGATCGGCTTCGGCCTGCTCGCCGGCCTGCGTGCCTCTGGCGTCGACCTCACCGCGCTGACCGTGTTCTCGGGCGCGATCGGCCTCGGCCTCGGCTTCGGCCTGCAGGCGATCGCCGCGAACTTCGTGTCAGGCTTCGTGCTGCTGCTCGACAAGTCGATCAAGCCGGGCGACGTGATCAGCTTCACGGGCACCCTGGGCACCAGCACCCACGGCTTCGGCTGGGTCGAGGAGCTGCGCGGCCGCTACATCGTGATCCGCGATCGCGACGGCGTGGCGACGCTGGTGCCCAACCAGAACGTCATCACCAACCAGGTCATCAACTGGAGCTACGGCCACCCCAAGGTGCGGCTGCGCCTGCCGGTGCGCATCAGCTACCGTGACGACGTCGAACTAGCGCTGCGCCTGCTGCTCGAGGCGACCCGGGACCATCCGCGCATCATCCAGGAGCCGCCACCGGTGACCCGTCTCATGGACTTCACCGACTACGGCATGGAGATCGAGGTCCGGTTCTGGATCGGCGACCCCAAGGAGGGCGTCAACAACGTCCGCTCCGACGTCAACCGCCGCATCTGGGCGCTGTTCCGCGAGCATGGCGTCACCATGCCGCCCGCGCAGCGCGAGATCCGCATCCTCGAGGGCGGCCAGTCCGCCTCCAGCTTCGCGCCGCGGGCACAGGGGCCGATCGAGCCCTCCAACGACGGCCAGGACTGAGCCGCCGCCGGACGGCACCCATGGCCATCGCCCCCGACGACATCCCTGCCGACGAAGTCAGCTTCACCTGGGTGCGCTC
>JADZCS010000204.1 GCA_020851435.1 Gammaproteobacteria bacterium | reverse complement strand
GAGACCCTGGCGACTACGCTCGCCGACTGGCTGGCGCCGTGGCTGGACGGCATCAGCCGCCGGGACCACCTGTCGCGGCTCGACCTGCTGGAGATCCTGCGCGGCCACCTGGGCTACGCGGCGCAGAAGCGCATCGACGAACTGGCGCCCACGCACCTGGTCGTGCCGAGTGGCTCACGCCTGCCCATCGACTACACGGACACCGCCGCCCCATCGGTGTCGGTGCGGCTGCAGGAGATGTTCGGCCTCACCGAGACCCCGCGCGTCGGCGGCGGCCGCGTGCCGCTCACCATCGAGCTGCTGTCGCCCGCGCAGCGCCCGGTGCAGGTCACGCGCGACCTCAGGAGCTTCTGGGAACGCGGCTACGTCGAGGTGAAGAAGGAACTCAAGGGCCGCTACCCGAAGCATTACTGGCCCGACGACCCGTTGACCGCGACGCCCACGCACCGCGCGCGGCCGCGTCCGTGAGATGTGGTGCCACCCCTGGCGCGGGTCGCCGTGGAGCAGGGGGCCCTCCACGGACCTGATGCAGGTCCTGATTGTTCCGGACCCCCTGCTCCACGCCGGCCCGCGCCACGCCGAGGCACGCTGCGGCGTGGCCGGGCGCGCGAAGGCGGCCCCGGCCAAGCGGCGGGGACACGTGACGGTCGGCCCGCAGCAATCAGACGCGCGTCCGCGCGTCGCGGAGGGCCGACTGTCCCGGGGCACCGCCGCACGAGCGTGGCACCGCGCTTCAGGCGCCCGGCCGCCCCGCGGCAATCCACGCGAGCAGGCCTTCGAGCGCCACCTCGTACTCGGCGATGAACGCCGCGAAGCGCGCGTCGGCCTGCAGGTGCTCGAACCAGGCCTTGAGATTGGGCTGCGTCGCGAGCGGGTCGTCGATGCCGAACGCCGGGAAGGTGAAGCGTCGCATGAGCAGGAAGCTCGGCAGCAGCGTGCAGTCGGCGAGCGTCGGCGCCAGGCCCGCCGCAAAAGCGCCCGGCACGAGCAGGCCGTCCATGATCCTGAGGTAGTCACCGATCTTGGCCCTGGCGGCGTCGACCGCCGCGGCATCGCGCGTGGTCGGGTCCATGTTCCGGATCAGGACGCCCGATTCTGCGCCGAGGTAGAGGTCGAGCAGGCGCACGAGCAGGCGCACGCGGGCGCGCGACCAGGCGTCGACGGGCATCAGGGCGTGGGCGGGAAAGACTTCGTCGAGGTACTCGCAGATCACCGTCGACTCGAACAGGTGGCGGCCCTCGTGTTCGAGCGTCGGCATCTTGCCGAGCGGGTTCATCGCCAGGAACTCGGGCGACTTCAGGCCGCCGGCCGGGCGCTCCAGCGCGATGTCGATTCCCTTGAGCTTCGCCGTGAGTACCACTCGGGCGACATAGGGCGAGGCGAGCGAGCCGTACAACTTCATGGCGTGGACCTTCCTGGCTGTGCGTTCCGGAGGAGCGTAATGGTGCCAGACCCGAAGGGGCTCGGGTAACCTAGCCATACGGATCCCCAGGGGCATCGCACATGGCTGAGTCAATCGCCGGCATTCCGCGTGCCGCCATCGAGTCGCTGCTCGCGGCCGAGCAGGCGCGCTTCGTCGCCGCGCACCCGCGCTCGGCCGCGCTCGCGAAGCGCGGCCAGGCGCACTGGCTGCACGGCGTGCCGATGCACTGGATGAGCGACTGGGGGACGCCCTTCCCGATGTTCGTCGCCGCGGCCCGGGGCGCGGAACTGCAGGACGTGGACGGCAACGTGTACGCGGACTTCTGCCTGGGCGACACGGGCGCCATGTTCGGGCATTCGCCCGCGCCCGTCGCCGCGGCGCTGAAGGCACAGGCCGACCGTGGCCTGACGGCGATGCTGCCGTCGGAGGACGCCGTCGTCGCGGGCGAGCTGCTGGCCAGGACATTCGGCCTGCCGTACTGGCAGATGACACAGACGGCCTCGGACGCGAATCGCGCCGTGCTGCGCTGGGCGCGCGCGATCACCAATCGCAAGGCGGTGCTGGTGTTCGACGGCTGCTATCACGGTGCGGTCGACGACGCCTTCGTGCGCCTCGAGGCCGGAGCCGTGTCGGGGCGCCCGGGGCTCGTCGGCCAGGCAGCGGATCTCGCCCTGCACTCCCGCTGCGTCGAGTTCAACGACCTGGCCGCGCTCGAGGCCGTGCTGCGCACGCGCGAGGTGGCCTGCGTGCTCGCCGAGCCCGTGATGACCAACTGCGGCATGGTCCTGCCGGAGCCCGGATTCCACGAGGAACTTCGCCGGCTGACGCGGCGCCACGGCACGCTGCTGGTCATCGACGAGACGCACACCTTGTCGTCGGGACTCGGTGGCTTCGCGCGCGTCGCCCACCTCGAGCCCGACTTCATGGTCGCAGGGAAGGCGATCGCCGGCGGCTATCCCTGTGGCGTCTATGGCTTCGGCGACGAAATGCACACCCGCATGCTCGGCGTGCTCGCCGGCAAGCCTGCGGGCCACTCGGGCATCGGCACCACGCTGGCCGGCAACGCGATGGCGGCCGCCGCGCTGCGCGCCAGTCTCGAGCACGTCATGACGCCCGCCGCCTACGAGCACATGCTCAAGCTGGCCGATCGGCTCGAGGACGGCCTCGAATCGCTGGTCAACGATGAAAACCTGCCCTGGCACGTCTCGCGCGTGGGCGCCCGCCTCGAGGTCGGCTTCGTGCGCACGCCGCCGCGCACCGGCCGCGAGTCGACTGCCAGGCTGCCGCAGCTGCTGCCGGACGCGATCAGGATGTACCTGCTGAACCGCGGCCTGGTCATCACGCCCTTCCACAACATGATGCTGCTCTCGCCCGCGACCACCGCCATGCAGGTGGACCGCCTGGCCTCGGGCTGGACGCAGTGCATCACCGATCTACACGTCGCGGCCCGCGCCGCCTGAGCACGACCATGCACGCAGACCCGCGCGAAGCCATCGACTTCCTCGAGCAGAATCCTGACGTCGAGGCGATCCACATCGTCATCACCGATGCCAACGGCGTCGGCCGCGGCAAGAGCATCGCTCGCGACGAGCTGCTGCCGCTGTACCGCAGCGGGCGCAACGTGGCGGGCTCGATCCTGGGCCTCGACGTGACCGGCGAGGACGTCGAGGAAACCGGCCTCGTGTGGTCGGCTGGCGACGCCGACAAGGTCTGCTGGCCCGTGGCAGGCACGCTGGCGCGCGCGCCCTGGCAATCCCGGCCCACGGCGCAGCTGCTCATGACCATGCACGAGGCCGACGGCACGCCAGCCATCGCCGATCCGCGGCACGTGCTGGCCCGCGTGATCGCGCGACTGCGCGCCGACGGCTATCACCCGGTAGTGGCGGCGGAACTCGAGTTCTACCTCGTCGAGCGCGACGGCGCCGGCATCGTGCCGGCGCGTGGGCTGCTGAGCGGCACGCGTCCGGTGCGCACCGATTCCTATGCGCTCGACAAGCTCGACGAGATGGCGCCGCTGTTCGACGACGTCTACGCCGCCGCGCGCGCACAGGGCCTGCCGGCGCGCACGCTGATGTCCGAGTACGCACCCGGCCAGTTCGAGGTCACGCTGGAACATCGCAGCGATGCGCTGCGCGCCGCGGACGAAGCCATCCTCTGGAAGCGCGTGGTGCGCGGCGTGGCGGCGCGTCACGGTCGCGCGGCCACCTTCATGGCCAAGCCCTTTGCACAGCAGGCTGGCAGCGGATTCCACATCCACGTCAGCCTCGCGGGTCCCGAAGGCCAGAACCTGTTCGCCAGCGACGACCCGGCAGGCACGCCGCTGCTGCGGCAGGCCATCGGCGGACTGCGCGCCGCGGCGGCGGAGTCGATGGCCGTCTTCGCGCCCAACGCGAACTCCTACCGGCGCTTCCGCCGCCTGTCCTATGCGCCGGTGGCGCCGACCTGGGGCATCAACAACCGGTCGGTGGGCTTCCGCATACCAGCAGGGCCTCCGCCTTCCCGGCACGTCGAGCACCGGCTCGGCGGCGCTGACGCCAACCCTTACCTGGCCATCGCCGCGGTGCTGGCCGCCATGCATCTCGGCATCCGCGAGCGCCTCGACCCGGGCCCGCCGGTGCTGGGCAACGGCTACGAGCAGACCGCGGTGGGCGAGCTGCCGACACACTGGTTCGCCGCGCTCGACCGCCTGGCGGATTCCGGGGTGATCGACGAGGCCTTCGGTTCCGATTTCGTGAAGGTGTTCATGGCGCTGAAGCGTTCCGAGTGCGAACGTTTCTTCGCCCAGCCGACCGAGCTGGATTACACCTGGTACCTCTCACAGGCCTGAACGCAATGCCCAGATCCGCGTCAAAGCCCAGGACGACGTCGAAGCCGAGATTCGAGGTGAACCGGCGTCGCCTGTACGTGGACAGCCGCTACGGCCAGTTGCACGTGCACAGCGCCTTCCCGTCGAGCGGCGGCTTCGACGAGGAAACGACCCTCATCGCGGTTCACGACGAAGGCGTGACTGGCCGTTCCCTGGATGCGTTCGCCGGGGAACTGGGCCATGACCGGTCGGTCTACGCGCCCGACCTGCCCGGCTGCGGAGAATCAGATCCCATCGGCAAGGCCATCGGCGCCACGGCCGAGTGCGCCGCGCTGTGCGATTTCCTCGACCAGATGCGCTTTCGGCAGGTCGACGTGTTCGGCATCGGGGGCGGCGCGAAAGTGGCCGTGGAATTCGCGCTCGCACGCGCGCAGAAGGTGCGCAGGGTCGTCATCGCCGGGGCGGCCGCGGACATCGCGAGGCGCCTCGAGGGTCACGCACCCTGCGTGGAGATCGAGCCGGACGACGACGGCCGGCGACTGGCGGACCAGGTACGCGCCCAGCTCTAGGCGGTGGCTCTCCGCATGCGACGCCCGACCAGGACGCTGCCAACGAGCATCGCCGCCAGCAGCGGCAGACTCACCAGGTTGAGCCACTCCCAGCCGATCGCGCCCAGCACCACGCCGCCCATCAGGGACGCGACGGCCTGCGAGCCGAACACGGCGAACTCGTTGACGGCCTGCGCCCTGAACCTTTCGGCGGGACGATAGGTGGTGGTCAGCAGCGTGGTGCCGGCCACGAACAGGAGGTTCCAGCCCACGCCCAGCAGCACCAGCGCCCACCAGTAATGGGCGACGGCGTGGCCACCGAGGACGGCCACAGCCACGCAGCCGATCATCACCACGGTGCCGACCAGCATGGTGCGCGAAATTCCCAGCGCGCCGACGATCCGACCGCTGACCAGCGAGGGCAGGAACATCGCGAACAGGTGGCTCTGGATCACCCACTTGGTCGCGGCCTCGTTGTGGTGGTCGTGCACGTGCATGCTGACCGGCGTGGCGGCCATGATGAAGCTCATGACGGCGTAGGACACGATGCCGGCCAGCACGGCGACCCGGAAATCCGGCTGCGCGGCGATCTCGGCGAGCGAGCGCGAGGGGCCGGCGGAAACGCCCTTGAGCCGGGTCTCCATTGCCGGCATCAGCGCCAGCAGGACGGCGGCGGCCACGTAGCAGGCGCTGCCCACGTAGAAGGACCCGACGTACTTCACCGCGGGCACCAGCAGGGCCGCGCGCGCGCCGAGCTCGGGCCCGAGCCACGCCGCCACCAGCGCCCCGGTCATGACCACCGACACCGCCCTGCTGGCATGCCCCGGCTCGACGTGCTCGGTCGCCGCGAAACGGTACTGCATGACCACCGAGTTGTTGGCGCCCATGAACAGGGTCGCCAGGCAGAAGAGCCAGAAATCGCCTGCGGCAACCGCGAGGCCGGCACAGACGCTCGCCACGGCGGCGAGCAGCGCGCTGCCGACGAACACCGGCCGGCGCCCGAAGCGCTGCATCGCCGACGCCGCGGGAATGGTGTTGAGGGCGAGCCCGACGATCATCACCGACACCGGCAGCGTGGCCAGCGCCATCGACGGGGCGAGGTGCGAACCCAGGATGCCGCCCAGCAGCACCACGATGAACGACCCCGACTGGCAGAGGGCCTGCGCCGCGGCCAGGAGCCAGACATTCCGCATACTGCGATCCTGGAAGCCGGCGACCTGCCGGGGCGAGCATCCTACACCGCGGGAATGCCCGGTATTCATCCGGCTGCAGAGTCGGGCATCATGTCGGGTCCGCCCTCGAAAGAGCCCCGACGATGAATCCGACCCAGGCCGATGACCTCGACTCCACCGACCGCCTGCCGGCGCTCGAGTCGGACGCCGAAGGCGACGTGGGTGCCGGCACGGGCACCTGGCAGCACGAAATTGACCAGCACATCGCCGAGCTCCAGGCAGCCGTCGCGGAACGCGACGCGCAGATATCCGACCTGACCGGCAAGCTCGCGGCAGCCTTGTCGGCCGCGATGGCGGCTGAGGCTGCGCGGGCCACCGAAGCCCGTCAGGCGGAAACTATTGCCGTCGACGACGACGGCTCGCTGGCCCAGCGCGTCGCCGTGCTGACCACCGAACTCGCGCGGCGCGACGACGGCATCCGCACGCTCAAAGCGGACCTCGCCGTGCAATCGGCGGCGCTCGATGCCGTCCGGCGCGGGCTCGGCATGCTTAGTGAACTCAAGTCGCATGCGCCAGCCCCCGGCGCCGGCACCGTGGAGCCGCGCTGGCTCGCCCGGCTCGACGACGGCTCCGGCAGGCTCCACGTGCTCAACCACGCGCGCTGCACGGTCGGCCGCACGCCGGACAACGACATCCAGGTGCCGGAAGCCTACATGAGCCGTTGCCACGCCCTGCTCGACCTTGGCGCCGGGACGACCACGGTGGAGGACGCGGGCAGCACCAACGGCGTGTTCGTGAACAACCAGCGCGTGCGCAGCGAGCGGCTGAAGGACGGCGACCTGGTGTCCTTCGGCAAGGCGCACTTCCGCTTCCATACGCGGCATCCAGGCAACTGAACGGAGCCGCAAAGGCATGGACCTGAACTACATCGAACGCATCCTGAAGGCCCGGGTCTACGACGTGGCCATCGAGTCGCCGCTGGAGCCAGCGCCGCGACTGTCGCGCCGCCTGCAGAATCGCGTGCTGTTCAAGCGTGAAGACCTGCAGCCGGTGTTCTCGTTCAAGCTTCGCGGCGCCTGCAACCGCATCTCCCACCTCACCGACGAGCAGGCCATGCGCGGCGTCATCTGCGCCTCGGCGGGCAACCACGCGCAGGGCGTGGCGCTGTCTGCCCAGCGGCGCGGCATCCGCGCCGTGATCGTGATGCCCCAGACCACCCCCGCCATCAAGGTTCAGGCCGTGCGCGACCTCGGCGGCGAAATCGTGCTGCACGGCGACGACTACGACAGCGCCTACGAGCGCTCGCTCGAGATCGCGGCAGCGGAAGGCATGGAGTTCATCCACCCCTTCGACGATCCCGACGTCATCGCCGGACAGGGCACGATCGGCATGGAGATCCTCCGCCAGCAGCCGGAGGGCATCGACGCGATCTTCGTGCCCGTCGGCGGCGGCGGCCTGATCGCCGGCATCGCCGCCTACGTGAAGTCGCTGTACCCGCAGATCCGGATCATCGGCGTCGAACCCGAGGATGCCGCCTCGATGCACGCCTCGCTCGCGGCAGGCGAGCGCGTCGCGCTCGACCGCGTCGGCATCTTCCACGACGGCGTCGCCGTGCGGCGCGTCGGCGAGGAAACCTTCCGCCTGGCGCAGAAGTACGTCGACGAGATCGTGCTGGTGTCCACCGACGAGACCTGCGCCGCCATCCAGGACATCTTCGAGGACACGCGCGCCATCGTGGAGCCCGCCGGCGGTCTGGCCGTGGCGGCGATAAAGAAGTGGGTCGCCCGCGAGGGCGCGCGCGACAGGACGCTGGTGGCGATCAACTGCGGCGCCAACATGAACTTCGACCGGCTGCGCCACGTCGCCGAGCGCGCCGACATCGGCGGCGAGCGCGAGGCGCTGTTCGCCGTCGAGATCCCGGAACGGCCCGGCAGCTTCCTGCACTTCTGCCAGGTACTGGGCCGGCGCAGCGTCACGGAGTTCAACTACCGGTACGACGACGCCGCCCGCGCACGCATCTTCGTCGGCCTCGCGCTGTCGCAGGGCCGCGCCGAGAAGGAACGCGTGCTCGCCGAATTCGGGGCCGCGGGCTTCCCGGTCACCGACATGAGCGACAACGAGATGGCGAAGCTGCACGTGCGCTACATGGTCGGCGGCCACGCGCAGGGCATCGAGCACGAAGTGCTGTTCCGCTTCGAGTTCCCCGAAAGGCCCGGCGCGCTGCTGCGCTTCCTCGAGGCCGTAGGGTCACGCTGGAACATCAGCCTGTTCCACTACCGCAACCACGGCTCCGACTACGGGCGCGTGCTGGCGGGGATACAGGTGCCGCCCGCCGATCGCGCCGAGTTCGAGAACCACCTGCAAGAGCTGCACTACGGCCACGTCGAGGAAACCGACAACCCGGCCTACCGGATGTTCCTGGGCAACTGAGCGCCGGCGCTTCACGCGCCCGTCACTTTCTCCCGCCACACTTCGCCGCCATGACCCATCCAGACCACGATCGTTCGCGGCGCGCCCTGTTGAAGGGCGCGCTCGCCCTCACCCTCGCCGGGCAG
>JADZCS010000203.1 GCA_020851435.1 Gammaproteobacteria bacterium | reverse complement strand
GGATCAGGTCCAGCGCCTGGGTGACGTTCCTGACCTCGAGTTCCGAGCTCGTGAAGGCGCTCACCGCGATAGGCACGTCCTGCAGCCTTTCCGCACGCCGTTGCGCGGTCACCGTGATTTCCTCGAGAGTCGAGGAACTCTCGGACTGCGCGACGGCAGCACTGCTCACGGCGAGAGTCGAGGCGATGGCGAAGGCCAGGGAAATGTTGCGCGGCTGCATAAGCATGAATGTCCCCCAAATAGTCACGAGCGCTGGACCAGCAGAGCCGGTGACGCTGGCTTGGCAGGTCCCGGGCGCGCTGAGTATTGATTTATCCAGCCGGGGGCGGCCAACAAGAATTTTGGCAGTTCGACAAGCTCAGATTGTCGATGGGGGAGTCAGGCGCGATCGAATCACCTCGCGCAGCATGTTCATCAGGCGCTCGGGGGCCGGCAGCAGCCCGACACGCCGCCAGGCGAGAATGCCCCGGTAAGGCCCGGAGAGCTCTGGAACGGCGAATGATCGGAGTGCACCCAGGGACGGCAGCGTCAGCGAACCAAAGGGGTTACAGCCGAGCAGCGCCACGGCGTCGCTGCCCTGCAGCACGTGCCCGATGAGGGCGACGCTGTCGGCGCGCATGATTCGCGCCGGGGGGCTGAGGCCCCTGGCCACGAAGGCGCCCTCGATGCGCTCGCGGTGCGTGTCGAATCGCGCCGATACGATCCATGGCAGGTCGACGAGGTCGATGAGGTCGACCGCCTCGCGGCTGGCGAGCGGGTGCTTGTCGCCGACGAACACGGCATCCGTGGTCTCGAACAGGAGTTCCGCCTCAATGTCCGGCGGGACCACGACCTCGGCGGCGCGCGTGCTGACGACGAAATCGAGTTCGCCGCGCGTCAGGGCTGCGTAGAGCTCGGAGGATGGCCCTTCGAGGATCGTCACGTCGACCTTCGGAAATCGCGCCACGAACTGCAGCAGCGCCTCCGGGAATACGTGCTGCACGAAGAACGCGCCGGCGCCGACGCGCAGGTGGCCCTGGGTCTCGTCGAGCATGCCCTGGAGCTCGGCCTGTGCCGTTCGCGCATCGAGCAGCAGCGCCTGGGCCCGCGGAACCAGGGCCTGGCCGAAACGGCTCAGCGTGGCACCCTGCCGCCCGCGCACGATCAAGGGCACCCCGAGGTCCCGCTCCAGCGCCGAGATGCTCGCGCTCAGTGCCTGCTGGGACAGATACAGCTCCTCGGCCGCGCGATGGAAGTTTCCGTGGCGCGCCACGCTGAGGAAATATCGCAGCTGCCTGAGGTCCACGTTGCCCTCTCTACCGAGGCGCCATGCCCGCCAGCATCTCGCGCACCGTCTTCACAGGTCGCCCGGCGGCTTCCTGGAAGTGGGACGGCACGTCGAACGCCCCGATCCGCATGCTCTGGAAGCAGCCGGCGAGCATGAGGGCCACTGGTTCGCCCCGGTCGGGCATGAGTTCGAGGAACATCTCGATGCAGGCCTCGTCGCTCATGTCCTCGTGACGCAGGTCGATGCCGAGGATCTCGCGCACGAGATCGAGCAGTTCAACCTGGGTCAGGGTCTCGCCGGTGATGTTGTAGACCTGCCCGTTGTGCTGCGCGTCGACGGCGAGCTTCGCGAACGCGTAAGCGATCTCGTCTATGGTGATGTACGGACAGCGGCCGTTGCCCGCCGGATTGGCGTAGATGCCGGACTCCTGGGCCATGCGCATCTGGATGAGGTCGAGTTCCAGGTAGAGCCCGTTCCGCCCGACGACCCAATCGAGCCCTGAGTCCTGCAGGTCGCGTTCGGTCTGGCGGTTCACCTGCTGGGTAGGTCCGAACAGGGTGCCCATCTCCTGCCCGTTGCCGACCACGCTCGTGAACAGCACGCGGCGCACTCCCGCCTCGCCGGCGGCCTCGATGACGTTGCGATGCAGCGGGATGCGGTCCTTGTTGCCCGCGACCGGCGCGGAGATCATGACCACGGTATCGATGCCCTTCAGCGCGGCCGTCATCCCGGCGAGGGATTCGTAGTCGCCCGCACGCAGCTCGATACCCGGCACCTGGACCCGCGACGTGTCCCGGGCGACCGCCACCACGTCCCGCGCATATCCCTGCCTGACCAGTTCCCGGAGGATGGCGTGGCCCAACCGGCCCGACGATGCCGTGACTGCTATAGACATCAGGAGTGCCCCTCTGTTGTAACCTTTCTGGGTGACAGCATGCCAGCATGGCGCTTGTTCAGGTGCATGGCCGTCGGGATGAAGATGGCGAGTGCGACCAGGCAACAAGTGATGGCTACGCTGTTGGCCGGACCGAATCCCTGACCCCTCAGGAAGTGGCCGGCGATGACCGGCCCGAGGAAGAAGCCGCCGATCTGCGCGGTCGGGATCAGCACGCTCACCTTGCCCGTGTCGTCGCTGAGCGCGATCGTGCCCATGAGGTAGGGACCCGTCAGGTTCCAGAAGATCTGGAACACGGCGGCGGTGACGGCGAACTGCAGGAAACTCATTTCCCCCTGCAGCAGGGCGATCATGGCCACCTGGACCAGCAGGGCGACGGTGACGGGAATGATCCTCCCGATCCGGTCCGACAGCCAGGATGCCATCAGGGCGCCCACGGTCGCGATGCCGGTGGAAAGGGCCAGCGCCACGCCCACCTGGGCGGGATCGATGCCCGCTGAGCTGCCGATCAGCTTCATGAAGGCCCAGATGGCGCCGAGGCCCGTACACCAAATCAACATCGTGGCCAGGGCGGCGAACGTCGGTACAGCCGACCCACCCGCACCGCCAGCCGCCGCGCGGTGGTCCGCCGCTGCTGCGGGCTGCCGGATCCAGACAGTGGCGAGGAGGGCCAGCGCAGCCAGGCCGGCCAGCGGCAGCAGCACGCCGCCAATGCCAGCGGTCTTCGGTAGCGGCAGCAGCAGGAAGCACAGCACGCCGAGGGCAACCTGGGCGGCGATCAGGAACGCGAAGTTGCGGTCCTTCCGGGAGGTGCCGCTGATGATGCCGATCGCCAGTGCGAACGCAACGCCCTGGCCGAAGAAACCTACGCCGAAACGCAGCGCGGTCAGGGCGCCTGCGCTCGTCTGGTAGCTCGACACGACATTTCCTGCCATGACCACGAGCAGGGCGAAGATCGCGGCGGTGCGCCAGCGGACTCGCCCCATCCACAGCGTCGCCGCCAGCGGCGCGAGCGCAGTGCCCAGCGCCTCGGCGGCGAAAACCCGCCCGGCCGCGTCGGCCGGCAGGCCGATGGTGGTGACGAGCACTGCCGTCAGGGTCGGCCCCGCCATGATGGCGAAGGCGCCGACGCAGCTCAGCAGGATGCCGGCAGCGATGTTGGTCGGCGTGTCAGCGGACATGCTGGCGATGCGGTGGCCTTCATCGCGGGCAAGGGAACTGCGTTCAATCTCCATGGGAATTCCGAACCTCGCTGGGCCTTGCCGGGTTGATAGCATGACAGCATGGCCACGCCACGCACAGGTCGATGCCGCCCAGATCTGGACCTCAGTCCTGGTGCAGGCTGATCGAGGATCCAACCGTGAGCAGTCGACCTGAGCAACGCCCCACTTGACGGAGTCCACATGCCCCTCACACCGGAACTGGCTGCCGTCTTTGATACGGTGCGTGACGCCTGGGGCCGCGGCGACTTTGCCGCCATCGAAGCCTGCTGGGACGGCGATGATGCCGATCCCCTCTATCAGGCCGAGGAGGAAGAACACGTGCATCTCGGCTGGGCCGCTGTCCGCGACTACTGGCGGCGCACGGCGGCCACCAATGAGTGCATCCGCGTGACCTACTCGAATTTCGTCACCAAGCCACTGGGCGCCGACCAGGTGCTCGTGGCATTCGACATGCATTTCGACCTGAAAATGCGCGGCCGCCCGAAACCGATCGGCGGCGACAACCGGACCTTTGCCATCCTGCGCCGGCATCCCGGCGGGTGGCGCTTCATCAGCTGGATCGAGGCACCGCTGGCGCCAATCCTCTATGTCCGCCGGCTGTACGAGCTGAGCGCCGATCCGGAATTCGACGGCGCACCGCCCCGCTGAATGGCGGGCTCGCCTCAGTTGTCGAGACTGTCCCTGAGCACGGCAGCGACTCCCGCAGGGTCGGCATCGAACAGTCCGTAGACCCAGTCCTCCCGGCTCACCAGTCGCGAGCCCGGCTTCAGCGCCGCCGCACGTGCCGTGTGCTCCCACAGGCCGTCCTTCGGCCGCACGAAGGTGACTGGCTGGGTCAGTGCGGCGATGTGCGGCGAGAGGTCGACGTCGGCCAGGGACTTGAGCGCCCACTCGCTGCGGTCATAGGGGCGCTGCTTCTCGCCGACCAGCGCCGCGACCTGCTCGATGCTCTGTCCCGCGGGCCTCACGGCCATGCTCGCCTTCCACATCTCGGTAAGGTGCGAGCCGTCCTCGCGAATGG
>JADZCS010000202.1 GCA_020851435.1 Gammaproteobacteria bacterium | reverse complement strand
GCGTCGCCTCGCTGGAGGGTGCCGCAATCACCGTTGCGTGGTGGGCGGAGGGTGCCGCTGGCGATGTTGCGTGGTGGGCGGAGGGGTCAGACGGTGCCGCGATCACCGTTGCGTGGTGGGCGGAGGGGTCAGACCCCGCCGCGGGGTCTGACCCCTCGGGTGCTTTCCGCGTCATCGGAAACCCTAGGGCCTCGCGGCTGGCGTAATACGCCTGCGCCACGGCGCGCGCGAGCGTGCGTACGCGCAGGATGAAGCGCTGGCGCTCCGTCACGGAGATGGCCTTGCGCGCGTCGAGCAGGTTGAAGCTGTGCGAGGCCTTGAGCACCTGCTCGTAGGCCGGCAGCGGCAGCTTGCGTTCCAGCAGCACGTTGCACATGCGCTCGTGGTAGTCGAAGGCGCGGAACAGTTCGGTCGTGTCGGCGACCTCGAAGTTGTACGTCGACTGTTCCACCTCGTTCTGGTGGTAGACGTCGCCGTAGGTGACCTTGCCCAGCGGGCCGTCGGTCCAGGTGATGTCGAACACGCTCTCGACGCCCTGCAGGTACATCGCGAGCCGTTCGAGGCCGTAGGTGATCTCGCCGGTCACGGGCCTGCAGTCGAGCCCGCCGGCCTGCTGGAAGTACGTGAACTGCGTGACCTCCATGCCGTTGAGCCAGATCTCCCAGCCCAGGCCCCAGGCGCCCAGCGTCGGCGATTCCCAGTTGTCCTCGACGAGGCGGATGTCGTGCGTGAGCGGGTCGATGCCGATCGCGCGCAGCGAGCCCAGGTAGAGGTCGATGATGTCGGGCGGCGACGGCTTGATGACCACCTGGTACTGGTAGTAGTGCTGCAGGCGGAACGGGTTGTCGCCGTAGCGGCCGTCGGTGGGGCGGCGCGAGGGCTGCACGTAGGCGGCGCTCCAGGGCTCGGGCCCGAGCGCGCGCAGGAAGGTGGCCGTGTGGAAGGTGCCCGCGCCCATTTCCATGTCGTAGGGCTGCAGGATCACGCAGCCCTTGTCGGACCAGTAGCGCTGCAGCGCGAAAATCAGGTCCTGGAAGGTGCGGGGCAGGGTGGGCGCAGTTCGGGTCTTGGCCATGGGCTCGCCGTCGGGAGAAAAGACAAGCAGTATAACGGCCCCGGTGTACCGGCGTGACCTGCGGAGCATTCCAGAGATGGCGAAACTACTGCTCGGGCTCCTCGCGCTGTTCGTGGCAATTGCCGCACTGCTGACGTGGTGGCTGCTCCCGGTGCTCAACCCGCGTTTCCTGGGGACGTGGGCGCTGGCCTGCGGGGCCCTGCTCGCGACGGGCCTGGTCCTTGCTCTGGTCCTCGGGGCACGCGGCGACAAGTCGTTCCTGCGCAGCCGCGCCGGCATGCTCGCGCTGTCCACGCCCCTGGGCGCAGTCTTGCTGTTCGCGCTGGTGCTGGTCGTCGCGTTCTTCAGCAGTGCGCCGATGCTGCACGCGGGCCGTTATGCGGCCCTGATCGGCGACATGACACCGCGGGCCGCGGACGGGGTCGAGGCGGCGCTGCCGCAGCTCGCGCTCGAACGTGCCCCGCTGGTCACGGAAGCGGTTGCGCGCCGCGCGGCGGAAACGAAGCTCGGCGGTGAAGACCCGGCCCTCGGCAGCGTCGTCCAAGTGGGTGGGCTGACCAGGCAGGTGGTTGCCGGCAGGCTCGTCTGGGTGGGGTTTCTGGAGCATCGCGGCTTCTTTCCCTGGCTGCGCATGCGGACCACGCCTGGCTACGTCACGGTCGACGCCACGGACGCGCAGAACGTGCAGGTGGTGCGGTCGCTCGGCGGAGCGCCGCTGCGCCTGCGTTACCTGGCGAGCGCCGCTTTCTGGGATTTCCTGCCGCGGTTTGCCTACTTCCAGGGTCACACCGGGGACGGGTTTGGCGCGGCGACGGATCAGGTCGACGACCAGGGCAGGCCCTTCGCCGTCATCCCGCTGCTGGGCAAGGCGATCGGCATGGGCGGCGACGTGGTGACAGGCGTGCTGACCGTCGACGTCCAGACCGGCGAGGCGACGAGGTACTCGCGCGACGATGCTCCGGCATGGATCGATCGCATCGAACCGGGCGAACTGGTGTTCGAGCGGCTCGAGGACTGGGGGATGTACCACTCCGGCGGCTGGCTCAATCCCAGCCAGATCGGGCGCCTGCAGACATCGACGTGGGAGCTCGACCTGGTCAGTTCCGATGACGGCCACAGTTACTGGGTGACCGGCCTGACCTCGGTCGGACGCGACACGTCCCTCACCGGCCTGGTGCTGGTCGACACCCGCAGCGGCGAGCCGGCGCGGTTCCCGCTGAGCGGCGTGATCGAGGAGCAGTCCGTCGCGATCGTCGAGCAGGCGTATCGGGAGAAGGGCTATCGCGCGTCCAATCCCACGCCGTTCCTGGTGGAGGGAACGCCGTCCTACGTGATGGCGCTCACCGACGATGCCGGCTCTACCAAGGGCTATGGCCTGGTGGCGATGCAGAACAAGGAAACCTTCGCGACCTCGGCCACGCTCGCGGGCGCGCTGCAGGCGTACCAGGTGCGCCTGGCGCGTAACCGTCGTGATGGTTCGGTGGCGGAAGCGGCGCAGCGCACGCCGCTGCAGGGCAAGGTCGAGCGCTTCGGCACGGTGATCCGCGATGGGGCGACGTATTTCTACCTGACCGTCGACACCGCCCCGGAATTGCTGCTGTCCGGCATGGCGCTGCTCAGCGAGGAATTCGCGGTCACCCGGGTCGGCGATCCGGTCAGGCTCGAGTACCAGCCCGGGATCGCCGGTGCTGCGGGAGAGATCCGCAGCTTCGACAACGAGTCGATCGGCCCGCGTTGATCGATCAGCGGTCCACAGTTCACTGACACGACCATTCCAGCAGCGGCGAAAAGGAGCGGACAATGTTCATGGACGTGATGCTGGTAGCCCATATCGCAGTGCTCGGCTACTGGCTGGGCGCTGAGTTCGTGATCAACAGCACCTATCGCTATGTGTCGTGGTCCAGCGGAATGCCTTTCTTCGAGCGGAATCGCCTGATGGAGCACGTCATGAAGGTCGACCAGCACGTTCGATACGCGCTGGTGCTTCAGGTCGGGCTGGGAACGGCACTGGCGGCGCTGCGAGGCTACCTGCCGGGCGGAACCACGGCGGCGATGCTGGCCGGACTTGTGGCTGCGGCGTGGCTCATCCTGATCGAACTCGTGCACCGCTTGCGGCACACGTCGGCGGGTGATCGCCTCGACGCCATGGATCGTGGCGCGTGGACTGTCGCAGGCGTCGCATTCCTCGCGTCGGCCCTGGCGGGCGCCGCAGGCCTGCTGACGCTGCCAGCCTGGTTGAGCTGGAAGCTCGGGATGTTCGCCGGGGTTTTCTTTGCCGGCATGGGTATCCGCGTTTCGCTGATGAGCTACTTCCGCACGTGGCAGGAAATCGCCACGCAGGGATCCAGCGATGCCCTGGAGGCGAGGGTCAGGCGCGGCTACGTCGAGGCGACGCTCGT
Source organism: Gammaproteobacteria bacterium (assembly GCA_020851435.1). Classification (GTDB taxonomy): domain Bacteria; phylum Pseudomonadota; class Gammaproteobacteria; order Steroidobacterales; family Steroidobacteraceae; genus JADZCS01. The sequence goes on along the minus strand of JADZCS010000202.1, from coordinate 26,090 downwards.
ACTGGGCTGCCTGTGGCTGTTCATCGCGGCGATCGTCGTGCTCAGCATCTGGAAGCCGCTGTAGCGCGAAGCGAGATTCAGCGGTAGCGCGGCCGCCGCTCGTTCACCGCGATCAGCGGATTGCGCGTGCGCAGCGCGGGAAAGCGCGAGAAATCGCGGTCGGCCGTCCACAGTTCGCTGACGCCGTGGCGCAGGCAGCAGGCCGCGATGCGGGCGTCGTGGATCATTGGCCCTGCGATGGCGCCTGCCTCGACGAGCGAACGCAGTATCCGCCAGTGATCGCCATCTTCGGTCAGCACGATGAGATTGTCGGTCGCGAGCAGGCTGTCGACCTGCTCGAGCGCCAACTCCTGCGACGTCGGGTTCAACAGGGGCTTGCGGCGCGTAATCGTCGAATAGAACTCGTGCAGGCAGTGCATCGGCACGGCCCACGGAGCGCTTGCCCGCGACAGGCCCTCGATGAGGTCACGAGCGGGCTCGTGCCACGGCAGGCCCGAGCGGTGGGCGAAAACGAGGATGTTGGTATCGACGGCGATCATGCGTCGTCTTCCGGCATCGGGCGCTCGTTGACCTCTTCGAGGATCTCGTTCCAGGACTTGCTCTCGTAGCCCGGTGCGAAACCTCCGCCGTCAAACGGCACGATCTTCAGGGTCTTGCGCGGCGCCCCACTCGCCTGCTGTGCGAGGTACCGGCGCAGGGCGTCCTCCACCACAGTCCGCAGCGTGAGTCCGTGTCGCGCCGCGTGCGCCTTCGCCTGGTCGAGCACCGCGTCGCTGAGGTCGAGCGTGGTCTTCATATGGGTACCCATATCAGATTAACCATACTACCGTACTGTCGCTCGAACAGGAAACAAGGGTCTTGCACCAAAGTGGAGCGCGACGCTGAATGTCCGCGCTATTCTTGTGCGATACTCACCGCGCCCTAGCGACTAGCCCGTCATAAATCACTGATTTATCTGGACACAGTCTTGTGGCACGGTTCGTGCACTGTTTTCGACCACAGCACACGGACCCCCGGCCCCCGTCAGGCGAGCGACGGCCGGGAACGGACGCAATCGCCCCCACCGGAGATTTTCATGACGACTCCCGCTGACGTTATCAAGCTGATCAAGGACCGCGAGGTCAAGTACGCCGACCTGCGCTTCACCGACACGCGCGGCAAGGAACAGCACGTCACCATCCCCTCGCACTACATCAACGACGACTTCTTCGTCGACGGCAAGATGTTCGACGGTTCGTCGATTGCCGGCTGGAAGGGCATCAACGAGTCGGACATGATCCTCATGCCGGACCCGAGCACCGCGCTCCTCGACCCCTTCTTCGAGGAAACCACGGTCATCATCCGCTGCGACATCGTCGAGCCCTCGACCATGCAGGGCTACGAGCGCGACCCGCGCTCGCTGGCGCGCCGCGCCGAGGCCTACCTGAAGTCGACCGGCATCGCCGACACGGCGCTGTTCGGCCCCGAGAACGAGTTCTTCATCTTCGACAGCGTCAAGTGGGGCGCGGAGATGCACGGCTGCTTCGCCCAGGTCGACTCGGCCCAGGGCGCGTGGAACTCCGGCAAGGACTTCCAGGACGGCAACCGCGGACACCGTCCGGGCATCAAGGGCGGCTACTTCCCCGTGCCGCCGGTCGACGCCTTCCAGGACCTGCGCACCGCGATGTGCATGGCCTGCGAGGAACTCGGCCTCAAGGTCGAGGTGCACCACAGCGAAGTCGCCACCGGCGGCCAGAGCGAGATCGGCATCGGCGCCAATACGCTGGTGAAGAAGGCCGACGAAGTGCAGATCCTCAAGTACGCGCTGCACAACGTGGGCCACGGCTACGGCAAGACCGTGACCTTCATGCCCAAGCCGCTGGTCGGCGACAACGGCAGCGGCATGCACGTGCACCAGTCGCTGTCGAAGGACGGCAAGAACATCTTCGCGGGCGACAAGTACGCGGGCCTGTCGCAGGAATGCCTGTGGTACATCGGCGGCATCATCAAGCACGCCAAGGCGCTCAACGCCTTCACGAACGCCAGCACCAACAGCTACAAGCGCCTGGTGCCGGGCTTCGAGGCGCCGGTGATGCTGGCCTACTCGGCCCGCAACCGTTCCGCCTCGATCCGCATCCCGTTCGTGACGAGCCCGAAGGCCCGCCGCATCGAAGTGCGGTTCCCGGACTCGACCGCGAACCCCTACTTCGCGTTCGCGGCGATGATGATGGCCGGCCTCGACGGCATCCAGAACAAGATCAACCCGGGCGAGCCCGCGGACAAGGACCTGTACGACCTGGAGCCCGAGGAGGCGAAGGCGATCCCGACCGTGTGCCACTCGCTGGACATGGCGCTCGACGCCCTCGACAAGGACCGCGACTTCCTCAAGAAGGGCGGCGTGTTCACCGACGACGTCATCGACGCCTACATCGGGCTGAAGATGGGTGAAGTCACGCGCCTGCGCATGACCACGCACCCGGTCGAGTTCGACATGTACTACAGCCTGTAAGGCTGTCCAGGGGCGGCGGTCGTCGATCGCCGCCCCTTTTGTAAGCCCGGCGCAGTAGGGCTATGCTGTGCACATGAGAAGCATATTCCTGCTCGCCGGCTTGTTACTCCTCCCCGCGGCTCACGCGCAGGAAGTCTACAGGTGGGTGGACAAGGACGGCGTCGTTCACTACGCGGACCAGCCTGGCGACCCGAGCGCCAAGCAGGTGCACCTCGCGACGATCAACGAGGCCGAATCGCAGCCCGTCGATGCCCCGCCGCCTGCCGAGGACAACGCCCCCGCATTCGAGTACCGGTCGTTCACGCTGGAGTCGCCGACCCCGGACCAGGTGTTCCAGGGCGCGGACGCGACCTCCATCCCGGTGACGCTGGCGCTCGAGGGCGATCTCTCGCCGCGTCACTCGGTCGTGGTGTTCCTGGATGCCCAGCGCGTCGCGGGCTTCTCCGGCTTCTCCGGCGAACTGCCCAACGTTGCCCGCGGCACGCACTTCCTGCGCGCCGCTATCCTCAACGAGCAGGGCAAGGCGCTGATCACCACCGCGCAGATCACCTTCCACGTGCGGCAGGCTACCGTCGCCAAGCCGCCCGTCGGCCCGGCCTTGCGTCCGACGCCGCCGCCCACGCCCAAGCCGGCGTCTCCGCCCAAGAAGCCCTAGGCGCACGCCGCCTGGAGTCCCGCCGTGGCGCCTGAGTTGCGCCCGGCCGAGCTCATCGACGCCCTCACGACGGGCATCGTCCTGCTCGATGCGGACGACGCGGTCGTCTACCTCAACGCCTCTGCCCAGGGCATGCTGGCCACGGGCGCGACCGCCGCACTAGGCCGTCCCCTGCGCGAACTCGTGATCGCCGACGACCGCCTCACCCCGCTGCTGCGCCGCGCGCGCGACAGCGGCGAGCCGATGGCGCTGCGCGAATGCGACTTCCAGCCGATCGGCCGCCGCGACGTGCAGATGATCGTCGACTGCACGCTGACGCCGCTGGATGCCTCCGGCCGCGGACGCCTCCTGCTCGAGATCGCGGACACCACGAGCCAGCAGCGCATCACGCGCGACAACGCGCTGCTCGCCCAGCAGGGCGGCAGCCGCCTGATGGCGCGGCAGCTTGCGCACGAGATCAAGAATCCGCTGGGGGGCCTGCGCGGCGCGGCGCAACTGCTCGAGCGCGAGCTGCCCAGCGAGTCGCTGCGCGAATACACGCGCGTGATCATCGGCGAGGCCGATCGCCTGCGCGTGCTGGTCGACAGCCTGCTCGGTCCGACACGCATGCCGCGCAAGGAGCTGGTCAACGTTCACGAAGTCGTCGACCGCGTCTGGCGCCTGGTCTCCTCGGAGGCGCCGCCGGGCGTCGCCATCCAGCGCGACTACGACCCGAGCCTGCCGGATCTCTCGATCGACCGCGACCAGATGATCCAGGCGATGCTCAACCTTGCGCGCAACGCCGTGCAGGTCATGGGCAGCGCGGGCCGGCTCGTGCTCCGCACGCGCGCGCACATGCACGTGACGATCGGCAACAAGCGCCACCGCGTCGTCTGCGCCGTGCAGTTCGAGGACGACGGCCCAGGCGTACCCGCCGAACTGCGCGACAGCATCTTCTACCCCCTCGTGACCGGTCGCCCGGGCGGCAGCGGGCTTGGCCTCGCGGTCGCCCAGGACCTCGTGATGCGTCACGACGGCCTGATCGAGTTCGAGAGCCGCCCGGGCCGGACCGTCTTCACCGTCCTGCTCCCCATCGAGAACCTCAAATGACCAAGCCGCTCGACGTCTGGCTCGTGGACGACGATGCCTCCATCCGCTGGGTGCTCGAGCGAGCGCTGAAGCAAGGCGGCATGCAGCCGCGCACCTTCGACGCCGCCGAGGCGGCGCTCGCGGCGCTGGAGCGACATGAACCCGACGTACTGATCACCGACGTCCGCATGCCCGGCGCCAGCGGCCTCAGCCTGCTGGCCTCGCTGCGCAGCGGGCATCCGGACCTGCCGGTCATCGTGATGACCGCGCACAGCGACCTCGACACCGCGGTCGCCGCGTACCAGGGCGGTGCCTTCGAGTACCTGCCAAAGCCCTTCGACATCGACGAGGCCGTCGCGCTGGTGCGTCGGGCGGCAGAACAGGCTGCGCCGCGCGCGCCGGTCGAACCGGAACCCGGCCGCATCCCCGAGATGCTCGGGCAGGCCAGCGCCATGCAGGACGTCTTCCGCGCGATCGGCCGCCTGTCGCGTTCCAGCATGGCGGTGCTGATCACCGGCGAGTCCGGCACGGGCAAGGAACTGGTCGCGCGCGCCCTGCACCGGCACAGTCCGCGTGCCGACGCGCCGTTCATAGCGCTCAACACCTCGGCGTTCACGGCCGAGCTGCTGGAGTCCGAGCTGTTCGGCCACGAGAAGGGCTCGTTCACGGGCGCCGACGCGCTGCGCCGCGGCCGCTTCGAACAGGCCAATGGCGGGACGCTGTTCCTCGACGAGATCGGCGACATGGCGCCGCCGCTCCAGACGCGCCTGCTGCGTGTTCTCGCCGAGGGCGAGTTCTACCGGGTCGGCGGCAACACCCCGGTGCGCGTCGACGTGCGGGTGATCGCGGCCACCCACCAGGACCTCGACGATCGCGTGCGCCGCGGCCTGTTCCGCGAGGACCTGCTGCATCGCCTCAACGTGATCCGCATCCAGATCCCGCCGCTGCGTTCGCGGCGCGAGGACATTCCGGAGCTGCTGCACCACTACCTGGTCACGGCCGCCGCCGAACTCGGCGTCGATGCCAAGACGCTCTCCCGGGATGCGGAGCAGCGCCTCGTGGCGTTCGACTGGCCCGGCAACGTGCGGCAGCTGGTCAATGCCTGCCGGCGGCTCACCGTCACCGCGCCCGGCGGTGAAATCCGCGCCGAAGACATCCCCGTCGACCTCGGCGGCGCCGGCTCCGCCGCGCCGGCGGCGATGGACTGGGTTCGCGAGCTGGACGCCTGGGCGCGGCGCGCGCTCGCGGCCGACGGGGTGCCACCGCTGCTCGATGTCGCCGTGCCGGAGCTCGAGCGAACCCTGATCCGCGCGGCGCTGGCGCGCTGCGAGGGGGGCCGCCAGGACGCCGCGAAGCTGCTCGGCTGGGGGCGGAACACGCTGACGCGGAAGATGAAGGAACTGGGCATGGAGGACTGAGATCGGCGTGCCGCTGCGGTAGACTTCGCGGCATGGATTTCCTGCAACACCTCGGCGAACGATCGTTCTATGGCAACACCCTCGACCGCTGGATCGAGGCCATCCTCGTCTTCGCCGTCTGGTTCACGGTGCTGCCGATCGTCCGGCAGTTCATCACGCGGCGGCTGAAGGCCCTGCGTGGCGAGCAGTCCACCGCGCCGCTGGAACTGACGCTGGCGCTGCTGAAGCGCACCACGCGCATTTTCACGATCGCGGTCGCGTCCTACCTCGCGCTCAAGCTGCTGACGATCCCGCCGCGCATCGACAGGATCACCGACGGCGCGATCCTGGTGATCCTCTGGCTGCAGGCCGGGCTCTGGGGCAGCGCGTCGGTGCACTTCGCGATCGACCAGCGCCAGCAGCGTGAAGGGCTGTTCGACGAGTCCACGTCGTCGATGGCGATCCTGAGGTTCGTGGGACTCTCGGTCGTCTGGATCATCGCGGTGCTGATGCTGCTCGCCAACCTCGGCGTCAACATCACGGCGCTGGTGACCGGCCTCGGCATCGGTGGCGTGGCGGTCGCCCTTGCGTTGCAAAACGTGCTGTCGGACCTGTTCGCCTCGCTGTCGATCGCGCTCGACAAGCCCTTCAAGATTGGCGACGCGCTCGTCGTCGACGACGTCACCGGCAAGGTCGAGCATATCGGCATCAAGAGCACGCGCATCCGCTCGGTCGGTGGCGAGCAGGTCGTTATCTCCAACGCCCAGCTGCTTGCTGCTCGTGTGCGGAATTTCGGCCGCGCCGAGGAACGCCGCGCGTTCTACACCATCGGCGTGACCTACGAAACGCCCGCCGACAAGCTGCGGCGTATCCCCGCGATCGTCGAGGGCATCGTGAAGTCGTTGCCCGACACGCGCTTCGAACGCTGCCACTTCCTGAGGTTCGGGCCGTACTCGCTGGACTTCGAGATGTCGTTCTACTCGACCAAGCCGGATTTCGCCGCGCTCGTCGACCTGCAGCAGGAGTTCAACCTGCGGCTGGTCGAGGCCTTCGCCTTCGAGGGCGTCGAGTTCGCCTACCCGACTTCGCGCCAGTTCAACGTGCCGGAGCGCAGCTAGCCGGCCGCGACAGGCCGCTCGTTGCCGCTGCCGAGCAGGTGGTCGAGAACGTCGTCCGCCGAATAGCCCGCACCGTCCGCCTTCAGCAGCGTGCGAATGCCCTCGAGATCGTTGCCTGCGGTGACGAGGGACGGTTCCACCGCGCCGCTGTGCCGGACCTGCGGGAGTCCGATGGTGGCCAGCAGGCCGTTGCACACGCACTTCCGGCCGACGGCGTCGGCCGCGTCGCCACCCTTGCGCAGGTAGTCTTCGAGCGGTTCGCCCGGGCAGCGGAAGCCCACCGTTCCATCCTCCTCGCGATAGGCCTGCCGCAGGTAGCCGAGGTCGCACATCGGTTCGCGCGCGGCGCACACCTCGGGCTCCGAAGCGGTGCCGGGGTGGCGAAGCACCTTGAACGGGAAGCCGGTGGGCGAGGCGCGCGGGTCGGTGAACACCTGCGCGCTGCCCTCGCGGATGGCGTTGCACACCGACTGCTTGAGCCCTGACTCCATGCCGGATTCCTCGCAGAACGCGAAGGCCGTGCCGACCTGGATGCCCCTGGCGCCCAGCGCGATGGCTTCCTGCAGCTTGCCAGGATCGCCCAGCGATCCGGCAAGCCAGAAGGGCAGTCCCAGCGCGCGGATCTGCTCGAGGTTCGGTGCGTCGCGCGGGCCGTAGATCGGCTCGCCGGCGGCATCGAGCGTAATGCCGCCGCGTGGCGGCGCATTGTGGCCGCCCGCCGTCGCGCCCTCGACCACGAAGCCGTCGACCCGGCCGATGCTCTTGCGGGCGAGTGTCATGGCGAGCGTTGCCGAGGAAACGATGGCGAGGAACTGCGGGCGGTGCAGCGTCGTGACGCCCGGCGCAAGGTACCTGCCCGGGTCGAAGCGGGTGACGAACTCCTCTCCGGGCAGCGCGCCGGTGACGTCGAGCTTGAGCTCAGCCGCCTCGCCCGCGGCGAAGTGATCGAGGACGGCGGGTATCGTGCGCGGAATGCCCGCGCCCATCAGGACCACGCCGACGCCGGCAAGCATCGCGCCGAACAGTGAGGCGAGGTTGGGCAGCTGGATCTTCTCGAGCAGGTTGATGCCGACGGGACCCGAGTGCCCGGCCTTCGCGAGATGAACCTCGGCGAAGTTGGAGACGACGATGAGGTCGAGCAGGGACCGCGACATTCTGGCCGTCGGGATCGGCTTGGACTTGAACGGAGCGTCCGCGGGCTTGCCGCCCGGCACGAAATAGCGGTCCCAGATGCCCTGGGCGATTTCGCGGACCGGGAATGCGTCGAACGCGGCGCGCAGGTGGCCGCCCGGATCGCCCAGCTGCAACTGGCGGACGACGACGGTGTCGATGCCCGTGCCCGACACGACGCCGAGCTGGCCCCGGCGCGACACCGCCTGGGCGAGCCGCCACGACGAAACCGCAACGCCCATGCCGCCCTGGATGATGCGTGGAAGCTCAGTGGTCATGGCTTTTCCTGCGGCGGGTGGCGGTAGCGGGACGCGAACGAGCGCGGTCATCAAAGCGGACGGATGATGGCTGGCGCAACGGTATTTACCGTTGACGCAGGTCAAGGAGGCCGTGCATAAGAACCGCCACCCTGTGCTCCCACCCTCTCCCGGAGTGCCGATGGAACTCGTCTGCCCGGCCGGCAACCTGCCGGCCCTCAAGGCTGCTGTCGATGCCGGCGCCGACGCGGTCTACGTCGGCTTCCGTGACCGGACCAATGCGCGTGCGTTTCCCGGCCTCAATTTCAGCGAGGCCGACCTGAATGCTGGGGTCGCTTACGCGCACGCCCGCAAGCGCCGGATATTCGTCGCGCTCAACACCAATCCCGATCCCCGCGGCCTGGTCGAGTGGGAGCAGGCCGTCGATCGCGCCGCAGCGCTGGGCGCCGATGCGATCATCGCCGCCGACGCCGCCGTGCTCGACTATGCCGCGCGCCGTCACCCGAAGATGCCCAGGCACCTGTCGGTGCAGGGCTCGGCGACCACGCAGGCTGCGCTGCGCTACTACCACGAGCGTTTCGGCATCGCGCGCGCCGTGCTGCCGCGCGTGCTGTCGGTGCAGCAGGTCGAGCGCCTGTGCGCCGCCTCACCGGTGCCGCTCGAGGTATTCGCGTTCGGCAGCCTGTGCATCATGGTGGAGGGCCGCTGCCAGCTGTCGAGCTATGTCACGGGCGAATCTCCCAACCGCCACGGCGCGTGTTCGCCCGCGCGTTTCGTGCGCTGGGAAGAAGCTGCCGACGGCAGCCGCACGGTGCGCCTCAACGGCATGTTGATCGACCGTTTCGGCGCGGACGAACCCGCGGGTTATCCGACGGTTTGCAAGGGACGTTACGACGTGGGCGGCGAGGTCTTCCACGCGCTGGAGGAACCCACCAGCCTCAACACGCTGGAACTGTTGCCGCAACTCGCGGGCGCAGGCGTGCAGGCCCTCAAGATCGAGGGACGGCAGCGGGGCGTCGCCTACGTCTCGGCCGTCACGCGCAGCTGGCGCGAGGCGCTGGACCGCTACGCTGCCGCGCCTGCCACGTGGTCCGTGGCGCCGCGCTGGCAGGCAAGCCTCGGCGCCCATGCCGAGGGGCACCAGACGACGCTTGGCCCGTATCACCGTGCCTGGCACTGAGGAGCACGCATGCGCCTGAGCCTCGGACCCCTGCAATACTTCTGGCCGCGCGAGCAGGTGCTGGCCTTCTATCGCGAGGCGGCCGGCTGGCCGCTCGACGTGATCTACCTGGGTGAGACCGTGTGCAGCAAGCGGCGCGAACTGCGCACGCGCGACTGGGTCGCGCTCGCCGAGGAACTCGCCGCGAGCGGCAAGCAGGTGGTGCTGTCGACGCTCGCCCTGCTCGAAGCCGAGTCCGAACTCGGCGCATTGAAGCGGCTGGTCGAGGACGCGCGCTTCATGATCGAGGCCAACGACATGGCTGCCGTGCAGCTGTGCCGGGAGCGCGGCCGCCCGTTCGTCGGCGGGCCTACGCTCAACGTCTACAACCACCGCACGCTCGCGCTGCTGTGCGAGGACGGCCTGCAGCGCCTGGTGCTCAACGTCGAGCAGGGACAGGCGCAGGTCGAGGCGCTGCGCGTCGCGGCGCTGGCCGAGGGCGCGACGCTGCCGGAACTGGAAATCATTGCCTGGGGACGGTTGCCGCTGGCCTACTCGGCGCGTTGTTTCACTGCGCGCGCGTTCGACATCGGCAAGGACGACTGCGGCTTCCGTTGCATCGGGCACCCGGAGGGCCTGCCGCTCGCCACGCGCGAGGGCCAGCCCGCCCTGGTCATCAACGGCATCCAGGTGCAGGGCCACGCGGTCTGCGACCTCGGCCCGGAAATTCCCGAGCTGCGCGCGGCCGGTGTCGACGTGCTGCGCCTCTATCCGCAGGCCGCCGGCATGGCCGAAGTCGTCGCGCACTTCCGCAAGGCACTCGAAGGCACCGAGCCGCCGGCGCGGCTGGGCGCCGTCAACGGTTACTGGCGCGGCAACGCCGGCATGGCGCCGCCGCCCGCCGCCTGACCGACCTCTCCAACGGACACGCACATGCCGACGCACACGCTGTTACGCCTGCTGCCCCCGCCGTCGATCCTCGCGCGGCCGCTCAAGCTCGTGCCGCACGCGCTGCAGGCGACGCTGCTCGAGGCCGCCATGCAGCACGTCCTCGAGGCGGCGATCACCGACGGTTCGCTCGACGCGCTGGACGGGCGCCTGCTGGGCATCGAGGTCAGCGACCTCGGCCTGCGCTGGGTGGTGGTGTTGCGTGGCCGCCGGCTGGCGGTGTGCGCGCCAGCCACGGTTGCGGAAGCGACGGTGCGTGGCTCGGCCACCGACCTGCTGCTGCTCGCGAGCCGCCTGGAAGACGCCGACACGCTGTTCTTCCAGCGTCGGCTGCGGCTCACCGGCGATACCGAACTGGGCCTGACCGCGCGCAACCTGCTCGACCAGCTGCCCTGGGAGTCCGTGCCGGCGCCGCTGCGTATCGCGCTCGAGAAAGCCGCGCAGCTCGCGCGCGCCCTGCGCGACGCGCAGTCCGCGCACTGAGGCGCTCCCGGATCAACGGGCCTGGAGCCGCTTCGAGACAGCCTCTGCCTGCTCCAGTACGCGCAGAACGTTGCCGCCGGCGAGCAGTTCCAGGTCCGCATCGGTCCAGCCGCGCCGGATCAGTTCGGCGAACAGGCTGGGGTACATCGAGACGTCGGACAGGCCGACCGGCCAGGCGCTGTTGCCGTCGAAGTCGCCGCCCAGGCCGATGTGCTGCACCCCGGCAACGCGCCGGATGTACTCGATGTGGTCGGCGACGCGCCCGATGGGGGTCGGCGGCAGGTTCTGCGCGATCGCCTCGAACTCGGCGCGAGCCGCCTTTGCTTCTGCCTCGGTCTTCGCCGCGCGCCTGGCCATGTTGTAGCGGGCCATCGCGGGCTGGGTGATCTTCGCGATCTCGCAGTCGACGAAGCCTGCGACGAAAGTGACCATCACCACGCCGCCGTTCTTCGGCACGGCCTGCAGGACGTCGTCCGGCACGTTGCGCGGGACGTCGCAGACGCCGCGCGCGCCGGCATGGCTCCAGATCACAGGCGCCTGCGTCACGCGCAGCGCGGCACGCATCGTGTCCGGCGAGGCGTGCGCGAGGTCGACGAGCATGCCCAGGCGGTTCATTTCACGCACCACGTCCTCGCCGAAGGGCGTGAGCCCGTTGTGGCGCGGCGGCACCTGCGCGGCGCTGTCGGCCCAGTCGGTGTGGGTGTTGTGGGTCAGGCCCATGTAGCGCACGCCGAGGTCGTAGTAGGCGCGCAGCAGCGGCAGCGAGTTCTCGATGGCGTGGCCGCCCTCGATGCCCAGCATGGAGCCGATGCGCCCGGCGCGGCGGGCGGCGCGGATCTCCTCCGCGGTGCCGGCCAGGCGGAAGGCGTCGGGATAGTCCGCGATGACCTGCCGCGCGATCGCGATCTGCTCCAGTTCCATGCGCGCGAAACCGGCGCCCATCTCGCCCGGGATGTAGACCGACCAGAACTGTGCGCCCAGCCGGCCCTCGCGCAGGCGCGGGATGTCGGTGTTGCCGCGCGCGCGGACGCGCAGGTCGTACTTCGACACGTCGCCTTTCGCTACGGCGTCCTCGCGGATCGCGATGGGCAGGTCGTTGTGGCCGTCGAACAGGATCACGCGATCCAGCAGTTCGCGTGCGTGAACGAGCGCGGCATCGTCCGCGGCCTGCGCGGGCGCAGCGGCCAGCAGCCCGAGCAGGGCGATCGCGTGGAGTCTGGCCATGGAGGAACTCCCGGGCTACTTGCCGGTGATGAGCGATCCGGAGAGTTCGGCGAGCGAACCGATGCGATGTTCGCCGAGATAGGCCGCCATGCCCGCGTTGATGCGCTTGCAGGCCATCGGGTCGTAGAACAGCGCCGTGCCGACGCCGACGCAGGTGGCGCCGGCGATGATGAACTCGATTGCGTCGGTGGCCGAGCAGATGCCGCCCTGGCCGATGATCGGCACCTTGTGCGGACGCGCGACTTCGCTGACCTGCCAGACCTTGAGCAGCGCGATGGGCTTGATCGCCGGGCCGGAGAGCCCGCCCTGCACGTTGCCGATGATCGGCCGGCGCGTCTTCACGTCGATGGCCATGCCGCTGATGGTGTTGATCACCGAGAGCGCGTCGCTGCCCGCCTCGATGCAGCGCCGGGCGTTTTCCTTGATGTCGGTCTGGTTGGGCGACAGCTTCGTGATCAGCGGCTTCCTGGTCACCTTGCGGCAGGCCTCGACCACGCGCGCCGACATCTCGGGGTAGTTGCCGAACTGCACCCCGCCTTCCTTGACGTTCGGGCAGGAGATGTTGATCTCCATCGCCTGGATCGGCGAGTCGTCGAAGCGGCGCGTGACCTCGACGTACTCGTCGATGGTCGAGCCGCAGACGTTGGCGAAGAAGTGCGTCTCGGTGAAGTCCAGCGCCGGCAGGATGTTGCGCACGACGTGGTCGACGCCGGGATTCTGCAGGCCGATCGCGTTGATCATGCCCATCGAGGTCTCGGTCACGCGATGCGGCGGATTGCCGTGCCGCGCCGTGCCGGTCGTGCCCTTGAGCACGATGGCGCCCACGTCGGTGTTGGAGAAGCCCTCGATCCGGGTGTATTCCTCGCCGAAGCCGACGCAGCCCGAGAGCAGCACGATCGGCGAGGCGAGCCTCAGGCCGCAGAAGTCGACGGCCAGGCGAGGGTCAGGGCCGGTGGAGAAGGCGGGTTGGGCTGACATCCCACCATGATAGAGGGGGTCAAGAGGGGGTCAAGGGGTGGTTAAGAGGTGGTCAAGAGGGGTCTGACCCCTCTTGCTCCGTTCGCATACCGGTTTCCGGTACCCGGACGCTGGAGAGTGGGACTCATAGAGGGCATCCTTGCTCTTCGCCATTGGTCCAGGAGGCCTACAGCCATGATTACGCGACGCGAGTTCAATGCCGGCCTCATCGCATCGGTCGCAGCACTTCCGTTCGCGTCTGTGGCCGGGGAGCAGAAGGCGAAGGGTGACGGGCCGCCCCTGGACGTCCTCGTGATCGGCGCGGGCCTGTCCGGCCTGCATTCCGCCCTGATGCTCGAGGAGCTTGGCGCCAGGGTGCAGGTCATCGAGGCGAGGAAGCGCATCGGTGGCCGCCTCTACACGCTCTTCGACCGGCCCGGGCATCCCGAGGTGGGCGGTAACAGCTGCGCGGCCGGCTATGGCCGTGTGCTCAACCGCATCCAGCAGATGGGCCTTCCGCTGTACGACGCCTCGACGCGCCCGCCCAAGAAGCAGGGGATCGAGCTGGCCCTCGGGTCGCGCATCCTTCAGCGCGACGAGTGGGCGAAGTCCCCGCTGAACCCGTTCCCGCAGGAATCGCGTTCCCAGATGCCCTGGGAGTTTTCCGGCGCCTTCATGGCGGCCAACAATCCGCTGAAGACCTCCGAGGACTGGCTGGCGGAATCGAGCGCGCCGCTCGACGTGTCCTTGCGCGACTGGCTCGTCTCGCGTGGCGTGAACGAAGCCACGGTCGAGCGCTGCTGGTCGACGAATCCCTACTTCGGCACGACCGCCCACGACGTCTCGGCGCTGCTGTGCCTCATGAATGCCAGCTGGAGCAAGGCGATCACGGGCGGGTCGAGGTCGATGCTGTCCGTGCAGGGCGGCAACCAGAAGCTGCCGCTAGCCATGGCGGGCAAGCTCAAGAACGAGGTACATCTCGGCAAGGACGTCGCCGCGATCCGCGACAACGGCTCGATCGTGGAAGTCACCTGCCGCGACGGTTCCAGCTATCGCGCGAAGTCGGTCGTGTGTTCGATTCCGTTCTCGGTGCTGAGGCACATCGCGTTCGAGCCGGGCCTGACCGGCCCGCAGGCCGAGGCGGTCAACACGCTGCCGTACATGATGAACACCCTGGTGTTCTTCGTGCCGAAGCGGAAGTACTGGGAAGACGATGGTCTGCACCCGAGCATGTGGACGGATGGCGTGGCCGGTTCGATCATGGCCCAGCGTTTCGGCAGCGATGCCGAGGAAGTGACGGCGATCGTCGCGAACCCGCGCGGCAAGAACGCGATCTGGCTCGACCGACTGCCACCGAAGGACGCGATCCGCTACGTGCAGGCCGAGATCGAGCGGCTGCGCCCCGCAGCGAAGGGCGCCCTCGTGGACGGCGCGATCCACTCCTGGGATCGCGATCCGTTCGCCGCCGGCGACTGGGCAGTGCTTGCGCCGGGACAGGTCCGCCGCTTCAAGACCAGCATGGCGAACGCGCATGGCCGCGTGCACTTCTGCGGCGAGCACACGGCGCTCACCAATCGCGGCATGGAAGGCGCCATGGAATCCGCGGAGCGGGTCACCCTCGAGATCGGAGAAATACTATGACGCTGCAGCGACGCACGGTACTGGGATTGATGGGCGCGGCGGCCCTCGCCGGCGTCGCCGGGGTCGCCGAGGCCGGCAAGGCGAAGGGTACAGCAGCGACGCTCGACCTCGCTGACCGCGAGCAGCTGGCGCTGGCTTATCGCAAGATGGCCTTCTCGGCCGACGATTCGCTGGCGTTCTGGTGGCTGCGCGGCACGCGCTACGGCGTGGTCGATTCGGTGGCGACGCCGATGTGGGACATGCACGTCGGCGCCTGGATGCGCACGCGCGACCTCGAAGGCGGCGCCTTCGAGGTGACGATGGTCAACGCCAACCTGTACACGGCGCCGGGCGGCACAGACCTGATCAAGGGCGTGCGCAATCCCTATACCGGCCAGGAGCTGACGTTTCCGTCCTATGAGCTGAAGGCCATGACCAGCCGCCACGACCGCGACGGTGGCTCGGCTTTCGGCTTCAAGCCGCCGGGCATGAAGACCACCGTCGAATCCGGCATCGGCCCGGCCTGGATCGACGGCGACGACCTCGTGATCAACGGCGACATGGTCCTGCATGCGTATCCGGAGGCGGACAAGCCCGGCGCAAAGCCCATGCACGTGAACGACTGGTCGACCTACATCGCCTCGCTGGCCGACGTCGCCAACCCGAGGGTCAGGAACGCCGCGGCAGCGCACTACTTCAACGACATCAATTCCTGGCCGGCATGGATGCAGATGGGCGACCTGCCCGGCAGCTACGTGTCTCGCGCCTTCGGCCGCAAGGTCTTCGCCTACGACCGCATGCCGGCGCTGTTCCGCAAGCTCATGGCCGATCGCTATCCCGCGGTCGCGAAGGATCCGCTGGCGCTGCTGTCAGGCTGAGTCGAACGAGGGACTCGTTTCCGCGCGCGGACGCTCTTATGCTGTGCGCGCTGCCCACTCTGGAGGTTCCTGGCCATGTCCATCACGCTGCGCGGGTTCGCTTCCGCCCTGTTGCTCGTCCTGTCAGCCGGCGCGGTGCAGGCCGACGAGCCGCCGGCCGCCGGCAATCCGGCGCGGGGCAAGCTGCTGTTCCTGCAGTGCGCCGCCTGTCACGACCTCAAGCCTGCCGCCGTGGCCAAGGTGGGCCCCAACCTCAACGGGGTGCTGGGTCGCAAGGCCGGTTCCGTGCCGGGGCTCGCGTCGTCGCCGGCGCTCAAGGACTCGGGCATCGTCTGGACGGAAGAGCTGCTCGACAAGTGGATCGAGATGCCGGGCAAGCTGGTCCCGGGTACCGCCATGGCTTTCGCCGGCGTGGCCAAGCCTGCGGACCGCGCGGCGCTGATCGCCTACCTGCGCCAGGAAACCGCAGTCGCGACGCCGGCGCCGTAGCCGGGCGCCAACGAGCAGGGATTCAGCCGAGCGCCTGCGCCAGGTCTTCGAGCAGGTCGTCGGCATTCTCGATGCCGATCGACAGGCGCAGCAGATTCTGCGGAGTCTTCGTGCCGGGGCCTTCCATCGACGCCCGGTGCTCGATCAGGCTCTCGACGCCGCCGAGACTGGTGGCGCGCGTGAACACCTTCACCCGTGCAGCGACGGCGAGCGCGGCGGTTTCACCGCCGTGCACCTGCACCGACATCATCGCGCCGAAGCGCCGCATCTGGCGTCGCGCGACGTCGTGCCCGGGATGCGAGGCCAGCCCCGGGTAGTAAACGCGTTCGACCACAGGGTGCGCGGCCAGGAACGCGGCCACGCGTTCGGCGTTGTCGCACTGCGCCTCGACGCGCAGCGGCAGCGTCATCATGCTGCGCCGGAGCAGCCAGCAATCGAAGGGCGACGGCACTGCGCCGCCCTGCAGCTGCTGGTGCCGCAGGCCGTCGAGCGCATCGCCGGTCCGGGCCGCGACCACGATCCCGCCGGTCACGTCGCTGTGCCCGCTGAAATACTTGGTGGTCGAGTGCATCACGAAGTCGGCGCCCAGTGCCAGCGGGCGCTGGATCACCGGCGGCGCGAAGGTGCTGTCGCAGGCGAGCAGCGCCTTGCGTGCGTGGGCGAATTCCGCGGCGGCCGCGATGTCCGTGAGGTGCAGCCGCGGGTTCGAGGGCGTCTCTATCCACAGCAGGCGCGTGTTGCTGCGCCAGGCGGCGGCGATGGCCGCGGGCGTCCAGGTCTCGGCCAGCGTGACCTCCACGCCGCGCGGCGCGATGAGTTCGTGCAGCTGCTTGATCGTGCCGTGATAGCACTCGGCAGGCGCGATCACGTGATCGCCGGCGCGCAGCAGCCCGAACACCGCCAGTGTCGCGGCCGTGCCTGAGGAAAAAGCCACGCCCTGCGCACCGCCTTCCAGTGTCGCGATGGCCTGTTCGAGCTCCTGGCGGCCGGGATTGCTGGCGCGGCCGTAGAAGTGTCCGTGCGGATAGCTTCCGTCCGCAGCACGCTCGAAGGTGCTGGCCAGGTGCAGGGTTCCGCTGATCGCGCCAGTGGCGGGATCCGGCTTCCGCGCCGCATGGATGGCGAGGGTCTCGATGCGCATGCTCACTCCCGGGGCCGCGATTGCACGGACACGACGAGGCAGCCCGGCCCGCCGTGCACGCCCAGTGCGGTGCCCAGCGGGATGGGCTTGAGCACCTCGACGTGCGAGCCGGCGGCACCCAGCGACCGGGCCAGTGTCCCGGCTTCGTCCGCCGCATCGGCATGCGCGACCGCAACCGTCCACTGCCTGCCTGCCGGCAGCCGACGCGCGATCCAGCGTGAAAATTTCCCGGTGATTCCGCGGCGGCCGAACAGCGCGCCAACCAGGCCCACCGAACCATCCTTCCGCGTGCCGATCAGGATCGTGATGCCCAGCAGGCGGCTGATCGTGCCGGCCCAGGCGGGAATGCGACCGCCGCGCACGGCGTATTCCAGCGTGGCGAGGGAGGCAAAGCTGCGGGTCGTTGCCCGGGCTTCGGTCGCGACGCGCTCGCATTCCTCGAGCGTGGCTCCCGCGGCGGCCGCTTCCGCCGCGCGCAGCGCGATGAGCCCCTGGCCGAGCGAGACGTTCTGCGAGTCGATCGTGACGATGCGCGCATGCGTGCGCACGCGCTCGGCGGCGGTCTGCGCCGACTGGTAGGTGCCGCTCGCGCGGCTGGTGAGGCCGATGTACAGCACGCCGTCGTAGTGCGAGCCCAGGAACTCGAACGCGCGGCGGAAATCTCCCGGCGGCGGCTGCGAGGTCTTGGGGTGAAGCGGATTCGCCACCAGTTCGCGGAAGAACTGCTCTGGCGTCAGGCTGACCTTGTCGAGGTAGCTGTGCTCGCCGAAATGGATGCGCACCGGAACCATGTGGATGTCCAGCCGCTCCAGCGCCTCGTCGGGCAGGTCCGCCGCGGAGTCGATCACGACCGCCACCTTGCGGCGCTTCACGTGATGCGCGGACTCCTGCTGTCGGTGCATGTCGTCGGCCTTCTGGCCGGTGACGGCGCCGTAGCGCTCCGCGACGCGGAACACCGCGTCGGGCTCGTTGACGTGGATGTGCACCTTGGCCTTGCGGTGCGTGCCGGCCACGACGAGGCTCGAGCCCATCGCGGCGAGTTCCTCGCGCAGGTGGCGGCGGTCGATGGCCTCGCCGCTGATCACGCACTCGGTGCAGTAGCGGTGGGCGAGGTTTTCCTCGTGGCCCGCCGCCTGCTCGTCCTCGTGGATCGCGATCACGATCGATTCGTCGTCGACGGCACGGCCTGTGTCGATGTATTCGCCCATGCCCTCGAGCAGTTCGACGAAGCCCTGCGCGCCGGCGTCGACCACGTTGGCCTTGCGCAGGCTCTCGATCTGGTTGCGCGTGGCCTCGAGCGAGGCGCGCGCACGCGGCAGGGCCGCACTGAACAGCTTGCGGAAGTCGCCGACGCCCTTCGAGGTCACGAGCATGCGAACCTCGGCCGCGAAGTCCGTGACCACGGTGAGGATCGTGCCCTCGCGCGGCTCGGCCAGCGATTCGCGCGCGTAGTCCGCGCCGCCCTGAACGGCCTCGGCGAAATCGCGCACGCTGATCGACTGCAGGTGCCCGACCTTGTCGCCCAGGCCCAGGAAGAACTGCGCGAGGATCGCGCCCGAGTTGCCGCGCGCGCCGTCGAGCGCGGCGTCGGCGACGCGGGTCAGCGTCTCGCCGGCATGCCCGCCGCGCACGCTGCGCAGCGACGCCAGGACGGCGCTCATGGTCAGCGCGAGGTTGGTGCCGGTGTCGCCGTCCGGTACCGGGAACACGTTGATCTTGTTGAGGTGCTCCTGACGCGACAGCAGCCTGCGGATGCCGGAGCGCAGGGCGTCGGCGAGACGCAGGCCATCGAGCGAGTCGAATTCTGAGGTGACGGCGCTCATCCTTTTCGTTTTCCCCGTCGCTTCGTCTACTGCCGGGGCAGCAGGAACTGCATGCCGCGCCAGCCCAGCACGACCCCGTCGGGCGTGATGCGCTCGACCCGTACTCCTTCGGGCGTGCTTCCGCCCTCCAGGTAGCGGCGGTTGTTGATGAACACGAAGCGGTCGGAAGGGGACGTGCCGTAGACGTGCAGGTCCAGGTTGAGCTGGGGCAGCCCAGCCGTCGCCTGCGGCGTCAGGTCGTTGATCGTCGGCACCATGGCTTCCTGGCCCGCAGTCGGCCGCGGCGCGGTGCGTGCAGGCGGCGGCGGCGCTTCTGCAGCGATCGCAGCCTGTGCCCGCGGCAGCAGCGCCGGATCCGGCGCCGCCGGGGGCTGGTATTGCGCCGGCGCGGGCTGGTCGTAGCTGGGCGTGGCCTGTTCGACGAGCGGCTGCAGCTCGCGGGTCGCGGGCATTGCCGGCGTCGGCGCAGCTGCCGGCGCCGTGGTCACCGTCGCGGCAGCCGGAGCCTGCGCCGGGGTGCTGTCCACGGGTTCGCGCAGCAGGAACCAGGCGAGCACCGCCAGGTTCACCGCGACGAGGCCGCCGATGGCGAGCGCGAGGACCGGCGCCTGCCGCTGGTGCGGGCGGATCACGGGCATTTCCGCCATCGCCGGGCCGGCCTGGCGCTGGCGTTCGTGCTCCGACTTGCGCAGGGCGTCAAGGATGAGGCTCACGGCGCGTCACCCTGGCCGGCGGCTGCCGTAACCGGCGCAGCTGGTGCAGCCAGCAGCGGCGTACCCGGCGCGCCCAGCGAAGCGTCCAGCGCGACCTGCGTCTGCACTCCCGCGATGCCGTCCACCGACAGGCGATGCCTGCGCTGGAAATCCTGCACGAGCCGGGTGAGTTCCGCGTCGAAGAGGTCGTCGTCGACGCTCCTGGCCGGAAGTCCGCCCAGGCGCTCGAGGCCGCGTCGCAGCCAGCGCACGTCCTCGCCGCGCATGCCGCTGCGCAGTTCCCTGGCCATCGTCACCTGCGGCCGCCACAGCACCAGGAATTCGCCGAACCAGAGGTCCGCGAGGTCGGTCAGCGGAATCGCCTTCGCGCCCTGCGGCAGTTCCAGGCGCACGCGGTCACCTTCCAGGCCCGACACCACCACCTGATGTTCCGCGCCGTTGCCGTCGATGAGCGAGAGGATGGCCGGCCGGTTGATGAGCTTGAGCTGCGCGATCGTGCCGCGGCTCGCGACGCATGCCAGGCCCTGCGCCGAGGCCTGGTCGCAGGGGCGCGAGACGCTGGCCGCGTCGAAGCTTGCCGACCACAGCTTGAACAGGCGGGTGAAGGCGGCCTCCGTCGTGGTGTCCGCGGCATGCGTTGCAAGCAGGGCAGCCAGGTTGTCGGCGTTGATCGGCGCGGCGGCCGGGGTCGATGCCGCCGGGGCAGCGGGCGCCGAGGCTGCCTTCGTGGCGGCGACCACGGGCGTGCTGGCGGCTGCGGTTGCGGCAGCGGGTTCGCGTTCGCTCCACAGCCATCCGGCCCAGACCAGCCCAGCCACGCCGGCCGCGGCGGCGGCAACGGCGACCCAGCGCAGCCAGGGCGCGGCCACCGGCCGGCCATAGACTTCGGAGGCAGCCGTGCGCACGAGATCCGCGCCTATGCGGTGCTCCTCGCGGCTGTAGGCGCCCAGCAAGGCACGGTCGCTGATGACGTTCATGATGCGCGGAATGCCGCCGGCCAGGCGATGGATCTCGGCAAGCGCCCCGCGCGTGAAGATGTCGGCGGTCGCGCCCGCGACGCGCAGCCGGTGGCGGATGTAGGCCTCGCTCTCGGCGCGCGTGAGCGCCTCGAGGTGATAGCGGCCGGTGATGCGCTGCGCGAGCTGGCGCAGCTCGTTGCTCGACAGCACCACGCGCAGTTCAGGCTGCCCGATCAGGATGATCTGCAGCAGCTTCTGCGTGGCGGTCTCGAGGTTGGTCAGCAGGCGCACCTGCTCGAGCACGTCGGGGCTGAGGTTCTGCGCCTCGTCGACCATCAGCACGACCCGCCGTCCGCGCGAGTGCGATTCCAGCAGGCGGCCGCTCAGCAGGTCGACGAGTTCCTTGACGCTGCCGCGCGCGCGGTCCAGCACCGTGACGTTCAGCTCGTCGCAGATGGCCGCGAGGAATTCCGGCGCCGTGATGCGCGGGTTGAGGATCAGCGCCACGTCGCAGTTGGGCGGCAGCTGCTGCAGCAGGCTGCGCAGCACGGTCGTCTTGCCGGTGCCGACCTCGCCGGTCAGCTGGATGAAGCCGCCCGATTCCTTGATGCCGTAGGCCAGGTGCGCCAGGGCCTCGGCGTGCCGCTCGCTCAGGTAGAGGTAGCGCGGGTCCGGGGTGATCGCGAAGGGCTTTTCGGTCAGGCCAAAGAAACTGGTGTACATGGGAGGCTGTATATCTGGTGGCGCATCTTGCCGCAACGTTGAGCCGGTAGGTACGGCGGCGGTAACGGTGGGGTGGCCGAGGGGGGGGGATTCCGAGGGGTCAGACCCCGCTGCGGGGTCTGACCCCTCCGGTTGCCTGAGCGTTGCAGCCACCCCGGGGTCTGACCCCTCGGGCGCCCCCAGCTATCGCCACTCTAGACGAGGTTGCCCCGCTTCACCGCCTTGTCCCCAAATTTCTCGCGGATGCGGTCCAGGGTGTCGTCCAGCTGGCCAGAGGGCACGGGCTGGTGGCTGCCGAACAGCTCGAGCTGGGTGGCGGGCGCCAGGTGGCCGACGCCCACCCCGAGCAGCCTGACGGCGGCGCGCGGCTGCTCCTCGAGCCAGCCCGCGAGCAGCTGCTGGGCCAGGTCGCGGATCAGGGCCGAGTCGTTGGTGGGTGGCGCGAAGCTGTGCTGGCGCGTGTAGGTCGTGAAGTCGCGGCGCCGGATCTTGACCGTCACCAGGCCTGCGACCAGCCCGCGCGCGCGCAGGCGCACGCAGGAGCGCTCGGCGAGGCGCGCGACTTCGCGCTGCATGTCCTCGTGCAGTTTCAGGTCAGTTTCGAAGGTTTCCTCGGCGCTGACCTGCTGCTCCTCGACGTCGGACTGCACCGGCCGCTCGTCCATGCCCGCGGCGCGTTCGCGCATGCGGCGCCACTGCCTGCCGAAGAACGGGAACAGCACTGCCTCCGGCGCCTCGCGCAGCTGGCCCAGCGTCGAGATGCCGCCGGCCTCCAGGCGCTCGGCCGTGCGCGCGCCGATCCCGAACAGGCGGCGCACGGGCAAGGGGTCGAGGATGGCCGATACCTTGTCGGGTGCGATCACGAACAGCCCGTCGGGCTTGCCCATGTCCGAGGCGAACTTGGCGAGCAGCTTGTTGTGGGCCACGCCGACCGAGGCCGCCAGGCCGGTGCGTTCGCGGATGCGCCGCCTGATTTCGTGGCCGATGGCCTCGGGTCCGCCGAACAGCGCCTGGCTGGCGGTGACGTCGAGGAAGGCCTCGTCGAGCGACAGGCCCTGCACCAGCGGCGTGAACTCGCCGAAGACCGCGAAGACCTGCTGCGAGACTTCCTTGTAGCGCTTCATGCGCGGGTGCACGCAGGAGGCCTGCGGGCAGCGTCGCAGCGCCTCGCGCATCGGCATCGCCGAATGCACGCCGAAGCGCCGTGCCTCGTAGCTGGCGGCCGCGACCACGCCGCGCCCGCCGGTGCCGCCGACGAGCACGGGCTTGCCCGCGAGCGAGGGATCGTCGTGCTGCTCGACCGACGCGTAGAAGGCGTCCATGTCGACGTGCAGGATTGCGCGCTGCTCGCTCATCGCTGCACTTCCCGCGCTACACGCGCAGGGCCGCGTAGATGATGCCGCCCATCGCCGTCACCGACAGCAGCACGGTGTAGGCCACGAGCGTCACGACGAACTTGAGGGCTGTCAGGGCACGCCCCTGGCCGTAGACCACGCGCATGGCGCGGAAGAAATACCACAGCAGGCTCATGACCAGCACTGCCGTCGCGAAACTGAGCAGGCCTGCGACGGCAGGCAGCAGCACACCCAGGCCCTTGAACAGCTCGCCGACGGTCAGGGCCAGGAACAGCACGGCGTGCCCGTGCAGGAAGAAGACCAGGTGCTCGGCGTACAGCCGGCGCGGGCGCCAGTACAGCAGCAGCGGGAAGGCTGCGATCAACGGCAGGAACACGAACATCAGCTTCGGCACCGTCTCGCCGATGATCTGCCGGAACCGCTTGCCGCCGTCGGCGGCCACGCGCTTGCAGGCTGCCGACAGGGGCGGCCCGGCGCCCGCCAGGTAGGGAAGATCGACGTCGATGTCGCAGGCGTTCGACGGCGCCTTGTCGCCCGCCACTACGGTGTCCGACGATGTCGTCGTGCCGAAATCCTGGTCCGGCATCAGCGCGCTGACGCCGAAGAAGATCACCGACATGACCAGGTACAGCCGGAACGGCGGCAGGTAGCTCTCGAGGCGTCCGCGGAAGAACTCGCGCGTGAGTTCGCCCGGGTGCAGCACCAGCATGCGCAGGGTCTGCCACGCGCGCGCATCCAGGTGCGTGAGCGAGTGCGTGAAGTCGTGGAAGATCTCACCGACCGATTTCACGTGCACGTCGCGGCGCTGGCCGCAGTTCGTGCAGAAATTTCCGGTGACCGTAGTGCCGCAGTTGAGGCAGGACGGATGGTTTCCTGGCGCCGTACTCATGCCGCGAGTGTACGCGGGGTCGCCACAAAGAAAAGGGCGCCCCGAAGGGCGCCCTGAAGTTCCATGACTGCCGGGTGGCCTGATCAGGCTACCTGCGCTGTCCTCGTCTCGGCCGGCACCCGGGCTGACGCGAGCTCGGCGGCATCGAAGTCGTCCACGTTCACGATGTCCATGACCTTGCGGTCGTACTCGCGCAGCTGGGCGGCCTCGGTCTCGCTGATGATGCCTGCGGCCAGGGCCTGCTGGATCTGCCCCGGCAGCTCGAGCGCCGTGACCTTGCCGGTCTTGACGCCCTCGACGCGGATCCGCTTCTCGATCTGCTCGGCCGCGCCCGCGAGTACCAGCGCCTCCTGCAGCATGCCGAGGTGGTTGCTCGGCTCGACCGTGCGGTAGACGTACTGGCACAGCCGTTCGCGCGCTTCGCTGGGCTGCATCACGAGTGCGGCAATCCTGCTGTCGAGCCGGTCGCTGGGCGCGAAGTAGGTCAATCCTCGCGGGAAGATGCACAGGCGCATGAGGCCCGCGAGCCAGCGCACCGGGAAGTTGCGCAGGAACTGGTTGAGCTGCTCCTGCGCGCGGTACAGCAGCGTGCGGCAGGCGTACTCGACCAGCGGCAGGTCGGCCTCTGGCCGGCCCTGGTTCTCGAAGTGCTTGAGCACGGTCGAGGCCAGGTACATCGCCGACAGCACGTCGCCGAGCCGCGCCGACAGGCTTTCCTTCTTCTTGAGGTAGCCGCCCAGGGACAGCATGGCGACGTCGGTGGCGAACGCGAACGACGCGCTGAAGCGCCCGACGTGCTGGTAGAAGCGCGCGGTCGGCCCGCTGACGGGCGTCTTGGCGAAGCGCGACAGAGTCGCCGCCATCACCAGCGAGCGCACGGCGTTGGAGGCCGTGAAGCCGATGTGGCCGAACAGCGCCGCGTCGAAGTCGCGCAGGCCGCGTGCGCGGTCAGGGTCACGCGCCGCGGTCATTTCCCTGAGCACGAACGGGTGGCAGCGCACGGCGCCCTGGCCGAAGATGATCAGGCTGCGCGTGAGGATGTTCGCGCCCTCGACCGTGATGCCCACGGGCACGAGCTGGTAGCCGCGCCCGAGGTAGTTCTTCGGGCCCAGGCAGATGCCCTTGCCGCCCTGCACGTCCATTGCGTCGTTGGCGATCACGCGCGACAGCTCGGTCGCGTGGTACTTCATGATGCCGGACGGTACCGCAGGCTTTTCGCCGGCATCGAGCGCCGCGGTGGTGACCGAGCGACCCGCGTCGATGATGTAGGTGAGGCCGGCCATGCGCGCGATCACCGACTCGACGCCCTCGAAGTTGCCCACCGGCATGTTGAACTGGCGCCGGATGCGCGCGTAGGCGCCGGTGGCATAGACGCCGCCCTTGGCACCGCCCGCGGAGTTCGAGGGCAGCGAGATGCAGCGGCCCACCGACAACTGCTCGACGAGCATGCGCCAGCCCTGGCCTGCCATCTTCGGCCCGCCGACGATGCAGTCGAGCGGAACGAACACGTCCTTGCCGTGGATCGGGCCGTTCTGGAACGGCACGTTGAGCGGGTAGTGGCGGCGGCCGATCGACAGGCCGGGCAGGTTGCGCGGGATCAGCGCGACGGTGATGCCGTACTCGGTCCTGTCCCCGCCCAGCAGCTTGTCGGGATCGAACAGCTGGAAGGCCAGGCCGACGACGGTCGCGACCGGCGCGAGCGTGATGTAGCGCTTGGAGAAGTTGAGCCTGAGCCCGACGACCTCCCTGCCCTCGTAGATGCCCTTGCACACCACGCCGGTGTCGGGGATCGAGGCGGCGTCGGAGCCGGCGCGCGGCGCGGTGAGGCCGAAGCAGGGAATGTCGTCGCCGCGCGCGAGTCGCGGCAGGTAGTAGTTCTTCTGTTCCTCGGTGCCGTAGTGCACGAGCAGCTCGCCAGGGCCCAGTGAATTGGGCACGGCCACGGTCGAGGCCAGCGTGCCGCTGCGGCTGGCGAGCTTCACGAGCACGCAGGAGTGCGCATAGGCCGAGAACTGCAGGCCGCCGTACTGCTTCGGGATGATCATCGCGAAGAAGCCGTTGCGGCGCAGGAACTCCCACACCTCGGGCGGCAGGTCGGCGAGCTTGTGGGTGACCTCCCAGTCGCTGACCATGCGGCAGACCTGCTCGCAGGGGCCGTCGAGGAACGCCTGTTCTTCGGCCGACAGCTTCGGCGGCTGCGCGGACATGAGCTTGGACCAGTCCGGGTCGCCCGTGAACAGCTCGCCGTCCCACCAGACCGTGCCGGCCTCCAGGGCCTCCTTCTCGGTCGAGGACATCGTCGGCAGCAGCTTGCGGTACACGACCATGAACGGCCTGCTGATCAGCGCGACGCGCAGCGGCGTGAGGTTGAGCAGCGCGAAGGGCACGAACAGCACCCACGGCGCGATCTTCCAGGCCAGGCTGGCGTCGATGGTGAGGGTGTAGGCGGCCAGCACGGCGCCGATGACCAGCGTCGTGGTGAGCAGCCGCGCGCGCTGGTAGGCGAGCACGCACACCACGATGAGCGTCAACAGGAACCACATCAGGAACATCATGGTGAGCCACTCCTTAGGCTG
>JADZCS010000201.1 GCA_020851435.1 Gammaproteobacteria bacterium | reverse complement strand
CTGGATGCGCGAGCGCACCTTTTCCTCGAGCTTGTTCGAGATCGCGATGTAGTCGATCGGCTTGCCGGTTTCAGGGTCGGCATCCAGCAGCTGCGCAGAGACCATCGCGCCGGAGAAATCGTTGGCTACCAGGCGACCGACGATGCCGGCCTTGAGGATGTTCTCCTTGACCTTGGCCAGGCCGGCCGCGTCGGGCGTGAAATCCGGCGGGATCACGTCGCCGGCCTCGATGCCGCCCTCGACTACCTCGGTATAGCGCGTGTTCGGGGTCCACAGCGACTGGACGCGCGACCGGTCTACTCCCTCGATGAAGAACACCTCGTCGGTCGCGATCTTCAGCGCCTCGAAGAACTCCGGCGTGAACATGTTGCCGTCGCGCGCCACGACGGCGATCAGCAGGCGGTTGGCGCCGCCGAACTCGGCCTTGTGGTCGAGGTAGGTCCTGATGTACTCGTGGTCGGTCGGCAACTGCTTGTTGAAGTTGGTGTCCAGCCGCAGGCCCGCGACTGCGACCGCACCAAGCACGACCGTGAGCAGCATGAAAAACGCCAGGATCAGCTTGCGGTGACCGAAGACGTGGGGTTCCAGGCGCTCAGCGAGGGTCGGGCCGCTGCCGGGGGCGCGTTCAGATTCGATGTGCATGTGGGTCACCGGGTCTGCGGGACGGGAAGACGGCTTACGCCGGACTCGCCGGCCAGGATCAGTTCGCCGTCCGCGAGCAGCACCGAGGCGAAGCTCTTGCGGTCGTCCTGCTGGGTTTGACGGAAGCTCGCGCCCGCGTCGTCGCTGACGAGGATGATGCCGGCGAGGCCCACGACCACGATGCGAGTGCCGTCGCGAACGCCCGCGGTGAGCATCTGGGTGGTGCCGGATTCGAGGGCGGACCAGGTCTGCCCGCCATCGCGGGAGCTGAACAGGTTGCCGCGCAGGCCAAAGGCCAGCAGCGCGTCGCCGTCGAGCGGCACGATGCCGTAGAACGAACCGTCGTAGGGCGAGGGCAACTCGCGCCAGCTGAGGCCCTGGTCGTCCGAACGGTACAGGTGGCCCGCCTCGCCGCCCAGGTACAGCGCGCCGCCCTGGGACCGTGCGATCGCGTTGAGGTGGAACTCGGTGCCCAGGTCGGCCTCGTCGACGAACTCGTCGCTGGCCGCCGCCGCGCTCTTCTTCGGCCCGGCCTGCGCTGCCGCCGGCTCGAACGCGCGCAACTCCCAGGTCTTGCCGCCGTCGGCGCTCACGTAGAGCGTGCCGTAGGCGCCGACCGCCAGGCCGTTCTGCGCGTCGGCGAACCAGACGTCCAGCAGGGGTTTCTGCTTGTCCGGCTCGAAATGGGTGCGCTGCCAGGTGAGGCCACCGTCTTCCGTGCGGACGATCACCTCATCGTGGCCCACTGCCCAGCCGTGGCGTTCATCCACGAAGTAGACCGCGGTGAGCGTGGCGCTGGCGGGCACCGGCATCTGTTGCCAGGTATGGCCCTCGTCGGTGGAGCGCAGGACGTGCCCGCGCTCGCCCACGGCGATGATGGCCTTGCCCGCGACGGCGAGGTCGAGCACCAGCGACTGCGTCGCCAGCCTCGCCATGACCGCGGGCTGGGCGGCGGTATCGGCAAGCGGCGGTTCAGCCGCGCCGGCGTTAGCAAACGCCAGCGTGGCGAGCGCGACCAGGAACTTGAATTTCATCATCCCCCCCGGGACTGGAACAAAACGGGCCGGCGGACATTGCTGCCCGCCGGCCCGTATCCATCATGCCATGCCGATCAGCGTGTGCCGCGGCGTGCGATGGCGGCCGGCGTGAAGTCGGCCAGCGTGCGCTTGGCGTTGAACAGCACCGTGTTCTGCTCTTCGTTGTCGAGACCGAGCGCGAGGTAGCGCCCGGCCTGGAGGTCGTAGGTCAATTCCAGGGTCGTCCACAGCGTCGGCTGGTCGTAGTAGTTGATCACGTGGCCTTCCTGGACGCGCCAGAGCTGGTCGCGACCGTCGTAGCAGTCGACTGCGACGATCTGCCACGAATCCTCGTCGAGGTAGAAGGTGCGGCGCTTGTAGATGTGGCGCTGGCCCGGCTTGAGGGTGGCGTCGACGACCCAGACACGGTGCAGTTCATACCGGGCGAGTGCCTGGTTGATGTGCAGCGGCTTCAGGATGTCCTTGTCCTTCACCTTGTCGCTGTGGAGCATGTAGGAGTTGTACGGGATGTACATTTCCTTGCGACCCACGAGCTTCCAGTTGTAGCGCTCCGGGCTGCCGTTGTAGACGTCGAACTGGTCCGACGTGCGCAGGCCGTCCGAGCCCGTGCCCGGGTTGTCGAAGGCGACGTTCGGCGCGCGGCGCACGCGGCGCTGGCCCGGGTTGTAGAGCCAGGCACGGCGGTTTTCCTTGGCCTGGTCCAGCGTCTCGTGCACCAGCAGGATCTCGCCGGCGAGGCGGGCCGGTGCGATCGTTTCCTGGATGAAGTACGCGATCACGTTGTCGAGGCCGGCCTCGGTCGCACCGGGCAGGCTGTACGCCACCATGGTCTCGTCGTGGAACTTCACCATCGTGTAGTCGCCCGTACGGGTGACCGCCGCCTGGCCGATGATGCGCTCTGCAACCTCGGCGCGGTAGCGCATGATGTGGTTCCAGATGACCTCGACGCCCTCCTGGGGAATCGCGAACGGAATGCCGACGATGGCGCCGGTCACGCCGGTGCCGCCGCCTGTCAGCTTGCCGGTCGTCGCGTTCTTCTTGGTCGCTTCGTAGATGCGCTCGGGGAACGCCGCGCTGCGCCGCGACGGGTACACGTTCATGAAGTACGTGCCCTTGTACGCGTTCAGCAGCGCCTTGTTGCCCTCGGTCATGTTGGCCGCGTAGCGGCTCATGTTCGAGGGATCGATCTTGAACAGCGGCTTGTCGGCCGCGTACGGATCGGGGTGGTGGCCGCCCGACTTGAAGTTCGGGAAACCCGCCTTGGCCGGCGAGGTGATGCCGCCGTCCCAGGCCGGAATGGTGCCGGCGGCATTGCCCGCCTTGATGGCGCCCATGGGCGTGAGGTCCGCGCCGAGCCGCGCCGCTTCCTGGGCGCTGACCGCCGCGTTTGCGGAGCCCGCGAGGCCCGCGAAGACGAGGGCGGCGAGTCCGGCAATCTGCTTGAGCTTCATGTGTAGTTCTCCGCTCGCAATCAGAACGAGTACTTCACCGCCGCAGCGATGAAGTCACGGTCCGAGATTTCGTTCCAACGGCCGGCGCCGCCGTACTGCGTGTAGGCCACGTCCACTTCCCATACCGCCTGGTACTGTGCACCGACGCCGAGGGTCATGGCATAGCGCCCTTCGACGAAGTTGCCGCCGGGGCCCGGTGAGGTTCCGGCCACGTCGTGCGCCCATACCACGCGTGGCGAAACGTTCCAGGCGCCGATCGCGTTCGGGTAGTCGAGACGGGTCGCGAGACGGTAGCCCCAGGAGGTCGCATCCGCGAAGCGGCCCTGCGGCTCGACCTCGAGGAACGTCGTGCCCACGTAGGCGTCGTCGTGCTTGCCCGCCAGCGCGGAGTTGCCGGACACGAAGGTACCCGGGCCGTTGAGCCGCAGGCCCTGGCCGTTGGGACCGCCCGTGAGCTTGGCAGGCATGCCGTTGACGTGCGTGAGGCCGGCCTCGAGCACCGCCACCAGCTGCTGCGCGCCGAGCATCGGCGGGAAGGCCTTGGTCGCGGTAACCTGGCCCTGCACCACGTCGAACTCGCCCCAGCCCTGGATGCGCTGGTTCAGGCCGTAGGAGCCGAGCTGTCCGCAGCGCGTGACGGTGGCGATCGAACCGCAGGTGGTCGGGAACGGCACGCCCGGCGCCGAGACGGGGAACAGCGCCTGTTCGAACGGCGCCAGCGCCGCGAGCAGCAGCTCGACCTCGTCGTACTGCAGCGGCACGTCCTGGCGGAAGGAGACTTCGCCCTGCAGCGCAACGCCGGTCGTACCGAGCTGCGTGTTGAAGGACAGGCCGAACAGCTTGATGTCTTCCGGGTACTCGGTGTAGTAGCCGGTGGTCACGCCATACTCGTGCTTCGCGATCTCGCCAGCCATCTGCGAGACCGCGGTGCTGCCGTTGAGCGCGAGGTTCGCGCCGTAGGTGGCGTAGCTCTGCGCCGTCGCCGCGGACATGTTGCCGCCGGCGGCGGCCGCGCGGGAGACCGCCGTGGCCGTGGCGAGCGTGACGGCGGAAGCGAACGGCAGGCCCGAACCCAGCGCCTGGGCCGCGGCGGCGACGGCGGTCAGGCCGCCGATCGCGTTGCCGATGCCGAGCTGGCTTCCGGTGACGCCGCTGACCACGGGCAACTTGCTGTGGTAGTTGAGGTAGTAGAGGCCGAACTCCGTACCGTCATTGATGTTGTCCGCAAAATACTTCAGCGCCAGGCCGTACTGGCCCGAGCTCTTGGCCTCGACCGTGTCGAGGCGGCGGATGGCCTGGTAGTTGCTGATGAACGGGCCGCCCAGCGGCCGGAAGTCCATGCCCAGGTCCGAGATGCCGCCGAAGCCGAGCATGGCCTTGGTACTGCCCGCCGACGCGAGGTCGGTGGAGCCGAAGTACGTGCCTGCCGGTTCAGGCAGCGTTTCGTTCCAGTCGAATATGTAGAGGGCCTCGGCCGTGAGGTTCGGCGTGATGGCGAAGGAAGCCTTGACCATCTCCTGAGGCAGGTAGGCCTCGCGCAGTTCCGCGCCCGGCACACGCAGCGCCGATGCGTCGAAGTGGTTGATGGCGTTGTTGATGCCGCCCTGGATGAAGGTGCTCTCGCCCCAGTTGGCGACCAGGCGGCCGGCGCGCAGGTCGAGTTCGTGACCGCCCAGGTCGAAGCGGGCGTAGGCGAAGGCGTCGAGCAGGCGCGTGTAGGCGCCCGCAAGGTTCTTGCCCGCCTTGGAGATCGGCGTGCGCTGGGTCGGCTGGTCCTGCACCTCGTAGTCGTACATCGCCGAGGCGCGCACGAAGATGCCGTAGTCGCCGCCGTCCACCGCGAGTTCGGTCACGGCCTTCAGGGCGTTCGACACGATGCCGGTGTTGTAGTTGAGGTTGCCGTCGTCGCCGTTGGCCGAACGACCCGTGCCGCCGTTGGCGACCGCGATCAGCCGCGAGTCGGGGCTCTGCACCCGGTACGTCTGGCCGTACGAGACCGTCGTGTCCCAGCGCGCGTCCCAACCTTCGAGCTTGAACTCGAAAGCGTTGGCTGAGCCGGCCGCAAGCGCTGCCGCAGCTGCGAGCGAAACCGCAATGGCCCTGCGCAGCGGGCGAACCTCGGTATGGGCGGGATGCATGATCATGTGTTTCCCCATCATGGTGCCGAACTTGATCCGTCCTCGAGGCCCGGATCGCAGACCGGGACCGTCGCCCCCTGCGACAGGCCAGCCTTGCTTGTTTGTGGTCTCGCTCGTGGACCGCGTGCAGGTCGCAACCGGCTCGACTGCCCGGCGAGTATATCAGCGGAAATTGGATGCAGCGCGAGGCAGGACAAACCACATTCTTTCATTTGCAGCGCAAAACGAATCGTCAGCTGTGCGTGACCTGAAGGATGCTGTGGCGGATCTGGTCGGACAGTACCACCTGGGCGTCGGCCGCGACGGCGAGCAGTGCATCACCGTAGGCCAGCCGGCCGCCCGCCGCGGTGGTGACGACTCCGCGACGGCGCAGGAGGTCGATGAAGGCCCGGAACATGGCCTTGTCGAAGAACTCGGGCGCCGCGAGCCCGTACAGCAGCGCCATGCGCTGCGCCATCGTCACGCAACGCTGCTCGAGGCCGTCCGGCGTCAGCGCGTCGGGGCCAGCCTTCAGCAGGATCGCGATCGCGAGGTAGTAACGCTCGATCATCTGCACGGTGCCCTGCGCCAGCACCGACAGCTGCACGGCCTCGACCGTGCCCGTCGCCGGACGGCGCCAGACCTTGTCGTCCGCCGTGCGTTCCAGCAGGCGGTTCTTCTCGAGCGCCTGCAGGACCTGGTCGACGACGGCGCGCACCTCGTCCTCGCCCCAGCGCAGGAACAACTCCTGTCGCGCGTAGGGATAGATGCGCCAGGCCAGGCGATGGATGTCCTCGGTGCGAACCTGGGCGTTGTTGAGGAAGGCGCAGGCGACCAGCGAGGGCATGGCGAACAGCTGGATGACGTTGTTCCGGTAGTACGTCATGAGGACCGAGTTTTCCTCGTTCATGCGCAGCACGTCGCCCAGCGGGTGGCTGCGCCGCTCCAGCAGCCCCATCGTCTCGCCGTGCCTGATCATCGCCGCGCCGTCGAGGGTTTCCACGCTGACGTCCGGACCGTAGGGAACGTCCGCGAGCAGCGCGCGATAGAGGTCGAGCTGCCGCACGAGGTCGCCCTCGAGCATGGCCTGCCGCGGCGTCGCCAGCAGCGTGAACGCCAGCAGGTTGGTCGCGGTCGCGCAGGCCGCGCCGTTGATGCGCACCATGATCTGGTCGGCGACGGCGTCTACCGCCTCGCCGAACCATGACGGTCGCGCCTCGTCGTCGTAGCCTTCGGCGCGCCAGCCCGGCCGGACGCGCTCGAGCGTGTCGCCCAGCACCAGCGGCTGCCCGAAGCTGACCTGCACGCGGCCGAAGCGCTGGCGCAGCGCCGGCAGCGCGCGCAGCAGGCCGCCGATGCTCTCCTTTTCCTTCGGGCGTCCCGACAGCTCGCCGATGTAGGTGCGCGCCTCCACCAGCCGGTCGTAGCCGAAGTACACCGGCACGTAGACGACGGGCCGGCGCGGATCGCGCAGGAAGCTGCGCATGGTCATGGACAGCATGCCGGTCTTGGGCTCCAGCAGCCGGCCGGTGCGGCTGCGGCCGCCCTCGATGAAGAACTCGATGGGATGGCCGCGGTTGAGCATCACGTCGACATACTTCATGAAGACGATCGGATACATGCTCGCGCCGCGGAAAGAACGGCGGATGAAGAACGCGCCGCCCTTGCGCAGGTAGCGGCCGATCACCGGCAGGTTCAGGTTGATGCCCGCGGCGATGTAAGGAATGGCATAGCCGCGCGCGTAGATCACGTAGGACAGCAGCAGGTAGTCGACGTGGCTGCGGTGGCAGGGCGCGTAGACGATCTCGCAGCCGGCCGGCAGGCGGTCCAGGTGCTCGGCGTTGCGAACTTCCACGCCGTCGTAGAGCCGCGTCCACAGCCACGTCAGCAGGCGGAACATCAGCCGCACGAACGGGTGCGAGTAATCGGCGGCGATCTCGATCACGAAGCCGCGCGCGGTGCGCAGGGCCTCGCGACGCGTGAGGTTCTTCTCGCGCTGCAGCTGCCTGGCAGCCTGGCGCACGGCGCGCGTGCGCAGCACCTGGGCGACGATCGCGCCGCGCGGCGAGAGGTTGGGACCGATGGTGTCCAGCCGCAGGTGCTGGTGCTCGGCGCGCATCAACCGCAGCAGCCGCCTGACCGCGCGCACGGCATCGGCCTCGGTGCCGAGCAGATCGCGGACGGGCTTCGGGTCGCCGAAACGGATGATGGTGGCGCGGCCGTTCAGCAGGATCGACAGCAGGCGGCGGAACGGCCCGACCAGGGCCCAGTTCTCGGCCAGCGCGAGGTTGAACCACGACCGCTCGCGCTGCGGCGCGCGGCCCCAGTAGACGGCCACCGGGACGACCTGGAACTCCAGCGACGGATCGGCGACGGCGGCGGCGACCGCCGCGGCCAGCGGCGGCGGCACGCGCCGGTCGGGACGGCGGCGCAGGACGCCGGAGCGCCGCTCCAGGCCGACGAGCGAGCGCTCGAGCGTGAGCTTGCCCAGCACGAGCTTCTTGCTGGGCCTGCGCGCGCCGAGCTGCATGCAGGCCTGCTCGACCGCGAGGAAGTCAGAGAGGCTGCGTTCGCCGAGCACGTACAGCACGGGGGCGGCGGTGCCGCCGAGGCGCGCGCGCGCATCTTCGGGGAACACCGTCGGACGCACGAAGATGCGCGACAGGCCCCGCAGCGCCCACAGCACCGTCCGATCGAGTCCCAGGTAGGCCATGCGGCGTGCGCCCTCAGCAGGGCCGGTTCGTGCGTGTCATGGGGTCATTCCGCGGGCGGTTCCGGCGGGGCGCCGCCTTCGTCTTCCTGCAGCCGCTGCTGCAGCGCCTCGCGATGGGTTTCCATCGCCGCCTCGGTGCGCTGCTGGGCCTTGTCCTTCACGCCGATCGTGTCGTCGGCGAAGGTCCGCACGCGCGGCGGCGGCTCTTCCTTCGCGGCAGGCTCGGGTTCGCCGCCACAGGCTGAGGCGAGCGCTGCGATGGCGAGCAGGCTGGCGATTCGGATGCGCATGACGGCCCCTTCCCCCTGAACGAGGAAGGCAGTTTAGCGCGAACGCGGCAGTTCAGCCCCTTCCGCGCATCTTCGGCCGGTCGAGATCGACCAGGAAGTACTCGAACAGGTAGTTGATCTGCGCGATCTGCTCGTGCAGCCGGTGGTCGCCGTCGAGGATGTGCAGCGTGGCGCCGTGTTCCCGCGCGTAGCGGATGCTGTTCTCGACCGGCACGACGTCGTCGCGCCAGCCGTGCACGATCGTCGTCGGGCACTTGGCAGGCTTCGGGGTGAGGTCCTCGTGACCGGGCATGTAGAACGCGGGCGCCAGCAGGAACATGCCCTGCGCGCGCAGCAGCGCCGAGGCCGTGGCCGCCACATGGCCGCCCATGCTCGAACCGACCAGCACGAGGTCGCCCTGCAGGTCGCGGCAGTACGACAACAGCCGCGTGACGCGATCGCCTGGATCGGTGATGCCGCGGTAGTCGACCGACTCGACCTCGAAGCCCTCGCTGCGCGCGACGTCCGCCATCGCGGAAATCTTGTCGCCCCAGGGGCCGCTCTCGAGTCCATGTGAAAAAACCACGTTCCGGCCGCGCATCGTCACTCCTTCAGCGAGGCGATGATGGTATCAGGCTGGCAGCGACAGCGGCATCCGCAGGATCACCGCGGACGCCAGAGAATTTCATCGAGCGTCGCCGGCGACGAACGAAATGCCGCGATCCGGTCGTTATGGAAAACGACGCCCTCTTCCTCGAGTCGGCGCCGCTGCTCCGCATGATCCTGCGAGCCGGCCGGCAGGCTGATGGCGCCGCGCGCGTTGACCACGCGGTGCCAGGGC
Source organism: Gammaproteobacteria bacterium (assembly GCA_020851435.1). GTDB lineage: Bacteria > Pseudomonadota > Gammaproteobacteria > Steroidobacterales > Steroidobacteraceae > JADZCS01. The sequence goes on along the minus strand of JADZCS010000201.1, from coordinate 10,195 downwards.
AACTCGAGTTCGTCGGGCGCCGCCTGCAACGCGCGCGCGACGAGCCTGGCGCGCCGGGGCAGCCCGGCGCGGCGCGCGACCTCGCCGTAACTCAGGGCTTCGCCGCGCGGGATCGCCGCGACGACCGCCCAGATCGCGGCCATCGCCTCGTTCACGCCTTGCGCCGGTCGACCCACAGCGCGGCACCCAGTGCGACGAAGAACGGCAGGATGCGCTCGTGCAGGTCGCCCGGCGAATCCGGCAGCAGGTAGAACAGCACGGTCAGCAGGAAACCCGTCCACAGGCAGGCCAGGGTTCCGGCCTGGCCGACGCGCCGTCCCGACACCAGCAGCAGCACCAGCGGGCCGAAGGCAGCGCCAATCGCGTTCCAGGCGAACAGCACGCGCGTGTAGATCGACTCCGGCGCGAAGATCGCGACCAGCACGGCGGCCACGCTGAAGCCAGCCAGCGCGAGCCGGGAGGACCAGACGGTCACGTGCCCGCCCTCGCGCCCGCCGCGATCGATGGTCAGGCTGGAAGTCGCCGTGAGCAGCTGGCTGTCGACCGTCGACATGATGGCGGACATCACGGCAACGGCCACGAAGCCGGCGACCATCGGCGGCAGCAGCCTGTCGGCCACGACGTAGATGACGTTCTCGGGCTGGCCCATGCCGGCGTACAGCACGCGCCCCGACCAGCCCAGCACCAGCATGCCGGCCAGAACGAGCGCGATCCAGACCAGCGCGATCACTGCGCCGCGGCGGATCACGCCGTCGTCGCGCGCAGCCATGAAACGGTTCACGACGTGCGGCTGGCCCGGCGCTCCGAGGCCGATGCCCATCGTGCCCAGCACGAATGCCATAGAGGCGAGGCCCGTGCGGCCGCCCGTGAGGCTGACGACCGCGTCGCCCTCGACCGCAAGGCCCTGCACGATGCCGTCCACGCCGCCGGCCACCACGAACGCCACCGCCGGCAGGAACAGCGCGACGCCGAGCATCAGCAGGGCCTGCACCACATCCGTGGCGCTCGCCGCCCAGAAGCCGCCCATGAAGGTATACGCGACCGTGACCGCCGCGCCGATCGCGATGCAAGCCGCTACCGGCAGGTCCAGGCCGACGGCGAAGGCCTGGCCGGCCGCCTGAAACTGGGCGGCGACGTAGAACAGGAAGGACACCAGGATGATCAGCGAACAGGAGCGCAGCACGGCCAGGTGGCGGGCGCCCGCCGGGTCGCCGGCGAGTTCCTGCACCAGGGTGACGCTGCCCGAAGCCAGCGACAGCCTGCGCAGCCGGGGTGCGACCCAGTACCAGTTGACCACGTAGCCGGCCATGACCGCGACCCACAGCCACGCGGCGGAGAGGCCCCAGCTGAAGGCCGCCCCGCTCACGCCCACGAGCGTCCAGGCCGACGACTGTGTCGAGCCCTGCGCGAGCGCCGTGATCCAGGCGCCCATGCGGCGCCCGCCCAGGAAGAAGTCGCCCGCATCGTGCGTGCGCCGGCTTGCCCACGCGCCGATCGCGAGCATGAGCACGCAGTAGGCGGCCAGCGCGTAGAGAATGGCTTCGCTTCGCGTCATCGAATTCCCCCGGGGCGGCAGCGCGACGGCGTTTCCGTTATGTTTCCCACCTGCCCCGGACCTCACAGCACAGGACGAACGCGATTTGAGCACGACTCAGCAGCGGCCCGGCTGGAAATTTTCCGTCGACCGGGGCGGAACCTTCACCGACATCGTCGCCTGGGCGCCGGACGGCAGCCTCCTGACGCACAAGCTGCTGTCCGAGGATCCCGGCCGGCACGCCGACGCCGCCTCGCACGGCATCCGTGCCCTGCTCGCGGCGAACGACCCCGAAGGCCGCATCGAGTCGATCCGCATCGGCACCACGCTGGCGACCAACGCCCTGCTCGAGCGGCGCGGAGCGCGCACGGCGCTGTGCATCACCGCGGGTTTCGGCGACGCGCTCGCGATCGGCTACCAGAACAGGCCGCGCCTGTTCGACCGGCACATCGAGCTGCCCACGCCCCTCTACGAGAAGGTGATCGAGGCCAGCGAAAGACTCTCGGCCGGCGGCGCGGTGCTCGAGCCGCTGGACGAGGCGCGGCTCGCCGCCGACTGCGCCGCGCTGCGCGCGGGCGGCATCGAGAGCCTCGCGATCGTGTTCATGCACGCCTGGTCGAACCCCGTGCACGAACGCCGCGCGGTCGGGATCGCCCGCGCGGCGGGCTTCACGCAGGTCTCGGCCTCGCATGCGGTGTCGCCGCTGGTGCGCCTGGTCGCGCGCGGCGACACCACCGTCGCCGATGCCTACCTGACGCCCCTGATCGAGCGCTACGTCGCCGATTTCCGCGCCGCCCTGGGACCACGGCATGCACAGGCCCGCCTGTACTTCATGCAGAGCAGCGGCGTGCTGGCCGAGGCCGGCGCGTTCCGCGGCTCCAACGCCGTGCTCTCCGGCCCGGCCGGCGGGCTCGTCGGGCTCGCGCGCGCCGGCGAGGCCTGCGGGCGATCACAGCTCATCGGCTTCGACATGGGCGGCACGTCGACCGACGTCGCCCTGTACGACGGCGAGTTCCCGCGCCGCTTCGACAGCGCCGTGGCCGGCATCCGGCTGCAGGCGCCCATGATGAACATCCACACGATCGCCTCGGGCGGCGGCTCGGTACTCGGATTCGAGGCCGGCCGACTTCGGGTCGGGCCGGCCTCGGCAGGCGCGCATCCCGGGCCGGCCTGCTATCGCAAGGGCGGGCCGGCTACGGTGACCGACATCAACGTGGCGCTCGGCCGGATTCCCGTCGCGCACTTCCCGCGCGTGTTCGGCGCCGACGGCAGGCAGGCGCTGGACGCGGCCGCCTCGCGCGCCGGCCTGGAGCAACTCGCCCGCGACATCGCCGCGAGCGGAGGCCGCGCGTTCGGCGTCGAGGAACTCGCCGAGGGCTATCTCGCGGTCGCGATCGAGCAGATGGCCAACGCCATCCGCCACGTCTCGGTGAAGCAGGGCCACGATCCGGCCAGCTACACCCTGTTCTGCTTCGGCGGCGCCGCGGGGCAGCACGCCTGCCGGGTCGCCGCCGCGCTCGGCATGCGCGAGGCGCTGCTGCACCCGCTCGCCGGCGTGCTGTCGGCCTGGGGCATCGGACTCGCGGACCAGGGCGTGCTGCGGCGAGGCACCTTCGAGCGCGCGCTCGACGACGAGGGCACGGCGGCTGCGCTGGCCGAACTCGACACGCTGCAGGCCGAGGCTCTCGAGGCGCTGGTCGCGCAGGGCGCGCCGCGCGCCGCGCTGCAGCTGCGCGGCCAGGTCGAACTGCGTGCCGCCGGCACCGAGACGCTGCTGCCGGTCGACGCGGGTTCATCGCAGGCGATGCTCGACGACTTCCTCACCGCGTTCCGCCGGCAGTTCGGCTTCCCCGCCGATCCCGCCGGCGTATCGATCGCGGCCTTGCGCGCCGAGGCGACGCTGCGCGGCGAACGGCCCGTCGCCGGCGAAGTCACTCCGGGCGCGGCGCCCTCGCCGCGTGCCGGGGCCACGACGCGCGCCTGGTTCGGCGGCTGGCGCGACGTGCCGCTGCACCAGCGATCGACGCTCGTGCAGGGCGCGCGCATCGCGGGCCCCGCGATCGTCGCCGAGGCGCACTCCACGACGGTGATCGAGCCGGGCTGGATCCTCAGCGTGCTGCCGGGAGGAGAGATGCTGCTCCAGGCCGAGGGTGCCCAGGTTCGCGAGGACGTCGACGCCTCCGTCGCCGACCCGGTGCTGCTGGAGCTGTTCAACCACCGTTTCATGCACGTGGCCGAGCAGATGGGCGCGGTGCTGCAGAACACTGCGGTGTCGGTGAACATCCGCGAGCGCCTCGACTTCTCCTGCGCGGTGTTCGACGTCGACGGCGCGCTGGTCGCGAACGCCCCGCACATGCCGGTGCACCTGGGCTCGATGGGCGCCAGCGTGCGGGCAGTCATCGAGCGCCAGCGTGGCCGCATGCAGCCGGGCGACACCTGGCTGGTCAACGCGCCGCATGCGGGCGGCACCCACCTGCCGGACCTCACCGCGGTGTCGCCGGTCTTCCTGCCCGGCTCGGCCGAGCCGGACTTCATGGTGGCTTCGCGCGCGCACCATGCCGACATCGGCGGCGTCTCGCCCGGATCCATGCCGCCCTTCAGCCGCAGGCTCGCCGAGGAAGGCGTCGTCTTCGACGGCTTCCAGGCCGTGGCCGCGGGCCAGCTGCGCGAGGCCGAGCTGCGCGCACAGTTCAGCGCCCCGCCATGGCCCGCACGCAACCCGGACCAGAACCTCGCCGACCTCAAGGCGCAGCTCGCCGCCAACCAGCGCGGCATCGATGAACTCGGCGCCCTCGCCCGCCGCAGCGGCGCGAACGTCGTGCGCGCCTACATGCGTCACGTGCAGGACAACGCCGAGCAGGCCGTGCGCGCGGTGCTGGGTCGGCTCGCGGGCGGGGAATTCCGCTACGAACTCGACAGCGGCGCGGTGATCGCCGTTCGCGTCTCGATCGATGCGGGTGCAGGCACGGCCGTGGTCGACTTCAGCGGCAGCTCGGCCCAGCTCGACGACAACTTCAACGCTCCGCGCGCGGTCACGACCGCCGCGGTGCTGTACGTGTTCCGCAGCCTCGTCGATTCGGACCTGCCGCTCAACGAGGGCTGCCTGCGCCCGTTGACGCTGCTGGTCCCCGAGGGCTCGATGCTCGCGCCGGGCAAGGACGCCGCCGTCGTGGCCGGCAACGTCGAGACTTCGCAATGCGTCGTGGACGCGCTGTATGGCGCGCTGGGCGCGCTGGCCGCCTCGCAGGGGACCATGAACAACCTGACCTTCGGCAACGAGCGGCACCAGTACTACGAGACCATCGCCGGCGGCGCGGGCGCCGGCGATGGCTTCGACGGCGCGTCCGGCGTCCAGACGCACATGACCAACTCGCGACTGACCGATCCAGAGGTGCTCGAGTCGCGCTATCCGGTGCGCCTGCGCGAATTCCGCTACCGCCGCGGCTCGGGCGGCACCGGCCGCTGGCGCGGCGGTGACGGCCTGGTCAGGGCGATCGAGTTCCTCGAACCGATGGAAGTCGGCCTGCTCGCCAATCATCACCGCATCGCGCCTTTCGGCCTGGCCGGCGGCGGCCCCGGCGCCACCGGGAGCCTGCATCTCGTGCGCGCGGACGGCACGCGCGAAACGCTGGCAGCGACGGCCAGGGCGGAGGTCGGTCGGGGCGACGTTATCGTGGTGGAGACGCCGGGCGGCGGCGGTTACGGCGCGGTCGGGAGTTCGTCGAACAGCAGCTCGGGACGATAGCCCGAGGACTGCAGTCGGCTCATCGACACCGGGTGCAGGCGCGAGCCGGCGGGACGATGGCTCAGCAGGAAAGCGTGGAAGTCGCCGGGCCGCGCAGCGGCGAAGCCGAAGACGAGGTTGACGACGCCGGTGCTGCGCTCGAGTTCGCGATTGAGGCGCTCGTCGCAGGTCACGAACCAGCGCTCGCCTTCGGCGCGCGCGTCGAAGGCGCCCTGCGCCTCGAGCGACCCGAAGAACACCTGCAGCTGTTCGACAGCCCTGCGCCAGGTGGATGCCTCGTTGGGCGCGAACAGCAGCCAGCGCGTGCCGTGCTCGATGCCCGAAACGATGAAGTTCGCGAGGCGGCGCTGGGCGAGGAACCGCCAGTCCGGCACCGCCGTGGCCGGTCCCGCGAGGGTCTGCGCCGGAATCGGCTCGCGACCCGGCGCGCGGACCACCTGCAGGGTGTTGATACCCAGCGCCGCGAGGCGCTGGCGTTGCAGGTCGCTGACCGGCGTAGCCGGCCGCAGTCCCGGGCGCAGCACGTGGTCGTCGTTCGCGAGAGCCTGCCAGCCGGTCGCGCCGTCGACCGCGCGCGACAGCATTCCTGCCACGGCGCCGCCGGGCGCGAACGACTCGACGCGCCCGCGCAGCTTGTCCTGGGTGGAGAGTCGCGGGAAATACATCACGGCGTTGTCGCTGGCCAGCGGCCAGTCGCGCATGCCGGCGATGGCCTCGTCCGCCGACTGCCACGCCAGCGGCGGATCGACCACGAGCACCGCTCGACGATCCCGGCAGTAGCGATTGGCGACGAGCAGCACGCCCGGCCCGATGTCCGTCTCGCGCGTGACCGGCGGGATGCACAGGAAGTTGAACGACTCGACGCGGCGCAGCGCAAACAGGCCGGTGCCCTCGGCCGCCGAACCGATCACGTCGTAGTCCGTGAGCGGCGCGCCGTCGTCGCCGTCCGGATTGGAGTCCACGTAGCCCGCGGGGCTGCGACCATCCGCCCGCAGCGTCGGCGAGGGCCGCGCCGGCGGAACCTCGCCCGCGAGGCGCACCAGCGCCGAGTCGGCCAGCGCCGACGCGACATCGCGCGAAGCCAGCGGATCGACGGACACGCGCCGGTAGATCTCCTGGTCCTCGACCAGTTCCGAGCCCGGGATGCGGATGCGCTGGATCACGAGGTTGAAGCGGTCTTCCTCGTTGACGCCTATGCCGTCGTAGTCGACCGCAGCGCGCAGGTATTCGCGCGTGCCGGGCGCCAGTGCCGCCAGCACCAGCGGCCCCTGCGGGCCCGGCACGCTCAGGGTGCAGGGTCGGGCGCCGTTCGCGACGCGGACCACGAGCGCACGCTGGCCGCCGTTCTCGAAGTACTGTTCCACGGCGTAGGACAGCGTCGACGGCTGCCACAGGCCGCCGAAGTTGCGCGCGAAGTCGGCGAAGCTGGCAAGGGCGATGGGGCGGTTGAGCGGTCCGCGCAGCGTGCGGCCGACGAAGGCGGTGACGGCGGCCGGCGCGGGCTCGATCGCCTGTTCCGCGCCCGCCTGCTCCCAGACCTGGATGCCGGTGTTTCTATCCGCCAACCTGTGCTCCCGCCAGTTCGCGGGAGGATATCACGGCGCCTGTCCGGCGCTGCGTCAGCGCTGCTTCGCGCGCGCGCCCGACTTCGCCCGGCCCGACGCCTGGGCAGTCTTGCCGCTCGCCGCGGATTCCTGGCGGCGCAGCTGTTCCTCGGCCTGGCCCTGCGCAGCCTCCTGCTGCTTGCGCGAGACCTCGCCGAGCATGACGGCCATCCAATCGGACTTCGCCGGATCAGGTTTAGTGTGTGCCATGTGCGGATTCTAACAGTCGATCGAGTCGCAGGGTCCACGCGTCACGGGGTCCCGTGATGGTTGGTCGTTCGCACGGTCCACGCGCTCCGGTGTCCCGTGATGGTCGACCCGTCCCATGCTCCACGCGTCACGGGGTCCCGTGATGGTTGGTCCTCCGCGCGGCTGAAGCAGCCGCTGATTGCTACGGACCAACCATCACGTGCCCCCGCGCCGCTGGGCTGGCGGTCGATTCTGACGGAGCCGGAGCGCTGGCTTGGCGCTTCTTCATCCGGACGGCAGGCGAAACGTTGCCCGCCCGTCGCGCACGGGATGCAGGGTCCGGAGCAATCAGCGCCCGCTTCGGGCGCGCGAAGGACACTGTATCCCGGGGGTGACGGGCGGGCGAACGCGGCGGACCCGACACCCCGCGATCGGCTGCCGCTTGGCGGCGGGCGCGCGGAGGACCCTGTATCACGGGTGCGGAGACCGTGCGGCTAGTGGCACATCCCGAGCGAAACGGCGGCAACGTCAACGTTGGCCGCCGCCGGCCGCCGGCTTCTCGCTTTCCGCCTGGAGCTCGCGGAAGGCCGCCTCGCCGGCGTACTGGTCCTCGTTGCCGTCCCAGGTCGCGCCGCGCGGCAGCGCGTTGCGGACGTGCGGGGCGATCGCAAGCACGGAGTCGACGTCTGCCGCATGGGCGCGCGTGACGGGCACGGGGACGCCGCGCGGCTTCTGCGAGGCCTGCCAGGCGCGGTCCCAGTCGATCTGCGCGTCCTGGGCCGCGATGCGCTTCCACAGCGGCGATTTGGTGATGGCGGCCTTCTTGCGCAGGCTGCGCGGCCCGTGCTGCCAGTTGCGCTTGTCGTCCTCGAGCGGGCCGTAGGCCTGCACGTAGAGCGCCTCGCCTCGCCAGCCGAGCATGTAGGGCTGGTTGACCACGCGCACCTTCGTGCCGATGGGCAGCGAATCGAACAGCAGTTCGACGTCCTCCGGATACAGCCGGATGCAGCCGTGGCTCGAGCGCATGCCCACGCCATAGGGCTTGTTGGTGCCGTGGATCAGATAGCTCGGCCACTCCAGGCGGAACAGGTGGCGGCCCAGGGGGTTGTCGGGGCCTGGCGCGACCTTGGGCGGCAGTTCGTCGCCATCCTTGAGGTGCTCCTGGCGCACCGACACCGGCGGAATCCAGAACGGGTCCTTCTTGCGCGAAACGACCTTCGTCTCGCCCTCGGGCGTGGCCCAGCCGACCTTGCCGATGCCGATCGGGTGCGTGATCACGGTGACCGGCTCGCCCTTGCGGCGTGACGGGTAATAGTACAGGCGCATGGCCGCGACGTTGATGACCAGGCCCTCGCGTGGCGCATCCGGCAGCACGAACTGGGTTGGCAGGGTGATCTCCCTGCCCTCACCCGGCAGCCACGGATCGACCCCCGGGTTGGCGCGGACGATCTCCTCGTAGCCGACATTGAAGCGGCGGGCGATGTCCGGCAACGTGTCCTCGCGCGACGCGACCGTGGACTGCACGGTGCCGACCACGTCCTGGCCCGCCGCCACCTGGAAGCGGTGCGTGGCGTCGGCGATGGGGAGTTCCTGGCGGATCTCGGTCGGCAGCGGGGCGGGAGCCGGTTGGACGACCGGCCTGCGCAGCGAACCGAAAGGAGAGCAGCCGGCGACGAGCAACGCCAGGGCCACCCACAGTGCGGGCGAACGCCTCATCTCAGCATCGGCCTGTCGGGTAATTCATCGGGTCCGCCTCCCTGCGCGGGGAACTCGCGCGCCAGCAGTTCGTTTAGAGCCTCGACACCTTCTATCGTTCCCGCGATGAATTCCCCCGCCCTGAAGCGTCGCTCAATGGCGACACAGACCGACTGCCATTCGTCGGCCGTGACACGGCCGTTGAAGCCGCGATCGGCGACGATCTCGACGTCGCGATCGGCCATCAGCACATACAACAGCACGCCGTTGTCGGCAGCCGTATCCCAGACGCGCTCGGTCGCGAACACCTCGACCGCGCGCTCGCGCGGCGACTGTCCGGCCAGCAGCGGGTCCCAGGACAACTCGCCCTCGATGACGACGCGCAGTTCGGCCGAATGCCGGCGTTCCCCGGCAGCTACCGCAGCGCCGATGGCATCGAGGGCCGTGCCCGGAAACGCGCGCCGCAGCGCTCGCTGGGTGTGCAGGACGTGGCGGGCGATGCGCTTGAGGTCCATCACCACCTCCCCGAGGCGCCGCCGCCACCAAAGCCGCCACCGCCACCGCCGAAGCCGCCGCCCCCGAAGCCTCCGCCCAGCCCGCCGCCGCCAAAACCTCCTCCGCCGAAGCCTCCGCCGAAGCGGCCTCCGCCACCGAGGCGCGAACCTGCGCCGCCCAGCGAGAAGACGAACGCGACGAGTCCGGCAAGCGCGCCGACCATCAGGATCCCGGCCAGCAGCCAGACGATGCCGCCGACCACGGTCCCGGTGGCCAGCGCACCACCGAAGCGGCCGAACAGGCGGCGCAGAACCGCGCCGAGCACGAAAGTCGCGCCCAGCAGTACGAAGAACAGTTGCTCGATGCCGGGACGCGACGACTGCCACTTCTTGTCGGGCTCGGGCAGGGACTCGCCGTCGATCACCTTGACCAGCGCGTCAACGCCGGCGCCGATGCCTCCGGCGAAGTCGCGGGTCTTGAAGTACGGCGTGATCACGTCGCTGACGATGCGCTTGGCGACCGCGTCCGGCACCGCGCCCTCGAGGCCATAGCCCACCTCGATGCGCAGGGCGCGGTCCTCCGTGGCGACCAGCAGCAGGGCCCCGTCGTCGATCCCCTTGCGGCCTAGCTTCCACTGCTCCGCCACGCGGATCCCGTACTGCTCGATCTCCTCGGGCTGGGTGGTGGGCACGACCAGGACAGCGATCTGGCTGCCCTTGCGGGCCTCGAACGCCGCGATGCGTTGTTCGAGCGCGGCGACCGCCGCCGGATCGAGCGTGCCCGTCAGGTCGGTGACGCGCCGCGCGAGCGGCGGCACGGCGACGAGGTCGGCCGCGAGCGCGGGCGCAGCAACAAGCCACGCGGCCGCCGCGATCGCCGCGAGCGTACCGGTGCGCGTCATGGACGGACGGCCGTGTCAGCCAGCCGGCGCGG
>JADZCS010000200.1 GCA_020851435.1 Gammaproteobacteria bacterium | reverse complement strand
CGGCCGTGGCAGGCGCGCCGCGACGATGCGCTCGCCGGCCTCGCGGCCGAGGCCGCGCACCAGCGCGAGCCCCAGGCGCAGCGCAGGCTGGCCGCAGCCGGCGGGCTCCAGCGTCGTCTGCCAGCTGCTCACGCCGGCATCGACCGCCCGTACCTCCACGCCGTGCGCGCGCGCATCGCGCAGCAGCTGCGACGGCCCGTAGAAGCCCATGGGCTGGCTGTTGAGCAGGGCCGCGCAGAACGCGGCAGGCTCGTGCAGCTTGAGCCAGGCCGAGACGTACACGAGCAGCGCGAAGCTCGCCGCATGCGACTCGGGAAAGCCGTACTCGCCGAAGCCGCAGATCTGCTGGAACACCTGCCGCGCGAAGCCCTCGTCGTAGCCGCGCTCGCGCATGCCTGAAATGAGGCGATCCTCGAAGGGCCCCAGGCCGCCCTTGCGTTTCCAGGCCGCCATCGCGCGGCGCAGCCGGTCGGCCTCGCCGGGGGAAAACCCGGCCGCGGCCACGGCCAGCTGCATGACCTGCTCCTGGAAGATCGGCACGCCGAGCGTGCGCTCGAGCACGCCCTGCACTTCCGGCCCCGGGTAGCTGACCATTTCCTCGCCGCGCCGGCGCCGCAGGTAGGGGTGAACCATCTGGCCCTGGATCGGGCCCGGGCGGACGATCGCCACCTCGATCACCAGGTCGTAGTAACAGCGCGGCCGCAGCCGCGGCAGCATCGCCATCTGCGCGCGCGACTCGATCTGGAACACGCCGACCGTGTCGGCGCGGCAGATCATGTCGTAGACCGCTGGATCCTCGGGCGGCACGTCGGAAATCGCGAACGCGCGGCCACGCCGCGCCGAGACCAGCTCGAGCGCGCGGCGGATCGCGGCCAGCATGCCCAGGCCGAGCACGTCGACCTTGAGCAGGCCCAGCTCGTCGAGGTCGTCCTTGTCCCACTGGATCACCGTGCGATCGGCCATCGTCGCGTTCTCGATGGGAACCAGCGACTCGAGCGGGCCGCGCGAGATCACGAAGCCGCCCGGGTGTTGGGACAGGTGACGCGGGAAACCGGCCAGGTCGCGCACCAGCGCGAGCAGGCGCGCGAGCACGGGATTGGCGGGATCGAAGCCGGCCTCGCGCACGCGCGCGTCGTCGACGCCCTTGCCGTCCCACCACTGCATCGCGCGCGCCAGCCGGTCCACCTGCAGCGGGTCGAGTCCCAGCGCCTTGCCGACGTCGCGGACCGCGCTGCGCGGGTGGTAGCTGATGACGACAGCCGTGAGCGCGGCCCGGTGCCGGCCATAGCGCGCGTACAGGTACTGGATGACCTCCTCGCGCCGCTCGTGCTCGAAGTCGACGTCGATGTCCGGCGGCTCGTTGCGCTCGCGCGAGATGAAGCGCTCGAACAGCAGCTGCATGCGGGCCGGATCGACCTCGGTGATGCCGAGGCAGTAGCACACGGCCGAGTTGGCCGCCGAACCACGGCCCTGGCACAGGATGCCGCGCGAGCGCGCGAAGGCGACGATGTCGTGCACGGTCAGGAAATAGGGCTCGTAGCCCAGGTCGGCGATGATCTCGAGCTCGTGCTCGACGAGCGCGCGCACCTTCGCCGGCGCGCCGCCGGGCCAGCGTCGCGCGATGCCGGACTCGGTGAGCGCGCGCAGGTGGCCGGCCGGCGTGAGGCCCGCGGGCACGATCTCCTCGGGATATTCGTAGCGTAGTTCGTCCAGCGAGAAGCGGCAGCGCGCAGCGGCCTCGACCGTCGCCTCGAGCAGGTCCGGGGGATACAGGCGTTCGAGCCTTGCGAGCGTGCGCAGGCTGCGCTCGCCGTTGGGATGCAGCGCGTGGCCGGCCGCCTCCACCGGCACGCCGAGCCGGATCGCGGTGAGGGTGTCCTGCAAGGCGCGCCGCCGGCGCAGGTGCATGTGCACGTCGCCGGCCGCCAGCGCCGGCAGGCCCGCCTGCCCTGCCAGCGCGAGCAGCGCGGCAAGCCGTTCGCGGTCGCAGCCGGTGGTCAGCAGTTCGACTGCGAGCCAGGCGCGCCCCGCGAAACGCTCGCGCAGCCAGGTGCCTTCTTCCACCAGGGGCGCCGCACCCGGCAGCCACAGCGCCAGGCAGTCGCCGAGTCCGCCGGGCAGCAAGTCGTCGACGTCGGCGCGGGTCAGGCAATAGCCGCCCTTGGGCGCGGCACGCCGGCCACGCGTGATGAGCCGGCACAGCGCGCCGTAGCCCTCGCGCGAGGTCGCGAGCAGCACCAGCCGCGGGCCGTCGGCCAGCGCGATCTCGCTGCCCACGATGAGCCTGAAACCACGCTCGCGCGCCGCCACGTGCGCGCGCACGACGCCGGCCACCGAGCATTCGTCCGTGATCGCGAGCGCCGCGTAGCCGAGTTCCTGCGCGCGCTGCACGAGTTCCTCGGGTCGCGAGGCGCCGCGCAGGAACGTGAAGTTCGAGAGGCAGTGCAGTTCTGCGTAAGCCATGGCGCAGGGCGGCGATCAGCCGAAGATGCCGTGCAGGAACCAGCCGCCGGCCGCGCCGCGCTCGCGGTACACCCACAGCCGCGTTCCGGCGCGGGACTCGGCGACGTAGTAGTCGCGACGTACGTCGTGCCCGTCCCACCAGCCGCTTTCGATGCGCTCCGGGCCGCCGACCAGCACGAGCGGCCCTTCGTGGCGCGGCAACCCGTCGCGCTCGG
>JADZCS010000199.1 GCA_020851435.1 Gammaproteobacteria bacterium | reverse complement strand
GCGCCGGGCTCGTCGTCCTCGCCCTCGGGCGGCTGCTTGAACGCCAGCCAGCCGCCGTAGGCCAGCAGCACCGGGAACAGCAGCGCAGGCCCGCCGAAAAGCACGTAGAGGATGTCCGAGACCCAGGCGCCCGCCGGACCGATCCAGTTGTCGTAGCGGCCAGGCTCGCCCGTATAGCTGAAGCTGCGGTCGGACATGTCGTAGGTCACGAGCGCGATCATGAGGATCAGCGCCAGGGTGGCGAGCAGCCAGAACGCGCCTTCGCGAAGCCCGCGCACTATCATGCCGTCGAGTTTCGAGCCTTCACGCTTGGCGTCGGCAGCCTCAGCCACGGTACAGTCCTCCGGAACCTGGCCATCCCGAAGCGGGAGACCGGAGCGCATTTTAAAGCGACATCAAGAAAATTGCGATAAACAGTTGATACCGAACACTTTTACCACTGGCGGTCTTTCCAGCGCCGCCGGCATTCTCTAGCATCCCCCACCCACCCGTTCAGCCGCCGTGCCCGGAGCCCCGTCCATGTCGAACCCGACCCACCGCCGCCTGGTCATCCTGGGATCCGGCCCCGCCGGCTACTCGGCCGCAGTGTATGCCGCGCGCGCCAACCGCAAGCCCATGCTGATCACGGGTCTCGAGCAGGGCGGCCAGCTCATGACGACCACCGAGGTGGACAACTGGCCTGGCGACCCGGACGGCGTCATGGGCCCCGAACTCATGGAGCGCATGAAGAAGCACGCCGAGCGCTTCGGCGTGGAGATGGTCGCCGACCACATCGCCAGCGTGGACCTCGCCGTGCGCCCGTTCCGCCTCAAGGGCGAGTACGGCGAATACACCTGCGACGCGCTGATCATCGCGACCGGCGCCTCGGCCCGCTATCTTGGACTCGACTCCGAGACGAAGTTCCGTGGCCGCGGCGTCTCCGCCTGCGCCACCTGCGACGGGTTCTTCTACCGCGGCCAGGCCGTTGCGGTCGTCGGCGGCGGAAACACCGCCGTCGAGGAAGCCCTCTACCTCACCAACATCGCCTCGCACGTCACCCTCGTCCATCGCCGTGACAAGCTGCGTTCCGAGAAGATCCTGCAGGACCGTCTGTTCGGACTGGAGAAGGAAGGCAAGGTCCGCATCATCTGGAACCACGCGGTCGACGAGGTGCTCGGCGACGACAGCGGCGTGACCGGCGTGCGCGTGAAGCACGTGGAAACCGGCGCCACCGAGGACCTCGCACTGCCAGGGTTGTTCATCGCCGTCGGCCACACGCCGAACACCAGCCTGTTCGATGGGCAGCTCGCGATGCGCGGCGGCTACATCACCGTGAAGACGGGCCTCGACGGCGATGCCACGGCGACCAGCGTGCCGGGCGTGTTCGCCGCCGGCGACGTCGCCGACAACGTCTACCGCCAGGCCGTGACCTCCGCCGGCACGGGTTGCATGGCTGCGCTGGACGCAGACAAGTACCTCGAACGGCTCGACGCGCACGGCTGAGCCATGCGCGCGCGCCTCGTCCGCGCGATCGAGGAAGTCGCCCCGGCAGCGTGGAATGCGCTGGACCGGCGCGGCAGCCCCTTCCTCACGCACGAATTCCTGCATGCGCTGGAATCGAGCCGCTGTGCGGCCCCGGAAACCGGCTGGGCGCCGACCCACGTCCTGATCGAGGATGCTGGCGGGCGCCTCGTCGGCGCGATGCCGCTGTACCTGAAGTCGCACTCCCACGGCGAGTTCGTGTTCGATTTTTCCTGGGCGCGCGCCTACCAGAACCACGGCCTCGACTACTACCCCAAGCTGGTGTGCGCGCCGCCCTTCACGCCGGCCACCGGCCCGCGCCTGCTGATTCATCCGGACGTCGACCGCAGGCTCGTGACGCGCCTGCTCATCGAGGCGGCACGGGAATGCAGGGACAGGATCGGCGCCTCCTCGCTGCACCTGCTGTTTCCCGACGAGGCCGACCGCGAAGCCCTGGCCGACGAAGGCCTGCTCCAGCGGCTCGACTGCCAGTTCCACTGGCGCAACGCGGGCTACGCCGACTTCGACGCCTACCTCGCGACTTTCACGGCCGACAAGCGCAAGAAGGCCAGGCGCGAACGCCGGCGCGTGGCCGAGGCCGGGCTGCACTTCGAGGAACTCACGGGCCACGACCTCACGGGCGCGAAGCTCGACGTGGTTTACGGCTTCTACGCCGACACGTTTGCAAGGCACGGCAACGCGCCTTACCTCAACCGCCGTTTCTTCGAGACGATCGCGCGCACCTTGCCCGTCGCGCTGATGGTCAAGCTCGCGGTGGCCGGCACCCAGCCGGTCGCGGCGGCCATCTTCTTCCGCGGCGACGACACGCTCTACGGACGCTACTGGGGCTCGGACGGCCAGTGGCACAGCCTGCATTTCGAGACCTGCTACCACCAGGGCATCGAGTACTGCATCCGCGAGGGCCTCGCGCGCTTCGAGCCCGGCACCCAGGGCGAGCACAAGATTGCGCGCGGCTTCGCCCCGACCGCCGTCTGGTCCCTCCACGACATCGTCCACCCGGGCTTCCGCGAGGCGATCGGCGCCTACCTCACGCGCGAACGCGCCGCAGTCGAGGAGTACATGGCAGCAGCCGACGAGCACGTCCCCTACCGGCGCGATGCATTCGTCGATAACCTCGACGGCAATGCCCCGCAAGCTGATGCTGCTGCTACCGACCGACCCGCCGACGGCCCTGCCGCCGACGACTGAGGCCCTGCGCTCGCCGGACGGCTTGCTGGCCGTCGGCGGCGCGCTCACCCCGGAATGGCTGCTGCACGCCTATCGCCACGGAGTGTTCCCGTGGTTCTCGCCCGGCCAGCCCATCCTGTGGTGGACCCCGGACCCGCGCACCGTGCTGCTGCCCCACGAGTTCCGCTGCTCGAAGAGCCTGGGGCAGTCGATCCGCAACCGCGGCTACGAGACCCGCATCGACACCGACTTCGCCGCCGTCGTCGGGTGTTGCGCGGAGCCGCGCGACGAAGAGGGCGGCACCTGGATCACCCCCGAGATCGCCGAGGCCTATCAGGCGCTACACGAGCTCGGCATCGCGCATTCGATCGAGACCTGGCACGAGGGCCAGCTGGTCGGCGGACTGTACGGCGTGGGTGTCGGTCGCGTGTTCTATGGCGAGTCCATGTTCGCGCGCGCCCGCGATGCGTCCAAGGTCGCCCTCGCGCGCCTGGTCGAGGAATGCCTGGCACGCGGCATCGAGCTCATCGACTGCCAGATGGAGACCGCCCACCTCGCCTCACTCGGTGCGCAAACACTGCCCCGGGGCGAGTTCGAGGCGCTGCTTGCCCGGCACGCGGACCCCGCCTGGGACGCCTGGGCGAGCTGAACCGCTTTCTTGTTGCGGATCTGCGACAAACCCAGTCTTTTCCATTGCTTTAGTTGGGAGATTTCTGCACAATTCGCGCGCCCGAGGTTGACCCCAGAGAGTGCATGTCGAAAGAAGACGCAATCCAGATGGAGGGAGAGGTAGCCGAGACCCTTCCCAACACGACCTTCCGCGTGAAGCTGAAGAATGGCCACGTGGTGACGGCGCACATCTCGGGCAAGATGCGCAAGAACTACATCCGCATCCTGACCGGCGACTCGGTCACCGTCGAGATGACGCCCTACGACCTGACCAAGGGCCGGATCGTCTACCGCGGCAAGTAAGCCTCGCGGGCGACCGCACAGATTCAGATCAAGCCGGCCTCGTGCCGGCTTTTTC
>JADZCS010000198.1 GCA_020851435.1 Gammaproteobacteria bacterium | reverse complement strand
GCCCGACGAAGCCGCCGCGCAGGCGGCAGCGGCCGCGCACCAGCGCTTCGCGGACGAAGATCAGCCGCGCCTCCTCAGGTTCGACGGCGCCATAGTTGACGCGCCGGCCCGCCGCGATCGTCAGGCCATACAGCGTGACGGTCTCGCGTGCGCCCACGTAGCCCCGTTCCTCGGACCACTCGGGTTCGGAATAGCTGCGCTTGACAAGGTGGTGTGCCGCGGTCTCGATCCAGGCCGGCTCGATGGCGGCCACGGTTCGGGCAAACACGCGCTGCGTCTCGGCCAGGGTGCCGGCAGCGATCCACTTGGGTGGCTTGGCCTTGAGCGGCGTGCCAGGGGCCACGACGAAGCGCAGGCCGCGCGCGCCCAGGAAGTCGCCCTGCTCCGTCTTCTCGCCTAGGCTACCCAGCAGGCCAGGCAGCAGCGAGCGATGCAGGGCCTCGTAGCTCGCCGGCTTGTCGCTCTCGCGCCACTCGAACTCCTCCGCGACTTCAGCGAGCTGGTCGCGCAGGTTTTCCCACTCGCGCAGCCTGGCGGCCGACAGGAAGTTGTCGCGACACCAGCGCCGGGCCTGGTTGGTGGAACGTTCGCGCTTGACCTGCTGCCAGGCATTCCAGAGATTGAGCAGCGCAACGAAGTCCGAGCGTGGGTCCGCAAACGCCGCGTGCTTGGCATCGGCCTCCCCGCGCAGTTCCGCGGGCCGCTCGCGCGGATCCTGCATGGAGAGCACGGACACCAGCGTGAGCAGCTCGGACACGGCGCCGAAGCGGCGTGCCTCGGCGAGCATGCGGCCGAGCCTGGGATCGATCGGCAGGCGCGCGAGCGTCCGGCCCAGTTCGGTGACGCGACGTTCGTCGTCGACCGCCTCCAGCTCCTGCAGCAACCGGTAGCCGTCGTTGACCTGGCGCGTGTCGGGCATGTCCAGGAACGGGAAGTCGTCCATGGCGCCCAGGCCGAGCACCGCCATCTGCAGGATGACGCTGGCGAGATTGGTGCGCAGGATCTCCGGCGGCGTAAACGGCGCGCGGGCGTTGAAGTCGTCCTCGGCATAGAGGCGTATGCAGATGCCCGGTCCGACGCGGCCGCAGCGGCCCTTGCGCTGGTCGGCGCTGGCCTGGGAAACCGCCTCCACGGGCAGGCGCAGGATCTTGCTGCGCGGGCTGTAGCGCGACACTCGCGCCAGGCCGGAGTCGATCACGGCGCGGATGCCCGGCACGGTGATCGAAGTTTCGGCGACGTTGGTGGCCAGCACCACGCGCCGCCGGCCGCCGGACTGGAAGACCTTCTGCTGGTCGGCCCAGGCCAGGCGCGAATACAGCGGCAAGACGTCTAGCCGCGGCCCAAACGCGCGCGACAAGGCCTCGGCCGTGTCGCGAATCTCGCGCTCGCCGGGCAGGAACACGAGCGCGTCGCCCCGGCTCGACGGCGGCTCTCGCTCCAGTTCCTCGACCGCCGCCACGATGCCGGGCACCAGCCCGGGATCAAGGTCGTCGTCCTCGTCCGCGCCGAGGGGCCGGTAGCGCGTCTCCACCGCGTAGGTGCGCCCGGACACCTCGACCACGGGCGCGCCATCGAAGAAGTCCGCGAAGCGCTGCGGGTCGATGGTCGCTGAGGTGATCACCAGCCGCAGGTCCGGGCGTCGCGGCAGGAGCCGCTTGAGGTAGCCCAGCATGAAGTCGATGTTGAGGCTGCGTTCGTGCGCCTCGTCGACGATGATCGTGTCGTAGCGCAGCAGGTCCGGGTCTTCGCGCACCTCGGCCAGCAGGATGCCGTCGGTCATGACCCGTACCAGGCTGCGGTCCGACGCCTTCTCGGTGAAGCGCACCTTGAAGCCGATCTGCTGGCCGAGTTCCACGCCAAGTTCATCGGCGAGGCGCGAGGCTACCGTGCGCGCCGCGATGCGCCGCGGCTGCGTGTGGCCGATCAGGCCGCGCAGGCCCCTGCCCACCTCGAGGCAGGCCTTGGGCAATTGCGTCGTCTTGCCGGAGCCGGTCTCACCGCAGATCACCACCACCTGGTGCTGCAGGATCGCCTCGCGGATTTCGTCGATACGCTGGCTGACCGGCAGTTCTTCCGGATAGCGGATCGCCGGCACCGAGTCGCACCGGCTCGCGTAGCGGGCGCAGGCCGCGTCGTAGTCGCTGCGCAGCCGGCCGAGTTCACGGTCGAAAGGCTGGCGCCGCTCGACCCGCTCGACGATGCGGTCGCGCGCGCGTTCCAGCCGCCGACGGTCGGTCAGCAGCAGGTCTTCCAGCGCGGCGGCATCCGGCAGCGAGGGTCTTGAGGTGGTCACGGCAGTGGCGATGGACGGGTCCGAATCGGTGCGGCGCGCAGTGTACCGCGTGGCCCGGGCGGCCTGTGCCCGTCCCCGGAAAGCGTGACTTGCGGGCAATCGCCCCGGTGGTAAAGCCAAGCGGACATAACAGCAACGGATGCCCCGCCATGAAGCGCACCCTCGCCCTGCTCGCCGCCATGACCCTGTGCCTGCCCGCCCTGGCAGCCAAGAAGCCGCCCGCCCCGGCCTTCGAGTACTACACGATCGGCACCTCCAGCAACGCGCCGGTCACTACCGCTGCGGGCACCGTCCTCATGGGTGGCGGCACCGACGTGGACGAGGCCTTCCAGTGGATGTGCAAGAAGGCGAACGGCGGCGACTTCCTCGTTATCCGTGCGACCGGAACGGACGCCTACAACCCGTACATCAGCGACCTGTGCGCCGCCGCGGGCTACCCCGCCAATTCGGTCGCCACGCTGATCATCCCGTCCAAAGCCGCCGCGAACCACGAACCCGTCGTCGCCCGCATCCGGGAGGCTGAGGCCGTCTGGATCTCCGGCGGCGACCAGTCGAACTACGTCAACTACTGGAAGGGAACGCCACTGAGCGCTGCCTTGCAGGCGCGCATCGATGCCGGCATGCCCATCGGCGGCACGAGCGCCGGCATGGCCGTGCTGACCCAGTTCATCTATTCGGCGCTGGGTGCCAAGGGCGTCACCTCGAGCCAGGCGCTCGCGGATCCCTACAACCGCTACATCACGCTCGACCGCGACTTCGTGAGCATTGACGGCCTCGAAGGCATCATCTCAGACACGCACTTCGTCACGCGCGACCGCCTGGGCCGTGACCTCGCCTTCTTCTGCCGCATTTACCTGAACGGATGGGTGTCGTCACTGCCGTTGCGCGGCATTGCCGCCGACGAAGCGACGGCCTTGCTGATCGAGCCGAACCTCAGCGCGCGCGTCGTGGGCACGGGCGACGTCTATTTCGAGCGAGCTCCCGGCACAGCCGAGGTGTGCCAGAGCGGCGTGCCCCTGACCTACCTGAACATCGCCATCAAGCGCGTGAGCAGCGGCGGGTCGTTCAACCTCTCGCGCTGGACCGGGGACAGCGTCGACTACAGCGTGTCGGCCAACGCCGGCGTGCTGAGCAGCGACAGCGGCTCGATCTACTGAAACTGCTGCCTGTGCCCGGGCGCGGCTTCAGCGCCCGGGCAGCATGACCGACACGCTCGCCCCGCCCAGCGGCGACTCGCCGATCTCGATGCGGCCGTCGTAGGCGCTGACCACCTCGCGCACCACTGCCAGCCCGATGCCCTGACCGTCGGTGCGCTCATCCGCGCGCGGGCCGCGCTCGAGCACACGGTCCCGATCGGCAGGCGCAATGCCGGGGCCGTCATCCTCCACGCGAAGTTCGAGTCCGGGCCGACGCCAGTCAGCCTGCTCGATCCGCGTGGCCGACATGCGAACACGCTGGCGCCCGTACTTGCAGGCGTTGTCCAGCAGGTTGCCTGCAAGCTCGAACAAGTCGCCGCGGTCGAGCGGATACACGAGATCCGCATCCACCGCGAGTTCGATGACGCGACCCTGGCGGGCGTAGACCTTGCGCAGGGCCTCGGTGAGGTCCGCGAGCACCGGTGCCACGGGCGCAGCTGCCAGGGTCGCGGCGCCACCGCCGACCACTGCACGCTTGAGCTGGTGCTCCACGATCGACTGCATGCGCTCGACCTGAGGGGCCACGACCGTCCTGTCGAGGGCGCCCGGCGCCTCCATGAGGCCCTTGAGCGCGGCGATCGGCGTCTTGAGGCTGTGCGCGAGATTGCCGAGCGTCGCCCGATAGCGATCAAGGCGCTGCCTCTCGGTGGCCAGCAGCGCGTTGAGCCCGCCGGTTACGCCCGCCAGTTCGTCGGGCCAGGGCCCCTGCAGCTGCGTGCGCGTGCCTGACTCCACTTCGGCGATCTGGCGCTGCAGCTGCCGCAGCGGCCGCACCGCCACGCCGAGCGCCACGACCAGGCCGCCCAGCAAAGCCAGTGCAAACACGCCTGCGCCGCCCGCAAGGAAGGCGCGCAGCCGCGCGATCTCAGCGTAATAGGGCTCGAGGCTCTCGGCGGCGATCAGCACGAAACGACTCGCGGGCTGGCCGGGCGTCTCCCAGCTCACGCCCAGTTTCAAAGCCAGCAACCGCGTGCCATCGGGCAGCGTGGCGAATTCGAAGCTGCGCTGCCCGGGCGCGGCGTCGCCGGCAAGGTCCAGGCCACTGCCCACCGTCGAGGGCGAGCGCCAGGTCAGGCGGCCCGAGGCGTCGCGGATCTGCGCGTACAGCCCGGATCCCGGCGTCGCCAGCCGGGGTTCGGCGAGGTTGGAGGGTGCGAGGCCGCCAGCGGTGTCGAGCTCGGCGGTGGCCACCAGGGCGATGACCTGCGCGTCGAGCACGTCGCGACGCGCGCGCAGGCCGAGGTCGCGATAGAGGGCGTCCAGGCCGAGCACGGCCAGCAGGCAGGCGACGAGGAGCACGATGCCCAGCGTCGCCACCAGGCGCGTGCGCAGCGAAACCGGGCCGCCCGCGCTCAATCCCGGGCCATTCGGTAGCCGCGGCCGCGCAGCGTTTCGACCGGCTGGCGCGTGCCATCGGGGTCCAGCTTCTTGCGCAGGCGACCGACCAGCACCTCGATCACGTTGCTGTCGCGCTCGAAGTCCTGCTCGTAGAGCTTCTCCGTGAGCTCGGACTTGGAAACGACCTCGCCCGCGTGCACCAGCAGCTGTTCTAGCACGCGATATTCGAAGGCCGTGAGCTCCAGCGGCTGGCCCGCGACCGTCACCTGCTGCGAGCGGGTGTCCAGCTCGATGTCGCCGGAGCGCATGACGGCCTGGCTCCAGCCGGCTGAACGCCGCACCAGGGCCTGCACCCGCGCGTGCAGTTCCTCGAACTGGAAGGGCTTGGTGAGGTAGTCGTCGGCGCCCGACTGCAGGCCCTCGACCTTCTCCTGCCAGCGGTCGCGCGCGGTCAGGATCAGGATCGGGAACTCGCGCCCGGCCTTGCGCCAGGCGCGGATGATCTCGAGTCCCGGCTTGAGCGGCAGGCCAAGGTCGACGATCGCGACGTCCATTGGGAATTCCAGCCCCAGGTACTCGCCTTCGCGGCCGTCCGCGGCTTCGTCGACCGCGAAGCCTGCCTCGCGCAGGCGGGCCGCGAGGGTCGTTCGCAGCTGGACGTCGTCCTCGACCAGTAAGGCGCGCATGGCGTGCCTAGCGGATCTCGCCGGTGGCGGCGTCGACGGTCACGTTGAACACCCGGCCGTCGGGACTCAGCAGGCGAATGCGGTAGTTGTCGCCAGCGCGTTCGGCGCGCACGGCGCGGGCGCCGTAGCGACGCTCGGCCATGGACACCGCCTGGTCCAGGGAAATGCCGCCGCGCTGGCCGGCGCGCTGGTCATGGCGCTCTTCGTAACGCTGGTCGTAGCGTGGCTGGGCAGGCTGGTCGTCGCGATGCCGGCCGCGATCGCCAGCGTCGGCCTGCACCGCCGGCAGCAGGGCCGCGGCGGCGCAGGACGCGAGCAGGATGGCGCGAAAGTTCATGGCGTGAGTGTAGTCCATGGAGCGCGGCCGACGCAGCAGGGGCCTGCGTCGGCCTGCAGGTCAACGACCGGCGGGGACCACGCTGACCTGGACGCGCATGCGCTCGCCCGGGTCGTAGGGCAGCCGGGTCCGGTACTGGCGCCCACCGTACTCATACCGAACGCGATAGCCCTCGACGCGCTGCTCGACACGGCTCTCGTAGCGCGTCTCGCAACGTTCGACGGTTTC
>JADZCS010000197.1 GCA_020851435.1 Gammaproteobacteria bacterium | reverse complement strand
CTGCCTGCGGCGCGCCACGATGTCGCCCCTGCTGCGCCCGGCCCATGATGAAAGCCGTTTCCGCCCGCAGGAGCCTCCGGTGAAAGAGCGAATCCCGGGACGGCGCGTCGGCGTCGTCGCGCTCGCCGTCCTCTTCCAGCTTGCCGGCGGTTGCGCCGGCGCGCCGACGTCCACCGGCACTGCCGACGATGCCGCATGGAACGCGCGCGGCGCGCAGCTGGCCGCGCAGTTGCAGGGGCGCCTCAAGTCCAGGCTGGAAGCGGCGATAGCGCAGGGCGGTCCCGTGGCGGCGATCGGCGTCTGTCGCGACGAAGCGCCCGGCATCGCGAGCGAAGTCTCTGCCGCCAGCGGGGCCGTCGTCCGCCGTACGAGTCTCCGGGTCCGCAACCCGGACAACGCCCCGGATGCCTGGGAGCGCAAGGGGCTCGAGCGCTTCGAAGGCCTCAAGGCCGGCGGCGCCGACCTCGCCACCGTCGAGTTCAGCGAGAAGGTCGTGATCGACGGCCGGCCAGCCCGCCGCTACCTCAAGCCGATCGTCACGATGCCGGTGTGCACGGTGTGCCACGGCCCGTCGGTCGCGCCGGAAATCCTGGCCGCGATCAGCGCCCGCTACCCGGCGGATCGCGCGACCGGCTTTGCGCAGGGCGACCTGCGCGGTGCATTCAGTGTCACCTGGAAAGACCCGCCAGCCGCCCCGTGACGCCGCCGGCCGGCTCGCCGCGGTGCTCGCCGGCCTGATCGCGCAGGCACGCCGCGACCTCGGGCGCATGAAGCAGGACCCCGACGCCGCGATCCACGTGCTGCGCCGGCGCATGAAGAAGCTCGACAGCCTGCTGCGGCTGGCGCGCGACGCCATGCCGAAGCACGCGCGTCGCGAGCTCGAGCGCGAGACCGGCAGCCTCAAGGGCCTGTTCGCGGCCCAGAGGGATTTCGCGGTGAGCGTGAAGCTGGCGCGTCGTATCGGCGGCGAGCCGCTGGCGCGCGCGATCGAACGCGAACGGCCGTTGCCGCCGGCTGGCATCACCGCGCAGGCCCGCAAGTCAGTCAATGCGATGGCGCGACTGCTGCGTGGAGTGCCCGTGGCCAGCCGGTCCCGAAAGCGCGTGCTGGCACGCCAGCAGCGGGCCGAGCAGCGCGCCATGCAGGCCTGGCGCGAGGCGCTGCGCAAGCCGAGCGCCGTCCGGCTGCACGCCTGGCGACGCCGGGCGAAGATCGTTCACCACCACCTTTTGTTCCAGCGAGCGCTCGGCGGCGGACAGCGGCGGCGCATCCAGCTGGCAGACCACATCGGTCACTGGCTCGGCGAGCTGCACGACCTGCACGTGCTCGAGCAGACGCTCGCGCGCTGCGCGGTCGATCCCCATCTCTGGCGGGAGGCGGTGTCGCAGCGCGAACGGCGGCTCGAGGCGCGCGCCCTGCGCGCAGGCCGCAGCCTGCACGCAGGCTGAGCCCGCGCGATCAGCTGGCCGGGTGCTGCTTGCGCAGTTCGTCCCGCAGGTCGCGGCGCAGGATCTTGCCGACGTTGGTCTTCGGCAGTTCGTCGCGGAAGTAGACGAACTTCGGGACCTTGTAGCCGGTCAGGTCGCCACGGCAGAACTCGATGATCTGCTCGGCGGTCAGTGTCGGGTCGTTCTTGACCACGAACAGCGCGACCACCTCGCCCGAGCGCTCGTCGTTCTGCGCCACGGCCGCGACTTCGCGGACCTGCGGCATCTTCGCGACCACGCCCTCGACCTCGTTCGGGTACACGTTGAAGCCGGACACCAGGATCATGTCCTTCTTGCGGTCCTCGATGTAGCTGAGGCCCTTCTCGTCCATGCGGCCGATGTCGCCCGTGCGCAGCCAGCCGCCCGGCAGCATGACCTTGGCGGTCTCGTCGGGCCTGTTCCAGTAGCCGCTCATCACCTGCGGGCCGCGCGCGCACAGCTCGCCCACCTGGCCGATCGGCAGCTCGTTGCCGTCGTCGTCGCGGACGGACAGTTCGGTCGACGGCATCGGATAGCCGATGGAACCCGTGAACTCGGTCTCGTCGAGGCGGTTGACCGTGACGACCGGCGAGGTCTCGGTGAGGCCCCAGCCCTGCACGAGGTGCCGGCCCGTGGCCTTCTTCCAGCGTTCCGACACCGCTGCCTGCACCGCCATGCCGCCGCCCATGGCGCCCATCACGGTGCTGAAGTCGATCTTCTCGAAGCCCGGCGTGTGCAGCAGGCCGTTGTACAGCGTGTTGACGCCCGTGATGAACGTGAACTTGACCCTGGCGAGTTCCTTGACGAAGCCCTTCATGTCGCGCGGGTTGGTGATCAGCACGTTGTGCCCGCCGATGAACAGGAACAGCAGGCAGTTCGTCGTCAGCGCGAAGATGTGGTACAGCGGCAGCGCGGTGATGACCGTGGGATCCAGCTGGCGCAGCGACGGCATCCAGGCCACGCACTGCAGGGCGTTGGCGATGAGGTTGCGGTGCGTGAGGATCGCCGCCTTCGACACGCCCGTCGTTCCGCCCGTGTACTGCAGGAACGCGATGTCGTCGTGGCCCAGCGGAACCTTGTCGAGCTTCAGCGAGCCGCCGCGCGCGACCACGTCCGTGAAGGAGTGTGCGCCCGGGATGTTCCAGGCCGGCACCATCTTCTTCACGTGACGCAGCGCGAAATTGACGATGGCGCCCTTGGGGAAGCCGAGCAGGTCGCCCACGCCCGTGACGATCACGTGCTTGAGCTTCGGCGTGTCCGGCATCGCCTCCGCGAGCGTCGCCGCGGCGCCGTCGAAGATCACGATGGCGCTCGCGCCGGAGTCGTTGAGCTGGTGCACGAGCTCGCGGTGCGTGTAGAGCGGATTGGTGTTGACGATGGTCAGGCCGGCGCGCAGCGCGCCGAAGATCGCGATCGGGTACTGCAGCAGGTTGGGCATCATGATCGCGAGGCGATCGCCCTTCTTCATGCCGGCTTCATTCTGCAGCCAGGCGCCGAAGCGCTCCGCCGCCGCGTCCACTTCCGCGTAGGTCAGCGTGCGCCCCATGTTGGAGAACGCCGGCTTAGCCGCGTACTGGCGGCAGGCGCCGTCGAACAGGTGCTGCAGCGACTCGCACTCGTTGACGTCAATCTCGGCCGGCACGCCGGGCGGGTAGTTCTTCAGCCAGATCTTGTCCACGACTGCTCCAGGCGCAAGTGGTTGTTGCATCGCAATAAATTGCGAGTCCTTGGTTGTTCCGAACTTATAGCACTGCGCTCCACGCGGTCGCTACTGGGCAACCACCGGCGATCCAGTGCCAACCCCCGACAGCCGACCGCGGTGTGCAGGGTCCGGCGCGCGCCTGGGGCAGGCGCTGATTGCGCCTGACCCTGCACACCACGTCCGGCTGCCGGGGCTGGGGCTGCTTTTCGGAGAGCGCCAGCCCAGCACGGCGGGGGTGCGAGGGGCCTGGTCCGGAACAATCAGGACCGCGTCCGCGGTCCGTGGAGGACCAGGCCCCTCGCGGCTCCGCCGTGCGTGATCAGGGCACCCGCCGCGTAAGGAGCTTCTTAAGCGCCGGCCAGACGTGGTCAAGGAGCAGGGGCTGCGCAGTCACGCCCGGGTGGATGCCGTCGGCCTGGAACAGGTCCTCGCGCAGCGCGATTGGTTCCAGGAAGAAGGGCACGAGCGCCACTTTGTGCTTTTTCGCGAGATCCCCGTAGGTCGCGTAGAACTTTTCCGAGTATTCGGCGCCATAGTTGGTGGGAATGCGGATGCCGGCGAGCAGCACCCTGGCGCCTGCTGTACTGGACTGCCGGACCAGGGCCTCGAGGTTGTGGCGAACCTCGGCCACCGGCAGGCCGCGCAGGCCGTCGTTGCCGCCGAGGACGATGACGACGACGGCCGGACGGTGCAGCTTGAGCGCGCGCGGCAGGCGCTCCAGGGCGCCGCCCGTGGTCTCGCCGCTCACGCTGGCGTTGACCACACGGTATCCGTACCCTTGCGCGTCCAGCCGGCGCTGCAGCAGCGCGACCCAGCCGCTGGCCACGGGTATGCCGTAGCCGGCGCTCAGGGAGTCGCCGACGACCAGGATCACGGGCTTGTCACCGGCCGCCGTGGCGGCCGGCACGGCCATGGGCGCCAGCGCGAGCGCCAGCACGGGAACGACAGTCAGCAGGATTTTCTGGATGAACGGGAATTTCATGGAAACCGGGGCGGTGCTCGAGACGAGGGGAGTGCGCAAGGAGGTTAGCAGTCCCGAGGGAACGCTGACCATCCTCGACGACGTTAGCCTGTCGGTCGCCGCCGGCGAGTCGGTGGCGATCGTCGGCACCTCGGGTGCGGGCAAGTCGACGCTGCTGGCCCTGCTCGCGGGGCTCGACGAGCCCACTGCGGGCGAAGTCTGGCTCAGCGGCGAGGCGCTGTCGTCGATGGACGAGGACGGCCGCGCGGCGGCGCGCGCGCGTCACGTAGGCTTCGTGTTCCAGTCCTTTCACCTCGTGCCCTCGCTGACGGCGATCGAGAACGTCATGCTGCCGCTGGAACTCGCCGGCCGCGCCGATGCGCGCGCCGCGGCTCGCGAGGTGCTCGACAAGGTCGGCCTCGCCGGTCGCCTGGGCCATTACCCGCGGCAGCTCTCGGGCGGCGAGCAGCAGCGCGTCGCCATCGCGCGCGCGTTCGTCACCCGGCCCACGGTGCTGTTCGCCGACGAGCCCACCGGCAACCTCGACACGGCGACCGGCGAGCGGGTGATCCAGCTGTTGTTCGACCTCAACCGCGCCTCGGGCACCACGCTGATCCTGGTCACGCACGACCGCGCGCTCGCCGCGCGCTGCGACCGCGTCGTGCAGATCGAGGCGGGCAGGCTGGTGAACTGAGGTGCGGTCGCTGCGTTTCGCGGTCCTCGCGCTGCTGCGCGACTGGCGCTCCGGCGAACTCGGCGTGCTGGTCGCGGCGCTGCTGATCGCCGTGGCTGCCCTGACCGGCGTCGGCTTCTTCACGGACCGCATTTCGCAGGCGGTGGATCGCCAGGCCGCCGAGGTCATCGCGGCCGACCTGCGGCTGCAGGGCGGCCAGGCGCCGGCCGAGGCCTACGCCGAAGCGGCAAGGCAACGTGGCATCGCCACCGCGCGCACGGTGTCGTTCCCCAGCGTCGTGTTCCGCGGCGAGACCTCCTCGCTCACTGCCATCCGCGCCACGGGCGCGGGATACCCGCTGCGCGGCACGCTGCGCATCGCCGACGGCCCGTTCGAGCCGGCGCGCGAGACGAAGGCCTTGCCCGCCGCGGGCGAGGCCTGGCTGGACGCGCGCCTGCTCGCGCGCCTTGGCGCGGCGGTCGGCGACGAGGTCCGCATCGGCGCCGCGAGCTTCCGCGTCGCGCAGGTGCTCGACTACCGGCCCGACCAGGGCTCGGCCTTCGTCGATCTCGCCTCGACGCTGCTCATGAACATCGACGACCTGCCGGCCACGCAGCTGCTGCAGCCGGGCAGCCGCGCGACGCATGCGCTGCTGTTCGCGGGCGGTCCGTCGGCGATCCGCGGCTTCAAGCCCT
>JADZCS010000196.1 GCA_020851435.1 Gammaproteobacteria bacterium | reverse complement strand
TCGGGCCTATCGTCGCGGTCTACTCCGGCACCGCGCCCGTCGAGGCCGCCCAGGAATCCCGCGTGGTCGCCAAGGTCGGCGGCGAAGTGCGGCAGATCCTCGTGGAGGAAGGTTCGCGCGTACGCGCCGGCCAGGTGCTGGCGCGGCTGGACGGCGACCGCCTGCGCCTCGAGGCAGCCCAGGCCGAGGCCAACCTGCGCAAGACCGAGAAGGACTACGCGCGCAACCTGGAACTGCAGAAGCGCGGGCTGGTCAGCTCGACCGCCTTCGACGGCCTCAAGTACGACCTCGAGGCCCTGCGCGCCAGCTACGACATGGCGCGCCTGAACCTTTCCTACACCGAGATCCGCGCGCCCATCGACGGCATCGTCGCCGAGCGCAAGATCAAGGTCGGCAACATGCTGACGGTCAACCAGGAACTCTTCCACATCACGGATCCCGATCCGCTGCTGGTCTACGTGCACGTGCCGGAACGCGAGATGCGCAAGCTGTCCCCTGGCCAGCTGGCGGACATCGAGGTCGACGCCGTCCCCGGCACGCGCTTCACGGGCCGCATCGCGCTGATCAGCCCGGTCGTCGACCCGGCGACCGCGACGTTCAAGGCCAAGCTGGAGGTCAAGGATGACTCCGGCCGCCTGCTCCCCGGAATGTTCGCCCGCGTCAACATCGTCTACGAGCGGCGCGAAGGCGCGCTCCAGGTGCCGCGCAGCGCGCTCGTCGAGGGTGACGGGCAGCCGTCCGTGTTCGTGGTCGTGAAGGGCAAGGCTGAGCAGCGCAAGGTCACGACAGGCCTCGCCAATGGCGGCCTCATCGAGGTCACCGCGGGGCTCACGGCCGGCGAGCAGGTCATCGTCGTCGGCCAGGGCGCGCTCAAGCAGGGCACTGCGGTCCGCATCGTGGGAAGCACGCCGGCCGCAGTCAAGCCCGCGGCCGTGGCCCGCTGACACCCCGCCGGGGCCTGCACGCCCGTGCGTCAGGCCCCTCCAGAACCCATCAATCGAGGTCTCCACGCATGAGTCTCGTGGAATTCGCCACCCGCCGGCGCGTGACGGTCGTGATGTTCACCGTCGCCATCCTGCTGTTCGGCTTCGTGTCGCTCTCGCGCCTGAAGGTGAACCTGCTGCCGGACCTCTCCTACCCCACCCTCACGGTCAGGACGGAACTTGCCGGGGCCGCGCCGCTGGAGCTCGAGAACCTCATCACCCGCCCCGTCGAGGAAGCGGTCGGCATCATCCGCAACGTGCGCCAGGTGAGGTCCGTCTCGCGCTCTGGCCAGTCCGACGTGATCCTGGAATTCGCCTGGGGCACGGACATGGACCTCGCCGGCATCGACGTCCGCGAGAAACTCGACCTTCTGCAACTGCCCCTGGAAGCCAAGCGCCCCGTACTGCTGCGCTTCGACCCCTCCAGCGAACCCGTGCTGCGCCTCGCCTTCATGGACACGCAGGCCGAGGGCGCCAGTTCGACGCGGCCCGAGGACGAGCAGCGCCTGAAGTCGCTGCGCCGCTTCGCCGACGACCGCCTCAAGCCGGAGCTGGAATCGGTCGAGGGATCCGCCGCGGTGAAGGTCAGCGGCGGCTACGAGGATGAAATCCAGGTGTTCGTCGACCAGCAGAAGCTGGCGGCGCTGGGCCTGCCGATCGAGAGGGTCACGTCGCGGCTGCGCGCGGAAAACGTCAACCTGTCGGGCGGGCGGCTCGAGCAGGGCTCGCAGCGCTTCCTGGTGCGCACGCTCAACGAGTTCACGAGCGTCGAGCAGATGGCGGACTCGATCATCGCCACGGTCGACGGCAGCCCGGTCTACCTCAAGGACGTGGCCACCGTGACGCACGGCCACAAGGAGCGCGAGGCGATCACGCGCGTGGACGGCCGCGAGTCCATCGAGCTGGCGGTCTACAAGGAAGGCGACGCGAACACCGTGTTGCTGGCCAGCGGCATCGAGAAGCGCCTGGC
The DNA here is from genome assembly GCA_020851435.1 of Gammaproteobacteria bacterium. Lineage (GTDB taxonomy): Bacteria > Pseudomonadota > Gammaproteobacteria > Steroidobacterales > Steroidobacteraceae > JADZCS01. The sequence continues at coordinate 6,097 of JADZCS010000196.1, read as the reverse complement.
CGCGCTCAAGGACACCCTCCCCGCGGGCACCGAGATCCGCAAGGTCTACGACCAGTCGAAGTTCATCTCGTCGGCCATCAACGAGGTCAAGGAAGCCGCGGTCATCGGCGGCCTGCTAGCGATCTTCGTGCTGTACCTGTTCCTGCGCGACGCGCGGGCCACCTTCATCACCAGCGTCGCGATCCCGGTCTCGGTGATCGGCACCTTCGTGCTGATGTACGCCTTCGACGTCACGCTCAACATCATGTCGCTGGGCGGGATCGCGCTCGCGGTCGGCATGCTGGTCGACAACGCCGTGGTCGTGCTCGAGGCGATCGTCCGCAAGCGTGAGCACGGCTATTCACGGGCCGATGCGGCGCGCCTGGGCACCCAGGAAGTCTCGATGGCCGTCACCGCCGCGACGCTGACCTCGGTCGCGGTGTTCTTCCCGATGGTGTTCATCAGCGGCATCGCCGGGCAGCTGTTCAAGGACCAGGCGCTGACCGTCACCTTCGCGCTGTCGTTCTCGCTGCTGGTGGCGCTGACGCTGGTGCCGATGCTCATGGCCGGCCGCGAAGAACCCGCGCCGGCAGCAGCGGGCACGAACCCGGTCGGGCGGGTCGGCCGCGCCATGGCCGCCGTGCTGGCCGGCATGCGCCGCGCCGGCGGCGCCATTTCGTCGGGCTTCCGCTGGGCCCTGGGCCCCCTGGCCGGGGCCACCAACCGCGGCTATCTCGCGATCGAGCGCATCTACGCGCCCACAGTGCGCTGGGCCCTGCACCACCGCGCGCGCGTGCTGGGCTTCTCGCTGCTCCTGTTCATCGGCACGCTGGCCATCGTGCCGTTGCTGGGCAAGGAACTGATCCCGCAGCTGTCGCAGGGAGAATTCAACGTCGACCTGCGCCTCGCGCCGGGCACGCCGCTGGAGGAAACCGACCGCTCCGTCGCAGCCGCCCAGGCCATTTCCGCGGCGCGAGACGACGTGAGCCTCAGCTACTCGGTGACCGGGACGGGCAACCGGCTCGACGCCAACCCGACCGACGCCGGCGAAAATACTGGCAGGCTCTCGATCACGCTCAAGCCGGGATCCAAAAAGGCGGACGAGGAACGCGCCATCGAGGGCCTGCGCAGCAGCTTCGACGGCCTGCCGGGCGTGCAGTACCAGTTCAGCCGGCCCAGCCTGTTCAGCTTTTCGACGCCGCTGGAGGTCGTGATCTCCGGCGCCGAACTCGACCGCCTCAAGGCGGCCGCGTCGGCCGTCCAGGCGCAGATGGAGACCAGCGGCAGGTTCCGCGACATCAAGTCGACGGTCGAGGCCGGCAACCCGGAAATCCAGATCGTGTTCGACCAGGAGCGTGCTTCCCAGCTGGGCCTGTCCGTGCGCGACCTCGCCGACCGCGTCGTCTCCAGCGTCCGCGGCGACGTGGCGACGCGCTACACGCTGCGCGAAAAGAAGATCGACGTTCTCGTGCGCAGCGTCGACACCCGCGCCGCGTCCGTGGAGCAGATCCGCTCGCTGATCGTCAACCCGGGCAGCGACCGGCCAGTGACGCTGGCCGCCGTCGCGGACGTGACCCTGGCGATCGGTCCGGCGGAGATCCGTCGCGCAGGCCAGGAACGCGTCGCGATCCTCTCGGCCAACGCGGCCGGCGGCGACCTCGGCGCAGCCGTCGGCGAACTCGAGCGCATCGTCGCCGCGACCGAGCTCCCGATCGGCACGGCCGCCTACGTGAGCGGGCAGAGCGAGGACATGCGCGAATCCTTCCTGTCGCTGCAGTTCACGCTGGTGCTCGCGGTGTTCCTGGTCTACCTCGTGATGGCGTCGCAGTTCGAGTCGCTGGTGCACCCGCTGGTGATCCTGTTCACGATCCCGCTGGCGGCGATCGGTTCGGTGTGGGCGATGTTCATCACCGGCACGACCGTCAACGTCGTCGCCTACATCGGCCTGATCATGCTCGCGGGCATCGTGGTCAACCAGTCCATCGTGCTGATCGATGCCGTCAACCAGGCCCGTGAGCGCGGACTGGACCGCGAGGCTGCGATCGTCGAGGCCGGCCGCACGCGACTGCGCCCCATCCTGATCACCAAGCTCACGACCGTGCTGGGCCTCATGCCCATGGCGCTCGGCATCGGCGAAGGCGCCGAGATCCGCCAGCCGATGGCGATCGCGGTGATCGGCGGCGTGCTGATTTCCAGCCTGTTCACGCTGATCGTGATCCCGGTCGTCTACGCGCTGCTCGACCGGAAGGTCTACCGCGCCGCGGCGCCGCAGCCCGCCGCCGGGCCCGGAGCGGCCCTCGCGAGCGAGGCCTGAGCCATGCTGCACACCAACCTCGCGCTGCGACGGCCGATCACGACGCTGATGCTGTTCGCGGCCCTGTCCGCGATCGGCCTCATCTCGGCCTTCCTGCTGCCTCTGGAACAGTTCCCCGACATCCAGTTCCCCGGCATGGGCATCAACATTCCCTACCAGGGATCGACGCCGGAGGAAGTCGAGCAGCAGATCACGCGACCGGTCGAGGAGGCGCTCGCGACGCTGCCGGGCATCGAGGAACTCAGGTCTACGTCGACGGAGTCCGGCGCTGAATTCCAGTTGTCCTTCGGCTGGGACGGCGACGCCGCGGCGACCGCGTTCGAGGTCCGCAACAAGCTCGACGCGATCCGCCAGAACCTGCCGGCCGGCGCCAACCGCATCCTGACCTTCTCCGGGTCGACGTCGGACATGCCGATCGTGGTCGTCCGCATCTCAGGCCAGTCGGACCTGTCGAAGCAGTACGACCTGCTCGAGCGCTACCTGAAGCGACCACTGGAACGCATCGACGGCGTGGCCCGCGTGACCCTCGCCGGTGTGGAGCCGGAGGAACTTCGCATCCTCATCGACCCGACCCGGCTCGCGGCCTACGGCGTCGACGTCGCGAAGCTTCGCGATACCCTCGAGCGGGCGAACTTCTCCGTCAGCGCGGGCGAAATCACCGAGCGCGGGCAGCGACTGCGCGTGCGCCCGATCGGCGAATTCAGGTCGATCGACGACGTGCGCAACTTCCTGGTGCACGGCAGCGTCCGCCTGTCCGACATCGCCGAAGTCACGCTGCTGAGCCCGGACCTCTCCATCGGCCGCCACCTGAACGGTCGCCCCGGCGTCGGCCTGGACATCTTCAAGTCCACCCAGGCCAACGTCATCGACGTAGCCGGCCGCGTGCTGGCCGCAATCGAGTCCGCCCGCGAATTACCCCAGCTGCAGGGCATCGAGATCATCGTCCTCGAGAACTCGGCGAAGAGCATCAAGTCTTCGCTGACCGACCTGGGCAGCTCGGGCCTGATCGGCGGCGCCCTCGCGCTGATGGTGCTGTGGCTGTTCCTGCGCGACTGGCCGACGACGCTGATCGTGAGCCTGGCCGTGCCCTTCTCGCTGGTGATCACGCTGGCGGCCCTGTATTTCTTCGGGCTGTCGCTCAACGTGCTGACCATGATGGGCATGATGCTGGCGGTCGGCATGCTGGTCGACAATGCCGTGGTCGTCACGGAGAGCATCTTCCGCCATCGGCAGATGAACCCCGCCGACCCGCTGGGCTCGACCCTGTCCGGCGTCAGCGAGGTCGGCATCGCCGTGCTCGCGGGCACGGCGTCGACGATCATCGTCTTCCTGCCCATCGTCTTCGGCGAGAAGAACCAGATCTCGATCTTCATGTCGCACGTGGCCGTTCCCATCGTCGTCGCGATGCTGGCCTCGCTGTTCGTCGCCCAGACGATCATCCCCACGCTGACGGCGCGATTCCCCGCGCCGCCGCCCGTGGCTGCCGGCTCGCGCTTCGACCGCCTGCAGGATCGCTATGCGCGCGCGCTCACCTGGGTGCTGGCACACAACTGGAAGACGGCGCTGATCATCGTCGCCATCCTGGCATCGCCGATCCCGCTGTTCGCGACCAAGTTCCTCAAGGTGGACATGTTCCCGCAGGACGCCACCGACCGGCTGCAGCTGATCTACAACATCGAGGGCACCTATCCGCTCGAGCGCGTCGAGCAGGCGGTGACCAAGGTCGAGGCCTATCTCGACGCCAACCGCGAACGTTTCGGCATCGAGCTGGTGTACTCGGCCTTCACGCCCGACGGCGCCAACACGCTCATCACGCTCAAGCCCGCCGACGAGCTGCCGATGCCGCCGCGCAAGCTCATGGAGGAGATCGAAAAGGGCATGCCGGAAATCATCATCGGCAAGCCCACGTTCCAGTTCAACCAGCAGCAGGGCGCCGGCACCTTCTCGTTCCAGCTGACCGGCGATTCGACCGAGCGCCTGACGGAGGTGTCGTCCGACGTGGTGCGGCTGCTGTCGGGCATCAAGGGACTGGACTCGGTGAGGTCGACGGCCAGGTCCGGCGAACAGGAAGTGCAGATCCTGGTGGACCGCGATCGCGCGGCGCAGCTGGGGCTGTCGGCCCGCGACGTCGCGTTCACCGTGGCAGCGGCCATGCGCGGCGACCGGCTCAAGGAATTCCGCAGCGCGGATCGCGAGATCGAGATGCGCCTGGCCTTTCGCGAATCCGACAAGCAGAGCGTCGAGGACCTCGCGCGTCTGCCGCTGTACCTGCCTGGCGGCGAGCGCACCACGCTCGACGCAGTGGCGAGCTTCCGGCTCCAGACGGGAGAGCGCGAGATCAACCGCATCGACCGCCTGACCTCGATCGAGGTCACCGGCACCGTCGCCGCGGGCTCGACCCTGCCCGACGTGCGCAAGGCCGTCGAGGCGACGATGAAGGCCTTCCCGCTGCCGCCGGGCTACGGCTGGGAGTTCGGGCGCGGCGTGCAGGAGGACCAGGAAGCCGGCAACAACATGGTGCTCAACATCCTGCTCTCGATCGCGCTGATCTTCCTGGTCATGGCCTCGCTGTTCGAGTCGGCCCTGTACCCCCTGTCGATCGTGACCTCGATCCTGTTCGGCATGGTCGGCGTGGCCTGGGCGCTCGCGCTGTCGGGCACTGCCATGAGCTTCATGGCCATGATCGGCATCATGATCCTGGTCGGGGTCGTCGTGAACATCGGCATCGTGCTGGTCGCGCACATCATCGACCTGCGCAACGCCGGGCTGCCGCGCAAAGAGGCCATCCTGCAGGCCGGACGTGACCGGCTGCGGCCGATCCTCATGACGACCGCGACCACGCTGCTGGCGATGCTGCCGCTCGCGCTGGGCAATGCCCAGGTGGGCGGGGACGGCCCTGCCTACTACCCGATGGCGCGCGCGCTGATGGGCGGACTCGCCTTCGGCTCCATCACGTCGCTGTTCTTCGTGCCTGCGTTCTACGTGTGGTTCGACGACTTCAACGAGTGGCGGCGGCGTATCGTCACCGCCTCGCGGCAGCGAGGCGCTGCAGCACAGCCCGACGCGGCTGGCTGACGGTCAGCGCAGCAGGGTCTTCTGCAGGTCCCAGTAGTCCTCGACCAGCACGTTGGCGTCGCTTCCCGGCGAGACCCGCGGCAGGGAATCGTGGGTCGGGACGGTGTCGGACTGCGACCGGAAGGCCGCGCTGGCCTTGACCTGGTCGGTGCGCGCGCGGATCTCCGCGACGAGGCCTTCCTGAGACTTGACCGCCGCCAGGCCGCGGGTGACCTGCTCCACGCGCAGCGCGCACTGCTCCCGGGTGCCGTACCGCGCGTCCTGCACCTGCCGGTTGACGGCGGAACGGGCCTGCGCCGCCAGGCTGCCATCCGTCAACCGCGCGCACAGCAGCTGGGCGAAGGCGATGGCCGCCAGGTTGATCGCACGGCGTGACTCCACGGACAGGCCCGCAAACTCCGGCCAGGGTTCCTTGTCGATGGTCCGGCGCACCTCGACCATGTCGTTGAGGTGCCGGTCGGCCACCGCGACGCGGCCGCGCTGCGCCTCGATCTCGACCTCCAGGTCGCGACGCCTGAAGTAGTGCCAGAAGCCCTTGAGCGAGGCGTGGCGCGCCACGTATTCGGCAAGCCGTGCACGCTCCGCCTCCGCCACGGTCGTGGCTTCAGCGAGCCTGGCCTCCGCGAGCTGCATGCGCTCGACCTGGTCGCCCTGGAATTCGAGCAGCTGCATCTTGCGCTCGCGATCCTGCTGCTGGCGGCGCAGGTCGGCGACGAACTGCTCGATCAG
>JADZCS010000195.1 GCA_020851435.1 Gammaproteobacteria bacterium | reverse complement strand
TCCTGGTGATCAACGAAGTGCCGGACCTCGCGGGCGACGCCGCTGCCGGCAAGCGCACGCTGGTGGTGCGCTGGGGCGTGCCTGGCACGCGCGCGCTGTACATCGGCCTGCACGTCGTTTCGCTGGCCGCGTCGATCGGCGCGATCGCGCTCGGTGAGCTGGCCGCCTGGTACCTGCTCCCCGCTGCGCTGATCATGGCGGGCGGCGTCAAGGCCGCGCTCGGCATCGTCGACCTGGCGGTGCAGGACGAGACCCTGCCGGTACGGCGCGCGCAGGTGCAGAAGTGCATCGAGCTGACGCTGGCGGTGCAGGCGATCGGCAGCCTGGCCGTGATCGCCGCCATCGCCTTCCGCTGAGCGGCGGCCCGGGGCGCACCCGTAAAAAAGGGGCCTGATCCGGTGAGGATCAGGCCCCTGGTCTTGTCACGAGGCCGCCAGGGAGGGGCGCGGCCTGGTGATCGGGCGGCTTACTCGCCCTTTTCCGACTTCGGGCCACCGAAGTCGTAGCGGAAGCTCAACGAGATGACGTCGACATCGTAGTTATACGGGTCGGCGCCCAGCGCGAGCAGCGTGGCGACCGTCGCCGGCTGCAGGCCCTGCAGGGCCCAGTCCGCCGACTCGAGCTTCTCCTGACGGTAGCCGAGTCCGACGCGCAGCGCCTCGTTCACGCGGTACGCAACGCCTATCCGCAACGAACGGAAGTCCGTCGTGTTGTCGGGGAAGGAGCTGGCCGTGCCCGCCATCGTGTCGATCTCGCCGGTGGACTCCGCCCGCGCGTAGTCGATGGACACATCCCACTTGTCGCCGATGTTGGTCCACTTCGCGCCGAGGCCCAGGGTCTTGTAGACGTCCTTGTGCTCCGCCGTCCAGGTCGACAGCGGCGTGCCGGACTGGTTCGTCTGCGTCGCCTCCATGACCTGGTAACCGCCGTCGGCGTAGACCGTCAGGCCTTCCTTCGGCATCCAGGCGATGTTGGCCGCCACGCGCCGGTCATTGCCCTCCTTGAGCCCGTAGGGCGAGAGGGTATAGGCGTCGTTCGCCGCCGAACCGTCGAGCGACACAGTCACGCTCTCGGCAGGCGTCCAGGCCAGCTTGACGTCCAGGAAGTCGCGGTCGCGGTTGGCCTGGTTGTACTTCCAGAAGTTGGCGTTTTCCCAGGACTCCGGCGTGCGCGCATCGGCCGCGTCCCGGTGGGTCTCGCCGATCCGCATGGTCAGCGACACGCCGGCCGCGGGCAGGATGCGCAGGCCCGAGTAGCCGGTTCCCTCGGTCGTCTTGTCGACGTCCTGGTTCGTGCGCTTGAGTTCCTCGCCCCGCATGCCCACGAACAGCTTGATGCCGTCGAGCACTTCGTACTCACCCTCGAGCTCGCCCTGCCGGCGCTTGTAGCTGTAGCGCTCCGGCGTGATGGACCCGGCCATGAGGCCCAGGTCGCTCTCGACGTAGCCGTTGGCGAAGGTGATCGACGGCGTGTCGTCCTTGCGCTCGTCGAAGCGCACGGCGCCGCGAACACGGATCTTGTCGAAGGGCCGCGACGACATCGTCAGGGCGTAGTGATTGACCGAGAGGTCGCCGTTCAGCGAGGCGCGCGGAAGCGCGCCGGGCGACAGGCCGGCCGTGATGGTGTAAGGCAGCAGCGCCGCGTCCTGCGACACGGAACCCATGACCGCCTTGAATCCGAGGCTGGTGTCCAGCGCCAGGCGCACGCCCGCGCTGAGCACGAGCTGCTTCGACTCGTTGTCAGGCGACGTCGCCATGCGACCGGTCGTGGCAGTGAAGGTCGTGAACGGGTTGTCCCAGGTCACGCCGTTCACCTGGTTGTCGAACTTCTGGACGTAGTACGACAACCGCGCATGCGCAGCCTTGCCAGTCCAGTTGAAGCCGAACTCGTAGCTGTCCGTCGCACTGTCGATCGGCTCGGGCATCTGCAAGGCAGTCGTGAAATTGCCTGCGGTACCGACCCGATTGCCTTCCTTGTCCTCGCGGCTGAACTTGGCGAACAGGCCGAAGGACTTCGACAGGCGCCAGTCGAGGCTCAGCCCGGCCTTTTCGCGGTCGTGGCCGATGTCGACGGGCTTCAGCGTCGAGGCCAGCTGGGTCATGCCGGCGGTCGTGCTGCCACGCACCCAGCCGGTCGGCAGGCTCAGACGGTCGCCCGTCGCCTGCGACAGCGTGAACGGGCTCATGGTGTCGTCGTAGGTGCGCTTGGTGATCGCGTCGTAGGAGAGCGATGCCTTGAACACGCCCTCCTTGCCGATGGTCATGACGCCATCGCGCGAGTCCAGGCCCAGCTTGCGTCCCTCGTAGTCGAGGTACCAGCCGGATTCCGTGCGCGTGCGCCCGGCAACGTCGGCGATCACGTAACCGCCGCCGTCGAGGCCCGTGTAGTCGGCGAACTTCGCCGCGTCTTCGCTGACGTCACCGTAGCCCAGTCGCACGCTCGCCTCTCCCCCTTCCTGGAACGGGCACTGCGTGCACTTCCACTCGGAGGTATCGACCTCGGCCGCTGTCGCGACCTGGATCGGTGAGAGGATCGCCGCGACCGCCGCTGCAAGGAGGACGTTGCGTGATCGAATCCCAGAAAATTGGCCGTTCATTTGGCTATCCCGTG
>JADZCS010000194.1 GCA_020851435.1 Gammaproteobacteria bacterium | reverse complement strand
TAGCCCAGCGCGCGGACCTCGGGCAGGCGGGCCATGAAGCGCTCGCGCCAGTGCCTGAGCGTGGTGGCGTAGTGCGGCCCGATGTCCTCGAGGTTGAACAGCTTCATGTCGGTCGAGCGCCGCGCCGCGTCGACGATGGCCGTGACCGAGGGAATGAAGCTGCCCGGGAAGACGAAACGCTGGATGTAGTCCACCTGCTTGAGGGCCGATTCGTAGATCTGGTCCTGCAGCGTGATGGCCTGGATCAGCGCGGCGCCGTGGTGCTCGAGCAGGCTCGAGCACTTGGCGATGTAGGTGTCGAGGAACTGGTGGCCAACGGCCTCGATCATCTCGATCGAGACGAGCTTGTCGAAGCGCCCCGCGAGTTCGCGGTAGTCGTCGGGCAGCAGGGTGATGCGGTCGCCCAGGCCCTCGCGCGCCACGAGCTCACTCGCCCAGGCGTGCTGCTCCCTGGAGATCGTCGTGGTCGTGACGTGAACGCCGTAGTGCTTCGCAGCGTGCACCGCGAGGCCGCCCCAGCCGGTTCCGATCTCGACCAGGCGCTCGCCGGGCTTGAGGTCCAGCTTGCGGCAGGCGGCGTCGAACTTGGCGACCGAGGCCTCGTGCAGCGTGCTCTGCGGCGTTTCGAAGATGCCGCAGGAATAGGCCATGGTCTCGTCGAGGAACAGCCGGAACAGGTCGTTGCCGAGGTCGTAGTGCGCCGCGATGTTGCGCTTGCTGCCCTCGGGGCTGTTGCGGTTGGCCCAGTGCAGCAGGCGCCGCAGCGGCGCGCTCACGAAGGCGTAGCCGGAGTCCATCGAGTCCATGACCTCGCGGTTCACGACCATCAGGCGCACGAGCGCTGTGAGGTCGCTGCAGCCCCAGTCGCCGCGGATGTAGGACTCGCCCGCGCCGACGGTGCCGCCGAAGGCGACGTCGGCCCAGAACTGCGGATGGTCGACCTCGATCACCGGCGACAGCGCACAGCGCGCGGTGGGCTGGCCGAACACGTGGCGCTCGCCGTTCTCGACGATGCTGAGGCAGCCATGGTCCAGGTGGCGGAGATGGCCGAGCATCACGCGCCGGCCAAGTGCCTGGATCGGGCCCGCCCGTTCGGCCTCGCGCGGCCGGCCGTCCATGCTCGGGATGATGGAAGGCTTGGTGCTCATGCGTCCCTACCTGCAGGCAGCTTGTCGGGGTGGGTGAAGAACGGCACGCGCTTCAGCAGCAGCTTGAGCGCCTGCCAGTAGATCAGCACGGCCACCTTGATCGTGACCATCGGGAACGAGACCAGAGCGCGCGCCAGCGCGGCGCTCGAGACCGGCTTGCGCTGAAGGTTCAGCGTCGCGTCGAAGACGAGTTGTCCGTCGCGCAGGTTCTGCATGTGCACGAGCAGGGACTCCGCGGGCTCGTTGAAGCACCAGTCGTAGTCCATGTCCATGGGCATGAACGGCGAGACGTGGAAGGACTTGCCGAAGCGCCAGCGCAGCGACTGGCCTTCGGGTTCGGCGTCGCTGCGCGGCAGCACGTAGGTGTGACGCTGGTCCCAGGGCGTGTTGGTGATCTCGGCCACCAGGGTCTCGAGCCTGCTGTCCGCTGCATCGAAGCAGTAGTAGAAGGTCACCGGGTTCATCACGACGCCGAAGTAACGCAGGTGCGTGAGCACGCGGATCGGGCCGTCCGGGCGCTTGCCGGTCTCCGCTTCCACCTTCCTGCGCACGGCTTCGTCCAGCGGGAGATCGGTGGGGCCCAGGTAGTCCTCGCGCCGGAACCAGGCGAGCGCGGGCCGCCGCGCCGACCACAGCCAGTAAGGATCGAACAGCGCGGGCAGGTCGGCGAGGTCGGCGTAGACCATGAACAGCCCGTAACGGAAGCTGTTCCCGGTCGGCGCGGACCGCCGGTGCCTAACCCACCCCTGGTAGAGACTGCTCGCCATCGGCCAGCCACCGTTGGAAATGATCGAGCGCGGCGAGGCCGCTGACCACGCCGTCTTCGTGGAAACCATAACGCCAGTAGGCGCCGCAGTAGAAGGTCCGTCGAGCCCCGCTTACCTCGCCGTGCCGCGCCTGGACCGCGACGGCCCCGGGCGTGTAGACGGGATGGTGGTACTGCCAGGCATCCAGGATCAGGCGCTCGTCGATGAGGTCGCGCAGGTTCAGCGACAGCAGGTAGCGCTCGCGCGTGGCGAGCGACTGCAGCACGTTCATGTCGTAGGTGACCGGCACGCCGCGCGACTCGACCCTGCGCAGGTGGTAGTTCCAGGCGGCGCGCGCCAGCGGCCGGCGCGGCAGCAGGCGCGTGTCGATGTGCAGGATTGCCTCGTTGGCGGCGTAGGGGAACGCGCCCAGCACCTCGCGCTCGGCCACGCTCGGGTCCGCGAGTACGGCCAGTGCCTGGTCGCTGTGGCAGGCCATGACCACGGCATCGAACCGCGCTTCGTGACCGCCGGCCGTCTGGACCAGCACGCCGTCGGGCAGGCGCCGGACCTGCGTGACGGGGGTGTTCACGTGGATTCGGTCAGCGAACGGCGCGGTGAGCTTGCGGACGTATTCGCGCGACCCGCCGCTGACCGTCTGCCACTGCGGCCTGTCGTCGACCGACAGGAAGCCGTGGCGCTTGAAGAAGTCGATGAAGAAGTACGCCGGGAACCCCAGCATCGCCTCTGCTTCGGCGGACCAGATCGCGCGGCCCATGGGCACGATGTAGTGATCCACGAACGTACCGCGGAAGCCCCTGGCCGCGAGCCAGTCGCCGAGTGACGTGACCTTGTCGTCGCTGGCGAGGAAGCCCGGCGCCTCGCGGTTGAAGCGCAGGATCTCGGCGATCATCCGCAGGAACGAGGGCCGCAGCAGGTTGCGCCGCTGCGCGAACAGGGAATTGAGCGAGGTGCCGTTGTACTCGAGCCCCGTGCGTTCGCACTGCAGGCTGAAGCTCATGTTCGAGGGCTGCCAGGGTACGCCCAGGCGCCTGAGCATCGCGATGAAGTTTGGATAGGTCCAGTCGTTGAAGACTATGAAACCCGTGTCGATCGGGATGCTGCGGCCGTCCTCCTCGACGTCGACCGTGTGGGTGTGGCCGCCGACCCAGGCCGAACTCTCGAACACGGTGACTTCGTGCTCGCCGTGAAGTCCCGCGGCCGTTGTCAGTCCCGCGACGCCGCTGCCGACGATGGCGACCTTCATGACCGGCGCCCCGCGTGCGATTCACGCACGACGAGCGGCACGGGCTTGAGGTCCCAGATGATGCCGAGTGCGGCCAGGCCACGCAGGAAGTAATACGTGATGTCGATCTCCCACCAGTAGAAACCCTGGCGCGCGGCTTGCGGAT
>JADZCS010000193.1 GCA_020851435.1 Gammaproteobacteria bacterium | reverse complement strand
GCGCTTGCTGCCGAACACGTGCGACAGCGAGTTGATGGTGTAGGTGCCGTGGTAGACGGCGATGGTCGAGACGAAGAATCCCCAGACCAGCATCTGTCCGCCCGTGGTGCCCAGCGACGGCGCCACGGTCTCTAGCAGCATGCCCAGGCCCAGCAGCACGAGCGCCAGCGCGAACGGCACGGCGATGTCGTAGCGGTCCAGCCAGCGCAGCTCCGGATAGGCCAGCAGGTCCTTGACGCGTGACAGGTCTGGGTTGAAGCCGCCCCTGGTCAGGAACCAGCCCATGTGGCTCATGATGAAGCCGTGCTGCACGGGCGAGTGCGTGTCCTCCGGGCGGTCCGAATGCGCGTGGTGGTGGCGATGATGCGCGGCCCACCACACGGGCCCGCGCTGCACGGCCGAAGCGCCGAGCAGGCCGAACACGAACTGGCCGGCGCGCGAGGTCTTGAAGGCGCGGTGCGAGAAATAGCGGTGGTAGAAGCCCGTGATGGCCAGCATGCGCAGGAAGTAGAGCGCCACGGCAACCACGACCGCTACCGGGCTCACGCCCACCCAGAACACCGCGAGGCAGGCCAGGTGCATGAGCACGAACGGCACGATGCGCGCCCAGTCGATCGCGCGCGGGTCGTCCTGTGCGGCGAGTTCGCGGTGGCCCGTGTCGAACCAGCGCGCCAGCGCCTGGCGCCAGCGCTGGTGATAGGGCAGGGGGCTGGCGTCCGGGTGCATCATCGTCCGGCCTTCAGGCGCTCGAAGCGCAGCAGCGCGTCGTTGCGGCTGGCGCGCAGGTCGACGAGCGGCAGCGGATAGTCCCGGCCCAGTTCCACGCCTGCCGCGGCCAGCACGGCCTCAGGCGCGGCCCAGGGCTGGTGGATCCAGTTGTCGGGCAGGCGTGCGAGTTCCGGCAGCCAGCGGCGCAGGTAGCTGCGCTCGGGGTCGAAACGCTCAGCCTGCAGCAGCGGGCTGAAAACACGGTAGTAGGGCGCTGCGTCGGCGCCGCAGCCAGCCGTCCACTGCCAGCCCGCCGTGTTGTTGGCGAGGTCGGCGTCGACCAGCGTGTCCCAGAACCAGCGCGCGCCGTGCTGCCAGCGCGTGAACAGGTTCTTGGTCAGCAGGGAGGCGACGATCATGCGCACGCGGTTGTGCATCCAGCCCGTGTGCCAGAGTTCGCGCATGCCGGCATCGACGATGGGGATGCCGGTCTGGCCGCGCTGCCAGCGTCGCAGCGACTCCGGCTCGTCGCGCCACTCGAGCCCCGCAAAGCGCGCATCGAGCGGCTCATCGGTGGTGTGCGGGAAGTGGTAGAGCAGGTGATGCCCGAACTCGCGCCAGCCGAGTTCGCGGATGAAGGACTCCGCGCCGGTCGTGAAACCCGCCGGCCGCGGAACCTGCGAGGCCGCGTGCACCGTGGCGATCACCTGGCCCGGTGAGACCTCGCCGAAGTGCAGGTGGGGAGACAGGCGCGAGGTGCCGGCGAGGTCGGGGCGATCGCGGTGCGCCTTGTAGTCGGTAATGGCTGCGTTCGTGAAGCGATCGATCTCCGCCGCCGCGCCGTCCTCGCCCGGTGTCCAGGCCGCGGCAAGCCCATCGGCCCAGCGGATGCGCGGGAGCAGGCCCAGCGATTCCAGCGCCTCGCCCTGGATGCCCGGTGGCACGGCCGGCAGCGACGAGGGCGCCGGCCGCGGCGGCGCGAGACTGTCCAGGCGCGGCGTGCAGTTGCGCCAGAACGGCGTGAACACCCGGTAGGGATCGCCGCTGCCGTTACGGACGGTCCAGGGCTCGAACAGCAGGTGGCCGGCATGGCTTTCGGCGATGACGCCGATGTCAGACAGTCCTGCCTTGATCGCAGTGTCGCGGGCCACGATCGCGGGCTCGTAGAGCCGGTTCCAGTGCACCTCGCTCGCGCCCGTCTCACGGATGAGTGTCTCGAGTGCTGCTGACCCTGGGCCACGCCGTATCACCAGCCGGCTGCCCAGCGCGCGCAGGCTGGCATCGAGCGCCGCGAGGCTGTGGTGCAGCCACCAGCGCGAGGCGCCGCCGGGCTGCCAAGGCGCTTCCTCGTCCGGCGCATGGATGTAAACGGGAACGACCGAACCGCCCTCGATGGCAGCGGCGAGCGAGGAATTGTCGGCCAGCCGCAGGTCGCGGCGGAACCAGTGGATCGTCGTGGTCATGGGCGTAGCGATACTTTACCGCCTGGCCGTCGGCGCCGGCGAGACAACTGATTCCAAGTCGGCCTGTCCAGTACAGCGCGAGCGGGCGAAGCCCTTGCAGGAGCTTCGCCCGCCGTGTGATCGCGTGTTTCCTCAGGCGTTCTGCGCGGCCTTGAGCGCAGCGATGCGCTCGTCCAGCGGCGGATGGCTCATGATCAGCTTCTTGAACCCGGCGCCGAGGCCGCCGGCGATGCCGAAGGCGGCCATCTGGTCCGGCAGCGGCGCGGTGTTGCCGCGCTTGAGGGCTTCGAGCGCGCTGATCATGTTCTGCCGCGTCGACAGCGCAGCGCCGCCCGCGTCGGCCCGGAACTCGCGCTGCCGCGAGAACCACATCACGATCATGGTCGCGAGCAGGCCCAGCACGACCTCGGCGACGATGGTGGTGATCCAGAACGCCGGGCCATGGCCGTTCTCGGTCTTGAACACGGCCTTGTCGACGAAGTTGCCGATCACGCGCGCGAACACGAACACGAAGGTGTTCACGACGCCCTGGATGAGCGTCAGCGTGATCATGTCGCCGTTGGCGACGTGGCTGACCTCGTGGCCCAGCACCGCCTCGGCCTCGCGCCGGTCCATGCTGCGCAGCAGGCCCGTGCTCACGGCCACCAGCGCCTTGTTGCGGCTCGCGCCGGTCGCGAAGGCGTTGACCGCGGGGCTGTCGAACACGCCGACTTCCGGCATGCCGATGCCGGCCGCCTCTGCCTGGCGGTGCACGGTTGCGAGCAGCCAGGCCTCGGTGTCGTTGCGCGGCTGTTCGATGACCTGCACGCCCATCGTCTTCTTGGCCATCCACTTGGAGATGGCCAGCGAGAAGAACGCGCCGCCGAAGCCGATCACGCCGCCGAACACCCACAGCGAGGTCATCTGCAGCTGGCCACCGGACAGCCAGTTGTCGAGACCCAGCAGCTTGAGGGTCAGGGAGGCCATCACCAGGATGGCGACGTTGGTCAGCATGAACAGGAAGATGCGCTTCATTGATGTCCTCTGCGGTGTGGCGGGCCCGTCCCGCCGGATGTTGGGGTGGTCCTGGCCCGTTCAAGGGCCTGTGGCATGCCCCGCTGGCATACGGACATTCCGACGCAGGCGGTCCAGTACACCCATGCCATGTGATAATTGACTCTTGAACACTGGGTTCGGAAAAACAACACACGAAATACAATTCGTGTAAATTAAGTCGTTAATCGGGGTTCTTGTCAAGCCCCGGGAGTGGTGGGGTATGGCGACGGCACCAGGCAGGGCGGGCGACAAGGCGACGCGCGGCGCAAGGCCGGCCGAGGCCGATCTGCGCCATTGGACGTTCCTGTCCAACCACGGCCACGTGCTGGTGTGCCTGGCGCGCGACCCCGATGCCCGGCTCCGCGACGTGGCGCAGAGCGTGGGCATCACCGAGCGAGCGGTGCAGAAGATCGTCTCCGACCTCGAGGACGCCGGCGTGGTCCAGCGCGTCCGCGACGGTCGCCGCAACCGTTACCGCCTGTTCCTCGAACGGCCCCTGCGTCACCCGCTTGAGGCTCACCGCAATGTGGGGTCGCTGCTCGGGATGGTATTGTCGACCACGACAGTCCGTCGCCTCACCTCCGGGGGCGAGCCTGCCGCGGACTAGGCGCCCGCGCGGCGAGTGACTTTGGTTACTGAGACGTTCCCGCGGCGCGCCTAGCATGGGCCACTTCCCATCGCAGGAGCCGCAACATGTCGATAGATCGTGCCGTCATGGCCTTCGCAGGCCTCGTCGTCCTCGTGAGCCTCGGCCTCGCCGTCACTTTCAGCACTAACTGGCTGTGGCTCACGGCCTTCGTCGGCGCCAACCTGTTCCAGGCGTCCTTCACGGGTTTCTGCCCGCTGGCGATCATCCTCAAGAAGATTGGCATCAAGCCGGGCGCAGCCTTCGGCTGAGGAACCCTCTATGCGCATGAGATTCGCCCGTCGCAGCCGGATAGCGATGCTGGTCGCCTTCGGCGCGGCCGGCGTCGCCGCCGTCGCAGGCCTCGCCACAGGCGAAGCCCCTCCCGTGGGTGCGGCCGCGTCGGCGCCGCTGGCGACCTACACCGTCGGTGGCGAAGGGGCCCGGGGCGAACGCCTGTTCGACGGGCTCGTCGAGGCCGTTCGTTCCGCCACGCTGGTGGCCCAGACGGCCGGCCGGGTCGCGGAGGTCCTGCGCGACGCCGACGACCCGGTGAAGTCAGGCGAGGTCATCCTGCGCCTGGCCGGCGTCGAGCAGCGCGCCCGCCTGGCACAGGCGGAGCAGGCCCTGGCGGAGGCCAGCGCGCGGGCCACCGACGCGCGTGCCGAGTACGCGCGCCTGGCGAGCGTCTACGAGCAGAAGCTGGTGGCGAAGTCCGCGTTCGATCGCGCCGTCGCCGATCGCGATGCCGCGGAAGCGAGGCTGTCGGCCGCACGCGCCGGCGTCGCCGCCGCGCGCGAGGAAGCCGGCTACACGGAGCTTCGCGCCCCGTACGCGGGCGTCGTCACGCGCCGCTACGTCGAGCCGGGCGAGGCCGTCCAGCCCGGCCAGCCGCTGGCCGAGGTGGTGGCGCCCGAGGCGCTGCGCGTCAGCATCGAGGTGCCGCAGTCGGTTGCCGAAGCGCTGCGCAAGGGGCCCAAAGCCACCGTGCACGCCGGCACGCAGCGCATCGTCGGCGAGCGCGTCACGGTATTCCCGGCGGCGTCGAGCGGTTCGAACACGGTTCGCGTGCGGGTCGACCTGCCGCGCCAGACCGCGGGACTCTATCCAGGCATGTTCGCCAAGGTGGGCTTCGGGCTCGCCGGCCCGGCGGCACTGAGCATCCCAGCCGCGAGCGTCGTGCGTCGCAGCGAATTGTCGGCCGTCTACGTCGTCGACGCGGCGAACCAGCCGCGCCTGCGGCAGGTCCGCCTGGGACGGCAGCAGGGCGCTGACTACGAGGTGCTGGCCGGCCTGTCGGCCGGCGAACGCGTGGCGCTCGACCCCGTCAGGGCCCTCGAGCGCCTGCAGGCCACCAAGCGGGATCCCTGAGCATGAGCGACACGCCAGCCCCTGCTCCGGCGAACGCGCCCCTCGGCCTCTCAGGCCGCATCGCGCGCTACTTCCTGACCAACGAGCTCACGCCGCTGCTCGCGATCTTCGGCCTGCTGCTGGGCCTGTTCGCCGTGCTGGTGACGCCGCGCGAGGAAGAGCCGCAGATCGATGTGACGTTCGCCAACGTGATCGTGCCCTTCCCGGGCGCGGGCGCGGCGCAGGTCGAGGGCCTGGTCGCGGAGCCGATGGAGCAGGTGCTCGCCGAGATTTCCGACGTCAAGCACGTCTACTCTGTCGCGCGCCCTGGCGTGGCCTTGCTCACGGTGGAGTTCGAGGTCGGCCTGCCGCGCAACGAAGCGATCGTCCGGCTGTACAACGCGATCTACTCCAACCGCGACTGGCGGCCGCACGGCCTGGGTGTGCTCGAGCCGCTGATCAAGCCGAAGGGCATCGACGACGTCCCCGTGTTCGGCGTCACGCTCTGGACCGAGGACCCCGCGCGCGGCGCGCAGGAGCTGGGCCAGGTCGCGCAGGCGATCGAGGCCGAGTTCAAGCGGCTCAAGGGTGCCCGCAACGTACAGGTCATCGGTGCGCCCGACGACACCGTGCACGTGGAACTCGATCCGCAGCGCCTCGGCGCCTTCGGCATGACCGCGACCGAGCTGGGGCAGGCGCTCGCGGCCGCCAACATCACGCGCCACGCCGGCAGCGTGATCGGCGGCGGCGTCGAATCGCCGGTGCAGGCAGGCGACTTCCTGGCGACGCGCGAGGACGTGGCGGGGCTCGTCGTGGGCCTCAGGGGCGGCAAGCCGGTTTTCCTCGAGGACGTGGCGTCCATCAAGGCCGGCCCCGACCAGCCCGACCGCTACGTCTGGATCGGTCCGGGCAAGGCCGCGGCGGCGCGCGGGATCGAACTGGCCGGCGATGCGCCCGCGGTCACCCTCTCGGTGTCGAAGAAGCCCGGCGTAAACGCCGCGGACCTGACGAGCGCGGCGATCGACCGGCTCGAGTCGCTGCGCGGCACCGTGATACCCGATGGCATCCAGGCGACGGTCACGCGCGATTACGGCGCCACCGCCAACGACAAGGCGCAGAAGCTGATCCAGAAGCTCGGCTTCGCCACCGCGTCGGTCGTGCTGCTGATGATGTGGGCGCTGGGCTGGCGCGAGGCGGTCGTGGTGGGCGCGGCCGTGGTCGTGACGCTGGCGGCCACGCTGTTCGCCTCCTGGGCCTGGGGCTTCACGATCAACCGCGTGTCGCTGTTCGCGCTGATCTTCTCGATCGGCATCCTGGTCGACGACGCGATCGTCGTGGTCGAGAACATCCACCGCCACATGTCGCTGGGCGGCAAGACCCTGCTCGAGGCAATTCCGCCGGCCGTCGACGAGGTCGGCGGGCCGACGATCCTCGCGACCTTCACGGTGATCGCGGCGCTGCTGCCGATGGCCTTCGTGAGCGGCCTCATGGGCCCCTACATGAGCCCGATCCCGATCAACGCCAGCATGGGCATGCTGATCTCGCTGGCGGTGGCGCTGGTGTTCACGCCCTGGCTGTCCAACCGGCTGCTCGGCAAGGTCGACTTCACCGCGCACGCCGGCTCCGGCCAAGGCCAGGGGCTCGAGCGCCTGTTCGGCCGGCTCATGGGGCCGTTCCTGCAGGGGCCGTCGGCGAAGCGCAACCGCCACCGGCTCTACGCGGGCACGGTGGTGGCGATCCTGGTCGCAGTGAGCTTCACCGGCCTCAAGTGGGTCGTGATGAAGATGCTGCCCTTCGACAACAAGTCGGAGTTCCAGGTCGTGCTGAACATGCCCGAGGGCACGCCGGTGGAGCAGACGGCGGCGGTGCTCGGCGAACTGGCCGCGGTCATCCGCGAGGTTCCCGAGGTCACCGACTACCAGGCCTATGCGGGTACGGCTTCGCCCATCAACTTCAACGGCCTCGTGCGCCAGTACTATCTGCGCGACGGCGGCGAGCTGGGCGACCTGCAGGTGAACCTCGTCGACAAGCACGAGCGCGACCGCAAGAGCCACGACATCGCCCGGGCGGTGCGCCCGCAGCTCGCCGAGATCGGCCGGCGTCACGGCGCGTCCGTGCAGGTGGTCGAGGTGCCGCCCGGCCCGCCGGTCATCGCGCCGCTGGTGGCGGAAATCTACGGCCCCGACTACGCGGCCCAGCGCGAGCTCGCGCACAAGGTCCGCGCGGTGTTCGAATCCACGCCGGACATCATCGACATCGACGACACGGTCGAGGCGGACGCGCCGCGGCTGGTCGTGCACGTCGACCGCCAGCGCGCCGCGCTGCTCGGCGTGCCGCAGCAGGCCGTGGCCGAGACGCTGGCGATCGCGCTCGGCGGCGCCGATCCCACCTACGTCCGCGTCGGTGCCGAAAGCAGGCCCATCCCCGTGCGCATCGAGTTGCCGGTGTCCGAGAAGGCGGCGCTGGAGCGCGCCCTGACGCTGGGCGTGCGCACCGCCCAGGGCGGCACCGTCCGCGTGTCGGAACTGGTTCGCATCGAGACGCTGCAGCGCGATCCGGTGATCTACCGCAAGGATGGCCTGCCCTTCGTGATGGTCACCGGCGACGGCGGCGGCGACCTGGACAGCCCGCTGTACGGCATGTTCGACATCGCGGGCCAGCTGGACCTGCCGCAGGTCTACACCAGCGCGCCGGAAGACTGGAGCGAGTTCGCCATCAAGTGGGACGGCGAGTGGCAGATCACCTACGAGACCTTCCGCGACATGGGCATCGCCTACTCGGTCGGGCTCGTGCTGATCTACCTGCTGGTCGTCGCGCAGTTCCGCAGCTACGCCGTGCCGCTGGTGATCATGGCGCCCATCCCGCTCACGGT
>JADZCS010000192.1 GCA_020851435.1 Gammaproteobacteria bacterium | reverse complement strand
GTGAGCAGGTCGAACAGCAGGACTTCGTCGCGCAGCTGGCCCGGCAGGTCCAGCAGCAGCTTGAGGACCTCCATGGCCTGCAGGTTGCCCAACAGGCCCGGCACGGGTCCCAGCACGCCGCTCTCGGCACAGTTGCCGACCAGCCCGTCGCGGGTCGCCTCCGGCCAGACGCAGCGCAGGCAGGAGCCTTGCGCATCGGCGCGCACGACCTGCAGCTGGCCTTCGAACTGGTGCACGCTCGCCAGTACGGCCGGCTTGCGGGCCAGCACGGCGGCGTCGTTGACGAGGAACTTGGTGGAGAAGTTGTCGCTGCAGTCCACGATCACGTCGTAGCCCGCCAACAGCGCAGTGGCGTTTGCGGCGCCGAAACGCACGGCATGCGCGTGGGCGTGCACTTCCGGGTTCTGCGCCCTGAGGCGCGCTGCGGCGACCTCGGCCTTGGGCTGGCCGATGTCGGCGTGCCCGAACAGCGGCTGCCGGTGCAGGTTGCCCGCCTCGACGCGGTCGTCGTCGACGATGCCGATCGTGCCGACGCCCGCGCCCGCCAGGTAGGCGAGCACGGGGCAGCCGAGCCCGCCGGCGCCGACCACGAGTACGCGCGCGGCCGTCAGCCGCGCCTGGCCCGCGCTGCCCACGCCCGGCAGCGCCATCTGCCGCGAATAATCGCTGTGGCTGTGCGGTGCGGACGCGCAGTGTTCGCAGTTCACCCAGCCGGAGTCGCCGTCGGCGTAGTGTTCCTTCTTCCACACCGGCACGCGGTGCTTGACCTCGTCGATGATGTAGCGGCAGGCGGCGAAGGCTTCCCCGCGATGCGCCGCGGACACGCCGACCCAGACAGCCATGTCGCCGATCGCCAGCGAGCCCTTGCGGTGCACGCAGGTCGCGGCGCGCAGCCCGAAGCGCGCGATGGCCTCCGCGACGATGCGTTCGCCCTCGCGGGTCGCCAGCTCGTCGAAGGCCTCGTACTCGAGGCGCGTCACCCGGCGCCCTTCGTTGTGGTCCCGCACCCAGCCCTCGAAGGCGACGTAGCCGCCCGCGCCGGGATCGGCCAGCGCTGCCTGCCGGGCGGCGACATCGATCGCAGTCTCGCTGAGGGCGAACAGGTTCATCCGCCCGCCACCGGCGGGATGAAGACCACTTCGTCGCCGTCAGCGAGCGGCCTCGACCACTCGGCGAAGTCGCCGTTGATGGCGACCCGCAACTGCTCGCGCGCCAGGCGGAAGCCGTGCCTGGCAGCCACTTCGGCGTAGAGCGACGCACCGTCGATCGCGGCGGTCTCGACCGACTCTGCGCTGCAACCGGCCTGTTCGCGCAACAGCGCGTAGTAGGTGATGCGAAGCTTCACGCGTGACCCCCAGCCTTGGCCGCGGCTGCGGCGGCCAGCAGTGCCGCGTGCTCTGCCGGCGTGTTGACGTTGGCGAGCGCCTGTCCGGGCGCGGGGCCCAGCAGGGTGACGCGGTGGTTGATCAGGAACTTCCTCGGGCAGGCCCGCCCGCCCTTGACGAACTCGGCCAGCGGGCCCGCGCTCGCGGGCTCGTAGATGGCGCACAGCGGCTCGGGAAGACCGTCCACATCGCCGGTGAAGGCGGTGGCCAGCGCATCGGGATCGCGCCGCGCGAGCAGCATCTCCAGCGCCTGCGGGGCTAGCAGCGGCAGGTCGCAGGCGACCACCAGCCAGGCCACGTCGGGAAAGGCGGCCTGGGCCGCCAGGATGCCTGCGACCGGGCCGGCGGTCGCTTCGCCATCGACGATCTGCGGCAGCGCGGCCCGCAGTGGCTCGTCGCGCTGGTCCGCGCGGACGGACACGAAGGTGCGGTCCGTGACTCCGGCGGTCATCTCGTACGCCAGCTTGAGCTGGGCGTGGCCGTTGTAGATCAGCGCGGCCTTGTCGGTGCCCATGCGCGAGCTCTTTCCGCCCGCGAGCACGAGCCCGTAGACTGGCGTCATGACGGCGTCCCCACGTCGCGCCGGCCGCCGTGCTTGGCGACGAGGCGGATGTCCTCGATCACGATCTCGTGCGACAGCGCCTTGCACATGTCGTAGATGGTCAGGGCCGCGACGCTGGCGCCCGTGAGGGCTTCCATCTCCACGCCGGTGCGGTGCTCGACCGAGACGCTGCAGCGGATCCCGACGCAGTCGTCGTCGCCGAGCGCGATCTCGATGCTGCAGCCGTCCAGCCCGAGCGGATGGCACAGGGGGATCAGTTCGTGCGTGCGCTTGGCGCCCAGGGTGCCGGCGATGATCGCGGTCTGGAACACCGGGCCCTTGGCGGTCGCATAGCCGTTCGAGCGCAACGTCGCCGCGACATGCGCCGGCAATCGCAGGCGGGCCGTCGCGACCGCGCTGCGTCGCGTGATTGCCTTGCCGCCGACGTCGACCATCTGTGGCCGTCCGTCGTCATCGACGTGTGACAGTCCGTTCATGCGTGCTCAGCCACCGATGTAGTGCATCTCGATGCGGTGCTCGCCGGCCTGTCGGTTCAGCTGGCGTCGTTCGCTGTAGCGATCCTCGCGGTCCTGCCAGGCGCCGGCGATCAGCGCGACGAGTTCGGCATCCGTCGCTCCGGCGCGCAGCGGCCCGCGCAGGTCGACGCCGCTGGTCGCGAACAGGCAGGTGTACAGCACGCCCTCCGACGACAGCCGCGCGCGTGTGCAGTTGCCGCAGAAGGGTTGCGATACCGACGAGATGAAACCCACCTCGCCGGCGCCGTCGGCGAATGCGTAGCGTTCGGCCACTTCGCCACGGTAGGCGCCCGCGACGGGAGTGATGGGCCAGCGAGCCGCGATGCGTGCGGCAAGTTCGCGCGAGGGCACGACCCGCGCCGGCTCCCAGTCGTTGCGGTTGCCGACGTCCATGTACTCGATGAACCGCACCGTCACGCCGGTGCCGCGGAAGTGCTCGACCAGGGCGGGCGCGCCGTGTTCGTTCACGTCGCGCTGGATCACGGCGTTTACCTTGATGGGCGCGAGCCCGGCCTGACGCGCGGCCTCGATGCCTTCGAGCACCTGGTCGAGGCCGTCGAAGCCGCCGCTCAGCTGGCGGAACACGACGGGATCGAGGCTGTCCAGGCTCACGGTCACGCGCCGGAGGCCGTTCGCGGCGAGTTCGGCCGCATGCTGCGCGAGCAGCACGCCGTTGGTGGTGAGCGCGAGGTCTTCGACGCCGTCGATGCAGGACAGGTCGCCGATGAGGTCGGCCAGGTTGGACCGCAGCAGCGGCTCGCCGCCGGTCAGGCGCAATTTGCGGACACCGAGGGAGACGAACAGCCGCGCGAGGCGCGTGATCTCGGCGAACGACAGGCGCTCGCTGGACTGCAGGAAGCGGTAGCCGCCGTCGTACTTGTCGCGCGGCATGCAGTAGGTGCAGCGGAAGTTGCAGCGGTCCATGACGCTGATCCGCAGGTCGTGCAGCGGCCGACCGAGCCGGTCGGTGGCCGCTTGCGGAGCGGTGAGGGCGACGACGTTGGCGGGGCGGGGGTCGGTCATGGTTATCCGGGGGCATTCACCAGGGGTAGAGGATCACGCGGGTGCCGTGCTCGACCACGGCCGGCCCGGGCGGCAGTTCGATGATGCCGGCCGACCCGGCCAGCGCGTGGAAGTCGCCTGATCCCTGGGTCGGGTGGGGCCAGGCCCAGGGGCAGCCGTCCGAATCGTACTCCACGGTGACGGGCAGCAGCAGGGCCAGCGGCGCCTTGACCCGGTATGCGGACGCGAGCCGCAGGGTCCGACTTCGCGCGGTACCGCCGGACAGGAGCGCCAGGGCCGGCAGCACGTAGCGCGCCAGGCAGGCGAGTACCGAGACGGGGTTGCCTGGCAGCGCGAAAACGGCCTGGCCTGCCGGTCCGGTGCCGAACCACAGGGGCTTGCCCGGCCTCTGCGCAACCTTGTGGAACACGCGGTTCACGCCCAGGTTCCCGAGCGCGGCGGGCACATGGTCGAAGCGCCCGGCGGACACGCCGCCGGACAGGATGAGCACGTCGTTGACGGCCAGCAGCTCGCCGATGCCCGCCTGGAGCGCGGCGAGGTCGTCGCGCAGGTGCCGGTCGGTGGGCCGGCCGAACCCGGCGAGTTGCAGCGCGGCCGCGATGGCCCAGGGGTTGGAACGACGGACCTGGTGATCGGCGATGGGCTGGCCCGGGTCGATGAGTTCATCGCCGGTCGAGACCACCGCGATACGCAGCGGCCGGCTCGTCCTGAGCTCGGCGAGTCCGGCGGACGCCAGGATCGCGACCTCCGCCGGGCCGATGATCGTGCCCGTTGCGAGCACGCGGGCCCCGGCACGGACATCCGAGCCGCGCACATGCACGTTGAGTCCCGGCACGACGGCGAGGCCGTCGGGCAGCCGCGCCAGGCCGCCGTCGACGGTGATGCGTTCCACGGGCACCACGGCGTCGCATCCCCGCGGGAGCACCGCGCCGGTCATCGCCTCGAGGCAGGACCGGGCATCCGTCAAGGCCAGCGCAGGCGCGCCCGCGGCCTGGATGCCGCGGATGGGGAAGTCCCGGCAGCCCTGCACGTAATCCACGCTGGCCAGGGCAACGCCATCCATCGCCACCCGGTCGAACGGCGGGGCGTCGCGTTCGGCGCTGACGTCGTCGGCGAGCGCCTGACCAGCGCACGCGCCGAGGCTGGTGACCTGTGAGTCCGCGGGCTGAAGGGCCGCCGCAATCGCAGCGGCGGCCTCGGCAGGCGTGATCATGGCGAGCGGAACGCCGCGATCATTCCTTCTTGGACTTGGCCTTGAAGATGCGCACCTGCTCGTTGAAGCGTTCCGCGACGGACGACGCTTCGTCCACGGCGGCGTTGTGCCGCTTCTCGCGCATGGCCTCCAGTTCCTTCAGGCGTGCGGGCTCGAGCGCCGGCGTGGCGGCCTTGGCGTCGTCGAGTTCCTTCTGCAGGCACTCGGTGTAGGCCGCGATGTCGGCGTCGAACTGCTTGACCAGCTTCTGGGTCGCGACCAGTTCGTCGATCTTGGCGGTCGCGCCGTCGGGGATGCGCTCCGGTGCACGCGGGTAGTTGCAGGCTGCGGAGGCGGGCAGGGCCAGCAGGCCCAGGGCGGCGAGGGCAATGGCGGCGAGTGGCTTCGACATGCGGGGCGTCTCCGTGGGCTCGGTCAGGGGGTTCCGGAGTCTAGCGCACCTGCCCCGCGGCAGGCACCCACGCGTGACAGGCGGGGGATCGGTGGTGTCCAATCGCAGTCCGGCACCCGCCGGCCGCCCCCGGAAGCCCCCATGAGCGCACTGCAGCAGCCCCAGGAACCCACTGTGCCGACCCTTCACCACTGGATCGGCGGTTCGGCGCGTGCCGGCGGCACGGGCCGCGTCGGCGACGTCCGCAACCCCGCGACGGGCACGCTGCGGCTGCACGTGCCGTTTGCCAGCGCCGAGGAGACCGGGGCGGCTGTCGCCGCTGCGCTGGCGGCCCTGCCGTCCTGGGCCGAGACGCCCCCGCTGCAGCGCGCCCGCGTGATGTTCCGCTACCGGACGCTGCTCGAGCGCCATGCCGACGAGATCGCGCAGCTCATCACCGCCGAGCACGGCAAGACGCTCGACGATGCGAAGGGCGAGTTGACCCGCGGCCTGGAGGTCGTCGAGTTCGCTTGTGGCATCCCGCAGATGCTCAAGGGCGAGTTCTCCGACTCGGTGGGCGGCGGCATCGACAGCTGGTCGCTGCGCCTGCCGGTCGGCGTCTGCGCCGGCATCACGCCGTTCAACGTCCCGGCCATGGTGCCGATGTGGATGTTCCCGGTGGCGATCGCCTGCGGCAACACCTTCGTGCTGAAGCCGTCCGAGAAGGATCCCAGCACCGCCAACCGGCTCGCGGAACTGCTCGCCGAGGCCGGGCTGCCACCCGGCGTGCTGAACGTCGTGCACGGCGACCGCGTGGCGGTGGACACGCTGCTCACGCATCCGGACGTCGCGGCCGTCAGCTTCGTCGGCTCGACGCCGGTCGCCGAGCACGTCTACCGGACCGCCT
>JADZCS010000191.1 GCA_020851435.1 Gammaproteobacteria bacterium | reverse complement strand
GGTGCGGCGGCCATCAGCGGCGGCCGCAACATCGGCGACAACTACTTCGACGCGGACCGCGAGACCAATTTCGAGGACGTCGACCTGCTGGTGCAGGGCAAGGCCGCGGCTGAGTCCCGCCGCTCTTTCGACGACTACTGGAACAGCCCCTTCGCCGTGCCGGCGGCGGCCCTCGTCGCCGTTCAGCCGGATGCCGAGAAGCTGGAGGCCGGCAGGCGCCTGCTCGCGACGTCCTTCCAGCGCGCGACTGGCGGTGAGGAGAAATTCCAGGCGGCGATCGCCCCGGTGCTGGCCGAGCTCCGCTCGTCCGGGGACGCGATCTGGGCCCCCGTGCGCGTGCTCGCGGATTCCCCGCAGAAGGTCGACCCGGACTCGAACCTGGGATCGCCGTTGCTGGACGAGATCCAGCTGCTGATGGCCGAGGCCAGGAGCGAGGTGCTGCTGGCCTCAGCCTACCTCGTGCCGCGCAAGGAGGGCACCCGCGTCCTGCGCGAGACGCGTGAAGCCGGCGTACGCGTGGCTGTCGTGACCAACTCGCTGGCTGCGACAGACGTGCCCGTCGTGCATGCGGGTTACATCAAGTACCGGCATCGCATGCTCGAGCACGACATCGAGCTGTACGAATACCGGCCCAGCCACGACCTGCCGCGCCTCAAGGGCGAGAAGAAACGCGAACGCAGCCGCGCTTCGCTGCACACGAAGTCGCTGGTCGTGGACCGGCGCCTCGCCTGGATCGGCAGCTTCAATCTCGACCCGCGGTCGGCGCTGCTCAACACCGAGCTCGCGTTCGTGGTCGACAGCCCCGCGATCGCGGCCAAGCTGGCCGACCGGATCACGCGCTCCATGGCACCCGAGCGTGCCTGGCGCCTGGCGCTGGGGCCGCACGGACTGCAATGGACCGGCATCGTCGGCGGGGCTGAGGTCACCCGGTATGCGGACCCCAACACCTCGCTGTTCATGCGCTCGGGCGTAAAAGCCCTGAGTTTCCTGCCCGGGATCGACAACCTGCTCTAGGCCTGCCCTAGGGTTTCAGCCACCGGCCCAGCCACTGCTGCAGTTCGCCGTAGAAGAAACGGCTGTTCTCGCCCTTGAGCACCCAGTGGTTCTCGTCGGGATAGATCACGAGCCGGCTTTCCACCTGCATGCGCTGCAGGGCGCTCCAATATTCGAGCTGGTTGTTGAGCGGCACGCGGAAGTCGTTCTCGCCGCCGGTCACCAGCGTCGGCGTCTGGAAGCGGTCGGCGTACTTGATGGGATTCTGCTTCGCCCAGACTGCCGGGCGCTTCCAGTGCGGCCCGCCCATGTTGACCTCGCGGCCGTAGATCGTGTCGCTCGTGCCCCACTGCGCCTCGAGGTTGACGAGACCGGCATGGCTCACGAGGCAGCGGTAGCGCGTCGTCGAGGCCTGCAGCCAGTTCGACAGGTGACCGCCGTAGCTCGCGCCGCCCGCGCACTGGCGGCCGCCGTCGATGAACGCGTTGCGGCGTATGGCCTCGTCGGCGGCGGCGTTGATCTCGTCGGCGGGGCCCGCCAGCGGATCGCCCTGGATGGCCTGCGAGAATTTCTCGCCGAAACCGGTCGAGCCCGAGTAGTTGGTGAGCAGCACGACGTAACCCGGCTGCGCGATCAGGTGGAAGTTCCAGCGCAGCGAGAACTGGTCGCCCCACATGATGTGCGGGCCGCCGTGGATCAGCACGAACAGCGGATACTTCTTCTTCTCGTCGAAGCCGGGCGGCAGCACCAGCATGCTGTGGATCTGCTTGCCGCGCTTCGAGGTAAACGTGAAGTGGCGGACCGGCTGCAGGTCCAGTTCCGCGAGCTTCGCGGCGTTGAAAGTGCTCAGCGCCGCGTGCTTGCCCGCTGCCAGGTCGATGCGCACGACTTCCGCGGGACTGACGGCGCTCTCCCAGGTGGCGACCACCAGCGGCGAGGAGTCGGCGATCGCGAGGTTGGAATAGGCGCCTGCCTCGAGGCGCAGGGCTTCGCGCACGGCGCCGCCTGCGACGGGCACGGCATACAGGCGGACGAGGCCGGAGTCCTCTGCGAGGAACAGGACGTCGCGGCCGTCCGCGGCGAACGCGAACGCTCCGACCGAGCGGTCCAGCGACTCGGTCAACCGCGTCTTCAGCTTCGCCTCGGGCCAGGACAGTGCGACCAGGCGCGTCGCGTTGTAGACCTTGGGCGTGCGGCGCTCCAGCGCTGCGACGAGCGTGCGGCCGTCCGGCGAGAACGCCGGGGATCCCCAGTCGTCCTCGCCCTGCGTCAGCGCGCGCGGCTCGCCGCCGGCCGCCGGCATCGTGTAGAGGTTGCGGTTGGTGAAGGCGTAGGCGGCCTTGTGCCGGTTGACGCTCGCGGCGAAGACGATGCCGCTGCCATCCGGCGTAAAGGTCGCCCCGAAATCGTCGCCCGAGTTGGTGCCTCCGGCCGAGAAGCCGGGTTCCGCCGCGAGCTTCGTGCCAGCCAGCAGGTCGGTGGCGTCGCCGCCCTCGGCCGATACGACCAGCAATGTCGGGCGGCGGTCGTCGCGCCACTTGTCCCAGTTGCGGATCGGGAAGCCGGTGTAGACGCGCGCGTTGTACTTGCGCGCCTTGCGTTCGGCGGCGATGCGCCGGTTGTCGGCATCGTTCTGTGCGCCCGGGTAGACGTCGCTCGTGAACAGGATGCGGCTGCCGTCGGGCGAGAACAGCGGCGAGCGCGCGCCCGTCGATTGCGTCGTCACGCGGCGGGCCTCGCCGCCGGCGGCGATCTCGAGCAGGTAGACCTGCGCGACCTCGTCGCCCTCGCGCTTGGCCGTGAAGGCGATGCGGGCACCGTCCGGGCTCCACGCCACGGCGCCCTCGGCTGCCTTGCTGTTGGTGAGGCGCCGCGGTGGCGCGCCGCCATCGGCTGGCACGATCCAGAGGTCGCTCACGACCTCGTCAGGGTTGTAGGCGGGGTCCGTGACCGGGAACACCACCCAGCGCCCATCCGGGCTCGGCGCCGGCGCGCCGACGCGCTTGGCGAGCCACAGGTCCTCATGGGTGATCGGGCGCTTCGCGCCGTCACCGGGGGCCGCATCGGCAGTCGAAGCGGCCACTGCGAGAGTCAGGGCGGCGAGGGCGGGAATGAGTCGGCGCACGGGCGGTCCTCGTTAAGGCGTTGGAGCGGAGGGTACGGCACGCCGATACCGTTGTGCCACTGGCTGGCGTCGGTTGTGCCAGTACCTGCAGGCCAGGCGCACCCGGTATGCAGCTTCCTCCGCGCGCGGCGGACCGCGCTGATTGCTACGGAACCTGCATACCGTGCGCGCCTGGCCTGCGCCTCGCCGCCGCCGACAGCAGCGTAGCCGCGCCGCGGCTGCTGACACCCACGCAGAAGCGCCGCGGCTGCGCTGCCGAACGCCCCGCCAAGCCAGCGTGGCGGCGGCACGTGATGGTCGGTCCGGAACAATCAGGACCGCGTCCGCGGTCCGTGGAGGACCGACCATCACGGGTCGCCGTCATGCGGAACCGTGGCGGTACCCGTCCGTCAGCGCTGCCGCGGCCGCACTTTGACGACGACTTTGACGACTGCGACGCCGAGCTCCGCGGCGACGGCGGCCGCGAGGCCTCCGGTGGCGTAGCGCAGGCGGTTGGCCCAGGCGGAGGACTCGCACAACAGCGAGAGCACCTCGCCGTCGATTGCGGCGGCCCACACGTGACCGGCGAGTTCGGCCGGAAGGTGCTGGCGGGCGGCCGTCAGGGCACGATCCGCGGCGTTGCCACCCTCGCGCAGGCGTTGAAGCACTCCCTCACCTTTGGACAGTAAGTCACTGAGCGAGGTCGGTTTTTGCTTCGGTCCCGCCATCGTGCTCCCGCTAAAGTGCTTGATCT
>JADZCS010000190.1 GCA_020851435.1 Gammaproteobacteria bacterium | reverse complement strand
CGCCGGTCGACGGCACCGTCGACGCGCTCCCGTATGAGCAGGGCGAGCGGCCGCCGGTCGGCGCACCGCTCGTCGTGCTGCTCGCCAGCGGCCAGCCCTATGCGCGCGTCTATCTGCCCGAGCCCCTCCGGGCCGGCATCAAGGCCGGCAGCAAGGCCGAGGTTGCGGTCGACGGCCTCGAGCGCCGCTGGGCCGCTGAAGTCCGCTACGTCTCGGGCGAAGCGGCGTTCACCCCGTACTACGCATTGACGCAGAAGGACCGCCAGCGGCTCGGCTTCCTGGCCGAACTCGTGCTGACCGACAAGGACGCCGCAACACTGCCGGCCGGAGTGCCGGTCGAGGTACGGATCGGGCCCGGTCAGTTCAGCGAATAGACGACGACCTGCTTCCTGTCGTTGAAGTAGTACAGCCGGCCCTCGATGTCGTCGACCGCGTATTCGGGCTCCTTGTCCTTGAGCAGCACCTGCGCACCGGGTT
Organism: Gammaproteobacteria bacterium; assembly: GCA_020851435.1. Taxonomy (GTDB): domain Bacteria; phylum Pseudomonadota; class Gammaproteobacteria; order Steroidobacterales; family Steroidobacteraceae; genus JADZCS01. The sequence continues at coordinate 2,107 of JADZCS010000190.1, read as the reverse complement.
CGCCGGTCGTGAGGCTGATCGCCAGCAGGCCCACGCCGCTGTCCTTGCCCTCGGTCACGCTGGTCAGCACGTAGGCGTAGTCGCGCGCCTGCTTGCTGGCCTCGTAGCGCCTGGAGGCGTAGGAGTTGAGCGCGCCGTACTGGTTCTGGCCGTAGCTGTCCGCCGTCCACGAACTCATGCCGCCGGCGGCCACGCTGCCGGCATAGCTGGTCGCCGCGACGACGGTCAGCGCCGACATGACTGCCAGGCCAGCCGCCGAGCTCCCCGGGGCCGGGTAGTAGGTCGACCAGACGATCTTCTGGTCAGCCGGGTCGAACAGCATCAGGTGCTGTTTTCCGGCCACCACCACCTTGCCGTCGGCGCGCGGGATCAGCGCCACCGGCACGTCCAGCCGGGCCTTGCCGCCCGCGGCGCCCGCGCCGCCCTTGATCGCGCCGGCGAGTCCACCGGTCAGGAAGCCCGACATCGCGCCGACGCCGGCCGCGGCCACCTCGCCGCCGCTCATCTTGCGCTTGAACTCGATCGGCACCTCGAACCTGGCCGAGCCCTTGCCGTCCGCCGCGAGGTCGAGGCCGGTCAGGTTGTAGGCGTCGCTGAGCAGCACGACGCCGCGGTCCGGCAGCAGCGCGAGATTGGTGATGCCCTCTCTGGCGTTCTTGTATTCCCACCGCTTGGCGCCCGTGGCGCGGTCGAGCGCCATCACGCCCAGCGGCTTCTTGAGTTCGTAGGTCTTTTCCGGCGCGTTGAAGAAGTTTCCGCCGAGGCGGATATAGACGGCATCCGGCGTCGGGAGCACCTGCGAAATCACGCCCGACGAGAAAATGCCTGACAGCACCTTGTCGCTCTTCCACCTGACGGCGCCCGACGCTTTGTCGATCGCGTAAACCGTGCCCTTGCCCGACGCGAAGATCGTGTCGCCGTCGATGACCGGCGCCGAGTAGGCCTTCTTGAGGGCCTTGTCCGCGGTCGAGTACTCGACGTTCCACTTCACGGCGCCCGTCGCAAGGTCCAGCGCCATGAGTCCCTGGAACGGCAGGTAGGCCGTGTCGGCGTCGAACACCGGGTCCTGGTGGCCAGACAGGTCCTGCCGCGTGACGATGAACGCCCCCGTTTCGGCGGGATGCAGGGTAAATCCCATCATGCCGGCGATCTTCGTGCGCCAGAGCTTCTTGCCCGTTGCCGTCTCGAACAGGGTGGCGTAGGTGCCGCTGCCTTCCTGGTACAGCTGGCTGATGTTGAGCAACTGCTGGCCGCCGGGCACCGGGTACAGGCCAAGGCTCTGGCCCTGTTCCGGTTCCGTCCGGAACACCGTCGCTCCGGTGGCAAAGTCGAGTCCCTGGGCGCTGACCCTGGCCGCCATCGCGCCGGACCAGTCGTTGACCAGGATGAACGGGGAGCCGTCGACCTCGCGGACGTTGTACGGCAGCGTCTTCTTGATGTCGTCGCGCTTCCACTGCACCTGGCCGGTCGCGCCGTTGACCAGCATCAGCGCGTCGTCCGTACCGACCAGCACCAGGCCGAGGCTCGTGACGCGGTTCCACTTCGCCTTGCCCGGCAGGTCGATCGTGGCGGTGGCAGTGGCGGCGCCGGCAAGGGGCGCGGTGGCGAAGGCAAGCAGAAGCACGGCGGCGCAGGCCGCGAGTGGCCGATTCGACATGGAACCCTCCCTGGTTGTCAGCGCGCATGCTACCAACGTGTCCGCCCGGCTGCAGCACCGCTGGCCGCGTGGCCGCTGTCGATGGACAATGCGAATCCAGGTTCCCCGGAGTCAACGTGGCCCACCGCCGCATCCCCGATGCCCGTCCCGTCGCAGGGCCTTTCGCGTGAGCGAGCCCGCCATCGTCGCGCGCGGACTGTCGCGCTCTTTCGGGGCGGTCGTCGCCGTCGACCACATCGACCTGACCATCGAGCGCGCGCGCATCTACGGATTCCTGGGTCCGAACGGCTCGGGCAAGTCCACGACGATCCGCATGCTGTGCGGGCTGCTGCGTCCCACCACGGGAACCGTCAAGGTGCTCGGCCACGAGGTGCCGCGCGAGGCCGAGGCGGTGCGGCGCAAGCTCGGCTACATGACCCAGCGCTTCTCGCTGTGGGAGGACCTCACGGT
>JADZCS010000189.1 GCA_020851435.1 Gammaproteobacteria bacterium | reverse complement strand
GGGCCGCTGATGATGCCGGCGTTGTGGCCGCCGCTCGTGAGCAGGAACGTAAACTCCGACGAATCCGCGAGCCGGTCGACCTTGAACACCGACTTCCAGGGCGCGACGTGGTCGGTCTCGGTGCCCACCACGAACATCGGCACCTTGATGTCGGACAGCTGCACGACCTCGCCCTCGACCTTGAAGCGGCCGTGCGCGAGGTCGTCGTTGAGGTACAGGCCGTACAGGTATTCGGTGTGCATCTTCCAGGGCATGCGCGTGCCGTCGGCATTCCACGCCATCAGGTCGATCAGCTCCTCGCGCTTGCCCTTGAGGTAGGTGTTCACGGACGGCTGCCACAGCAGGTCGTGCGCGCGCAGCAGGGCGAAGGCGCCGCCCATCTTGGCGGAATCCAGCACGCCCTCCTTGAACATCAGCGCCTCGAGCATCGCGAGCTGCGAGGGGCTGATGAACAGCGACAGCTCGCCGGGCTCCGAGAAGTCCGTCTGCGCCGCGAACATCGTGATGTCCTTGATGCGCTCGTCGCCCTTGCGCGCCAGCGCTGCGGCGCCGATGGCCAGCAGCGTGCCGCCGATGCAGTAGCCGACGGCGTGCACCTTGCGCTTCGGCACGATGTCGCAGACTGCGTCCATCGCGGCGTAGATGCCGTTGCGCAGGTAATCGTCCATGCCGACCTCGCGGTCGGTCGCGGACGGGTTCTTCCAGGAGATCATGAAGACGGTGTGACCCTGGTCGACCAGCCATTTCACCAGCGAATTGCGCGACGAGAGGTCGAGGATGTAGTACTTCATGATCCAGGCCGGCACGATCAGCACGGGCTCCGCGTGCACGTCCGGGGTGGTCGGCGAGTACTGGATCAGCTCGATCAGCGAGTTGCGGAAGACAACCTTGCCGGGCGTGGCGGCGATGTCCTCGCCGACCTTGAACTTCTCGGCGCCGGGCGTGGTGCCGCCCTTGATCGTGCGGTCCATGTCCTCGAGGAAGTACTTCCAGCCGCGCGCGAGGTTCTCGCCCTTCTCGGCGATGGTCTGCTGGATCAGCTCGGGATTGGTCGGGACGTAGTTCGAGGGCGAGGTGGCGTCCGCCACCTGGCGCGCCGCGAACTCCATCATCTGCGCGCTGCGTTCCTGCACGCCCTCGACGTCGCTGGTGGCCTCGCGCAGCAACTCGGCGCTGTTCTGGTAGGCGCGCGCGTAGACGTTGAACGGGAACTGGTTCCAGGCGTCGCTGGCGAAACGCCGGTCGGCATGCGCCGCGTCCTGGGGAGACACGGGCTGCCCCTGGGCCGCCTGCGCACTGAAGCTCCACAGGTCGGCCGCCTTGGTGTAGGCGCTCTGCATGATCTGCATCTGCTTGGCCGGCGAGGCGGACAGGTGTAGCCACCAGTCGGACCATGCTGCGGCATAGTCCTGGGGCGAGAGACCGCCGGTCAGTTTGGCCACTGCTGCGCGGAACTCGCGATCCACGTTCTGCAGGGATTTTTCTTCGTCCATGGCGCAAGCCTCTGATCCAGTAGCTGAACCGGAATTGTGCGTTGCAAAATCAGCGCTGTCCACCATCCTCATGGCATCTGGTCGGTCCAGCCGGTAACGTGTCCGCAGGTGGCGCCAGGGGGGTGTCACGGGGGGGGCTGGGGATGGCAAGGAAGGTGTTTCCGGGATGGTGGGTGGTGCTTGCGGCCGGCGTGGGGCTGGCCACGGGCGTCGCCGCCATCAACGTGTTCGCCTTCGGGGTTTTCCAGCAGCCCCTCATCGACGCCTTCGGCTGGTCCCGAACCGAGATCGCGTTGACCCTGCTGCTGGTGACGGTCGTCACGGTGTTCACCTCGCCGTTCGTGGGCAGCCTCGTCGACCTGCACGGGGTGCGGCGCGTCGCCCTGCCGTCGATCGTCCTGATGGCTGCGGCGCTGGCTTCGCTGTACTGGCTCACGCCCAACCTGTGGCACTTCTACCTGGTGTACGCGCTGATGCCGATCCTGGGCGGCGGCACCTCCAGCGTCGCTTATGCAAGGGCCATCACGCGCTGGTTCGACCGCCGCCGCGGCCTGGCGCTGGGGGTCGCGCTGGCCGGCGTCGGCGTCGGTGGCATGGTCATCCCGAGGCTCACCCAGGCCCTCATCGACGCCTACGGCTGGCGCCTGGCCTATGTCGGGCTCGCCGTCCTGTGCGTGGTGGTCACGCTGCCGGTCGCGGCGCTGTTCCTGCGCGACTCGCCCGAGGAGCGCGGGCTGGCGCCCGATGGCGACGTGGTTTCGCCCGCCGCGGCGGCGGCCGGGGGCGGGCCGGTGCGCGTGGGCCTGGATCGCGCGGGTGCGATGCGCACCCGGCGTTTCTGGCTGTTGATCGGTGCGTTCCTGGTACTGGGCGTCGCCATCGGCGGCGTGATGCTGCAGCTCATCCCGATCCTGCGCGCGCGCGGCGTCGATGCCACAACGTCCGCCGGCATCCTGTCCCTGCTCGGAGCCTCGAGCGTAGTCGGCCGTATCGGCGCGGGTTACCTGGTCGACCGCTTCCATGCGCCCCATGTCGCGATCGGCTTCCTGCTGGGCCCGATACTGGGCGTGGCCCTGCTGGCCACCGGCGCCACGGGCTACGGCGCCGCTGCCGCGGCCATCCTGGTCGGCCTCGCGGCTGGCGCCGAGGTGGACGTGCTCGCCTATCTCGTCGGACGCTACTTCGGCACGCGGTCCTACGCCGAACTCTACGGCTACCAGTACTCCATGTGGACGCTGGGCTCAGGCTTCGGCCCGCTGCTCACCGCGATCGCCTACGACCGGCTGGGCGGCTACGAGCCTGCGCTGTGGGCCTATGTCGGCTGCTTCGTCGTGGCGTGCGTGATGCTGGCGCGGCTCGGGCCGTACCCGCGCTTCGACCTCAACGCGCGGTGAAAATCGATCGCGTCAGACGGTCCGGGTGCGGGGCGGGCCTGGCGGGACCGCCGTGAATACATCCCTGTAGGCTTCGGGCGGGCCTGGGTGTGTGGGGACATAGCTGCGCTGTGTCCCCACGCAACTACCCGCACGATCCCGCCAGGCTCGCCCCGCACCCGGACCGTAGGCTGAGGCCGGTTTTGACCGCGCGTTGAGGTCAGGCCTGCGTCGGCGGGACGCGGAGGGTCAGGCCGGCGAGGGCGGGCGTGACCTTGATCTGGCAGGTGAGGCGGCTGGTGTCGTCGTGTCCCGGCGCGGCTTCCATGGTGTCGAGTTCCATGTCGTCGGGCGGGTCGAGGCGGTCGACCCAGGCGGGGTCGACGTGGGCGTGGCAGGTCGAGCAGGAACACGAGCCGCCGCAGGTGGCGACGATGCCGCGGATGCCGTGCATCAGCGCGACTTCCATGACCGACAGGCCGTCGAGGGCTTCCACCTCGCGGCGCGTGCCGTCGGCTTCGATGAACACTATCCGGGTCATATGGCGACGGTCTCCTTGATCGGCACGGCGGCGTCGGCGAGGCGCTGCAGGTCGAGCTTCGCGCGTTCGGCGATCAGCTTGCGCGCGCCCATGAAGTCCTTGGCGTGGTTCACGGCATCCAGCGCGATCAGTTCGCCGCCGCGCAGGTAGCTGCAGCTGAAGTTGCGCGTCGCGGGGTCGCCGCGCAGCACCACCTGGTCGTAATCCTGCGACAGGCCGACGATCTGCAGCTTGAGCTCGAACTGGTCCGACCAGAACCACGGCACCTTGTCGTGCACGACGTCGCGCCCGCACATGTTGGCGGCTGCCGACTTGGCCTGCTCGAAGGCATTGTCGACCGACTCGAGGCGAATGCGCCGGCCGTAACGATGGCTCGGGAGGCTGCAGCAGTCGCCGATGGCGAATACCTCGGGATCGCTGGTCCGGCAGCGGTCGTCGACGGCGATGCCGTTGTCGCAGTGGATGCCTGCTTCCTGGGCGAGTTCGATGTTCGGCAGGATGCCGATGCCGATCACGACGAGGTCCGCGAGGTAGCGGCTGCCGTCGGCGCAGCTCACGGCCTCGACGCGGTCCTTGCCCTCGAAGGCGCTGACACGCGCGTTGCAGAGGATGTCGACGCCGTGTCCGGCGTGTTCCGCCGCGTAGAACGCGCTCATCTCGGGCGCCACGACGCGGTTCATGACGCGGTCGGCCATCTCAAGCACGGTGACGTCGAGGCCCAGCTTGACGCAGGTGGCCGCGCATTCGAGGCCGACGTAGCCGGCGCCGACGATCACGACCCGGCGCCCCGGCTGCGCATCGACACGGATGCCGTCGACGTCCGCGATCGAGCGCAGGTAGTGCACGCCGGCAAGGGTCGCGCCCGGCACGTCGGCGAGCCGCACCCGGCTGCCCGTTGCAAGCAGAAGGCGGTCGTAGTTCAGCAGGGTGCCGTCGTCGAGCGTGACGCTGCGCGCCGCGCGGTCGAGGCGCGTCGCGCGCCGGCCGAGCATGAGCTCGCAGCGGTTCTGCTCGTAGAAAGAGGCGGGCCGCAACGTGAGGCGCTCGCGCTCGAAGTCGCCGGCGAGGAATTTCTTGGACAGCGGCGGACGCTGGTAGGGCAGCACGGGCTCGTCGCCGACCAGCACCAGCCTGCCGGCGAAACCTTCACGACGCAGGCTGTCGACCGCCTGTTGCGCGCCCTGGCCTGCGCCGACGATGATGAACGTCTGCTCCATCGCAAAGCTCCCGCGTATCAGGGCCGCTAATATACGGCCAGTAGCCAATCCAATAGCGTAGCGCGCAAGGTCGCCCGGCGAGCTGCGGTCTCTACGGTGGTATGACATGGAAATCGGCAGTTGAGCCCGTCGAAAGCCCGTACCCTGGCGCAGAACCTTGGCCTGGTACTGGGGCTTGCGCTGCTGGTGCTGGCGGTCTTCACGGAACCGCCCGGGGGGCTGACCGTGGCCGCCTGGCGCACGGCCGGCGTCAGCGCGCTGATGGCCGTGTGGTGGGCGACCGAGGCCCTGCCGATCCCCGCGACGGCCCTGATGCCGATCGGCGTGCTGCCGCTGCTCGGGGTAGCCGACGTCGACACGGTCGCGGCGGGTTACGGCAACTCGACCATCTACCTGATCCTGGGCGGGTTCCTGGTGGCGCTCGCCATGGAGCGCTGGGATCTGCACAAGCGCATCGCCTACAACGTGGTCGTGCACGCGGGCGGCAGCCCGCGCCTGCTGGTGCTGGGCATGATGTCGGCGACGGCGTTCGTCAGCATGTGGGCCTCGAACACCTCGACCGCGCTCATGATGATCCCGGTGGCGCTGTCCGTTGCGCACATCGTGGCGCCCGACCTCGAGCAGGCCAGTTCCGACCAGCGCAATTTCGCGGCCGCCATCGTCTGCTGCGTGGCTTTCGGCGCCACGATCGGCGGCCTCGGCACCATCGTCGGCACGCCGACCAACGCGCTCGCGGTCGGTTTCATGCGCGAAAACTACGGTATCGGCATCTCGTTCGCCGAGTGGCTGATCTTCGGCGTCCCGACGGTGCTGATCCTGCTGCCGCTCGCCTGGCTGGCGCTCATGCAGGCCCTGCCTTTCAAGCTCGGCACGCAGGCCGCGGCGGGCCGGGCGGTCCAGCAGGCGCTCGCCGACCTGGGCCCGGTCAGCGCTGCCGAGCGTCGCGTCGCCTGGGTGTTCGTGGCGACGGCGCTGTCCTGGGTGTTCCGGCCGCTGCTGGTCGAGCTGCCGGGCCTGGGGCGCCTCAACGACACCGCCATCGCGATAGCGGCGGGGCTCGTGCTGTTCCTCGTGCCGGCGGGAACTTCGGACGGAGGCGCGCTGCTGCGCGGGCCGGACCTGCGCCGCGTGCCCTGGGACGTGCTGCTGCTGTTCGGCGGCGGCCTCGCGCTGGCCGCGATCATCCAGGACTCCGGGCTGTCGCAGCAGATCGGCCAGTTGCTGGGCGGCCTGGCCGGGCTGCCGCTCGTGGCGCTGGTGTTCCTGGTGTGCCTGCTGCTGGTGTTCTGGACCGAGCTCAATTCGAACGTAGCGGCCGCCGCGACCTTCATGCCCATCCTCGGCGCGATCGCAGGCGGCACGGATTATCCGGTGATCGCGCTCGTGGCGCCGGCTGCCATGGCCGCTTCCTGCGGGTTCATGCTGCCGGTCGGCACGCCGCCGAATGCCATCGTCTACGGAACCGGCCAGATATCGATGCGGCAGATGATGCGCGCCGGGTTCTGGGTCGACGTCGTGTCGGTGTTCGTGATCACCGGCGTCATCATGCTGGTATTGCCCTGGCTGACGTGAAATTCGCACCAGCCCGGCGCGGTTCAGGCGCAGCATGCACCAAGCAGGTGCGGTGGCTCCCCCGCAGCTTGCGCAACTCCCTGATTTCACTCGAAGGGGCCCGTAGGCATAGAATCTGCACTGTTTGGGCAGGACCATCGTGTAACCAGGAGTCCCTGATGAAGCTCGTTACCGCCATCATCAAGCCGTTCAAGCTCGACGACGTGCGCGCCGCACTGTCCGAGATCGGCATCTCGGGCATGACCGTCACCGAGGTGAAGGGCTTTGGCCGCCAGCGCGGTCACACCGAGCTGTACCGGGGTGCCGAATACGTCGTCGATTTCGTGCCCAAGACCCGGATCGAAGTGGCCGTGAAGACCGGACTGGTCGACCAGGTCATCGAGGCCATCGTCGGCGCCGCGAAGACCGGCAAGGTCGGCGACGGCAAGATCTTCGTGACCGAGGTCGAGCGCGTCCTGCGCATCCGCACCGGCGAGGCCGACGACGCGGCGCTGTGAGCCCGCTCCCGGGCGCCACCCTCGAGCAGACCCTCGCGGAGCTGCAGCTGGGCAGCGTCCGCCGGCACATCCTCCTGTGCACGCACGGCAAGTGCGCGCCGCAGGAGGAGGCCGATGCCTCCTGGAAGTTCCTCAAGCGCCGGCTCAAGGAGCTCGGCCTCGCCGATGCCGGGAACGGTGTGCTGCGCACGCGCGTCGACTGCCTGCGCGTGTGCCAGCAGGGCCCGATCGCGGTCGTCTACCCGGAAGGCACCTGGTACCGGCATGCCAGCCCGGCTAACCTCGAGCGGATCGTCCAGGAACACCTGATCGGCGGCCATCCCGTGGCCGACCTCGTGATCGCCGAAGCCCCCCTGCGGGGCTGATCCACCGTTTCCGAGCGCACAGATGGTGTCCGGGCGGGCGCGGTATCATTCGCGCTTGAGCGCCCCCATTCCGGCGCGACGAGATCACGATGGCCAAGGCAATTCGCATCCATGCGCCCGGCGGACCCGAAGCGCTGACCTGGGAAGAGATCGAGGTCGGGGCGCCCGGTAAGGGCGAAGTCCGGATCCGGCACGAGGCCGTGGGCCTCAACTACATCGACGTCTACGACCGCTCTGGCCTGTACCCGATGGCGATGCCCGCCTGCCTGGGCCGCGAGGCCGCCGGTGTCGTGGTCGCCGCTGGCCGCGGCGCGCGGTTCCGCGAGGGCGATCGCGTCGCCTACGTCCATACGCCTGGCTCGTACTGCGAGGAGCGCGTGATGCCTGCGGACCGGCTGGTCCGCGTGCCCGAGGGCATCTCCAGCGCCCAGGCTGCCGCGATGATGCTCAAAGGCCTTACCGCCCACTACCTGCTGCGCCGCACGTACCGCGTGCGCAAGGGCGATCCGGTGCTGATCCACGCGGCCGCTGGCGGCGTCGGCCTGATCGCCGTGCAGTGGGCGAAGCACCTGGGCGCGACCGTGATCGGCGTGGTGGGCAGCGACGCCAAGGCCGAGCTCGTGCGCGAGCACGGCGCCGACCACGTGATCGTCACGCCGCGCGAGGATTTCACCGCCCGCGTGCGCGAGATCACCGGTGGCGCCGGCGTCCCCGTGGCCTACGACTCGGTCGGCAAGGACACCTTCTTCGCCTCGCTCGACTGCCTGCGGCCGCTGGGCATGATGGTGACCTATGGCAATGCCTCCGGCCCGCCGCCGCTGTTCTCGCCGATGGAGCTGGCCAAGCGCGGCTCGCTGTTCCTGACCCGGCCATCGCTGTTCGCCTACATCGCGGCCCGCAAGGACCTCGACAGCGCCGCGCGCGAGCTGTTCGCCGTCGTGCTGGGCGGCGCCGTGCGCATACGCATCGGCCAGACCTACGCCCTGGCCGACGCCGCGAGCGCGCACCGCGACCTCGAGGCGCGGCGTACGACGGGCTCGACGGTGCTCGTGCCGTGAACGCGAAACCGGCGGCCATGGCCCTGCGCCTGGCGCTGGCCGCCGCGCTGCTGCTCCCCGGCCTTGCGCAGGCCGCCAAGCTGCGCGAGCACGACAGCGGCTGGAACCCGCCGCCCGTCATTCCGCCAGTCCCCGGCGAAACGCTGCCGACGATCGCCGAGCTGGAGGCCAGGGGGGCCGTCATCGGCCAGGTCTTCATCCGCGTCTTCGACGTCTTCGATCCCACGATCAAGGGCGAGGACAACTGGCTGTACCGCACCGCGAACAAGCTGCACATCAACACCAAGGAAGCCACAGTGCGCGCGCGCCTGACCTTCCACGAGGGCGAGCCGGTCTCGCACGTGCGACTGGAGGAAAGCGAGCGAAGCATGCGCGGCCAGCGCTACGTCTACGACGCGATCGTCCGGCCGGTGCGATACGACGCGGCCACCAATACCGTCGACATCGAGGTCTCGATCCGCGACGTCTGGACGCTGAACCCCGGCATCAGCTTCTCGTCCTCCGGCGGCGCCAACCGCGAGCGCATCGAGCTCGAGGAACTCAACCTGTTCGGCTGGGGCAAGCGGCTGCAGCTCGCCTACACCTCGGACGACGAGCGCACGCAGACCGAGTTGCAGTGGGTCGACCCGAACATCCTCGGCAGCCGCTGGCGCATGGACACGAGCTACGCCGACCTCAGCGACGGCACGTCCATGGAGTTCACGCTCGAGCGGCCGTTCTACTCGCTGGACTCGCGCTGGGCGACGGGCGTCGACATGCTTGACGACGACCGCATCGTCACGCGCTATTCGGAGGCCGATCCCTACGACGGGTTCCGCACCAAGCGGCGCTCGCTGGCGCCATGGTTCGGCTGGTCGCAGGGCCTCAAGGACGGCTGGACGCGCCGCTGGTTCACGGGCTGGACCTTCGACGAGGCGCGTTTCGAGGAGGAGCCCGGCGTCACGCCGCCGCCGGAACTGAGTCCCGAGCGCGAGCTCAGCTACCCGTTCATCGGGCTGGAGTGGCTCGAGGATGCCTACGGCAAGGCCCGCAACCAGGACCAGATCATGCGCACCGAGGACGTCTACCTCGGCCTGGCGGCCCGCGTTTCCATGGGCATGGCCACCACCGCGCTGGGGTCCACGCAGGACGCCGCGATCCTCAAGGCGGCCGTGCAGGGCGGGCGAGACCTCACGCCTAAGCTGCGGATCATCGGCAACGCGCAGGCAGCGACCCGCGTCGAGTCGGGCGAACTCGCCAACGCGAGCCTGTCGGCCCAGGGCCAGCACTACTGGCGATTCAGCGACAAGCAGGTCTTCTATGCCAGCCTGACTGGCACGGTGACCGACAACCTCGACATCGAGCAGCAACTGTTCCTGGGCGCCGAGCAGGGGCTGCGCGGCTATCGCAACCGCTTCCAGTCCGGCACGTCGAGCGCCCTGGCTACCATCGAGTATCGCCTGTACACCGACTGGTTCCCGTTCCGCCTGTTCTACGTCGGCGGCGCCGCTTTCCTCGATGCCGGCCGTACCTGGGGCCGGGACCCCGCGGGCGTCGCGCCGCTGGGCCTGCTCAAGGACATCGGGATCGGCCTGCGCTTCGGCTCCGCCCGGTCCGGACTTGGCAACGTTCTGCACGTAGACTTCGCCTATGCCCTGGACGCGCCCCCGGGCGAAGACAAGTTCCAGATCAACATCAAGACCAAGAAGAGCTTCTAGCGGGTTTCATGAGTCCATTACTGACGCTGTTCCTCATCGTATTCATCGACCTGCTGGGCTTTGGCATCATCCTGCCGCTATTCCCGTTCGTTGCGGAGAAGTACGGCGCAGCCCCGTGGCTCATCACCTTCGGCGGGGCGGGCATCTACGCGCTCGCGCAGGTGATCGCCACGCCCATCTGGGGACGGCTGTCCGACAGCGTGGGCCGCAAGCCAGTGCTGATGATCAGCATGCTCGGCGCGGTCGGCGGCCACCTGATGCTGGGTTTCTCCGACAGCCTCGCCATGCTGATCGTGGCGCGCGCGTTCAGCGGCCTGATGTCGGGCAACATCTCGGCGGCGTTTGCCTACGTGGCCGACATCACCACGCCCGAGAACCGCGCCAAGGGGCTCGGCACCGTCGGCGCAGCGTTCGGCCTGGGATTCATGTTCGGGCCCATGATCGGCGGCCTGCTGGGCGGCCCTGACGCGCAGCACCTGAGCCTGCTGGTACCGGCCCTGGTCGGCGCCGGCCTCAGCACCCTGGCCGTCCTGGGCACGCTGTTCGCGCTGCCCGAGAGCCTCAAGCCGGAGCACCGCAAGCCCTGGCGCGGCGAGGGATCAGGCAGTCACTCGCCGTTCGCAGCCGTGCAGGGCAAGCCCGTGCTGGTCGGCGTCGTCGTCGCGGCACTGCTGCTCGCCACCGGCGGCGCGGCCGTGCAGTCCGTGCTGCCGGTATGGGGCGCGGACATCCTCGATCTTTCGCCGCGCGACGTGGGCTGGGTGTTCTTCGTCATGGGCGCGGTGGGCGTCACCGTCCAGGGCGGCCTGGTCGGGCGACTGGTGCGCCGCTACGGTGAGAAGCCGATGCTGTACGCGTCGCTGGGCGCGCACGTGGTGGGTTACGGCGTCATGGCCTTCGCCCACAACTGGACCTCGATGTGGGCCGGCACGCTGTCGTTCGCGGTCGGTCACGCGATCTTCAACACCACGGCCTCGTCGCTGCTGAGCATCGAGGCCGAGCCGCGGGATCGCGGCGCGGCGCTGGGCGCCCTGCAAGCCTCGACCGCGGCCGGCCGCATCGTGGGCCCGGCCTCGTCGGGCGCGCTGTACGACGGCTTCGGTCACGCCGCGCCGTTCCTGGCCTGCGCGGCGCTGCTGGTTCCCGCGGCCCTGCTGCTGTCGCGTTCCCACAAGGGTGACCGGCCGCACGAGCCCGTCGAGCCTTGAGGCGCCGACTCGGGTAACCTTCCTGTCCCGCTGCAGCCACGCATCCGCCATGACCACCAAGCGCTACGACTGTCTCAAGTGCCCGGGCTACTGCTGCTCCTATCCGCGCATCGCGGTGAGCGACAAGGACATCGAGCGCTTGGGGCGGCACTTCGACCTCGACTTCGAGGCTGCGCGCGCGAAGTTCACGTACCACTACAAGACGAAGGAAGATGACGAGTGGTGCCTGCGGCAGAAGAAGGACCACGTCTTCAAGCAGGTCTGCCGCTTCTTCGACACCGAGGCGCGGCGCTGCACGGTGTACAAGGCACGGCCCTGGGTGTGCCGGCACTATCCGCACGGCAACAGCTGCGGCTACTACGATTTCCTGAAATTCGAGCGCGTCCAGCAGGGCGACGACGAGTTCATCCCCAGCGCCTGAGCGCTACTGGTCGACGAAACGCTGGCGCAGGCTGCGGCGACGGTCGTGGTTGCGCAGGTCCACGTCGAACTGTGCGGCGGCCTTGAGCCCGAGCAGGATTCCCACCCAGGCGGCCTCGGCCACGGCACGATCGGCGGCCGCGACGCCGGCATGCGCCAGTTCCAGACGCGTGCCCTTGCCTGACTTGATCAGCCGGAACGTCGCGATCCCGCCCTGATAGGCCAGCGAGAAGCGCAGCGGGGGTTTTTCCTCGATGACCCAGGCGCGGTGCGTGCTGCCGTCCGCGCAGCGGAAGACGATGGCGTCGCCGCGACGGCGCGTGGACTCGGCCCAGAAGCGGGCCCGGCCCTCGTCCGTCGAGAGCAGTTCGTAGACCTGCTCCCGCGGCACCGTGAGCGACAGTCGCCAGACGATGGGTTGAGACTTGCCTGCCATGGCGAGATGCTCCCCGGGCGCGGTATCCTGCGAGCGCGCCGTTGACCCCCGGCGCCACGAAGGAAGTATTGCATGGAAACCCGACAGACGCCGGCAGTCACCGGACGCGCGGCCTACCCGGTCCTGCGCCCGATCCCGACGCGCTGGATGGACAACGACCACTACGGTCACGTCAACAACGTCACCTACTACTCCTACTTCGACACGGCCGTGAACGGCTGGCTCATGGAGGCCACCGGCACGGACATCCGCGAGCAGCCGGCCATCGGCATCGTGGCGGAGACCAGCTGCCGCTTCCAGAAGGAACTGTCCTTCCCCGAGCTCGTCCATGCCGGGCTGGCGATCGAGAAGCTCGGGAATTCCAGCGTCGTGTACCGCATCGTGCTGTTTCGCGGGGACGATGAAGACCCGGCGGCGATCGGCCGCTTCGTGCACGTCTACGTCGACGCGGCGACGCGCCGGCCCGTACGCGTCCCGGACGACGTGCGCGCCGCGCTGGCGCTGCTGCCCCGGGTCGAAGCCGGCGGGCCGTGATGGAGACGGTGAACGGGCGCCGACGTTTCCTGCAGGGGCTCGGCGCGACGCTGGCGGCGGGCATGCTGCCCGCGCGCGCCGCCGAGGCGACCGGCCGGGACGTGGTCGTGATCGGCGCGGGATCGGCCGGGCTCGCGGCCGCCGGCAGCCTGGTTGCGGCGGGGCTCGACGTGCTGGTGCTGGAGGCGCGCAACCGTATCGGCGGGCGCGCGCACACCGACACCCAGTCGGTCGGCGTCGCCTGGGACCGCGGCTGTTCCTGGCTGCATTCCTCGGCGGCGAATCCCCTGGTCGGCGTGGCGCGCGCCGCGGACTTCGAGGTTTTCGAGGACCGCTACCCGCGTGCCGTGTACGACGGCGCCAGGCGCCTGGCCGAGGCCGAGGTCGCGCCGCTCACGGAACTCTCCGCCCGCATCAGCCGGGAAATTGCCGCGGCCGGTGAGCGCGGCCTGGACGTGGCTGCCGAGCTGGCGCTGAGCCAGGCCACGCGCGCCGATCCCTGGTTCGCCATGGCGGCCTCTGCTTCGACCGCCTGGGAAGGCGTCGAATTCAGCAACTACTCTGCGCTCGACCAGCACCGCTACGTTGCGCAGGGCCCCGACTTCCTGATCCGGCAAGGCTATGGGGCGCTGTTGTCGCAGCAGGGCCGCGAACTTCCGCTGCGCCTGTCCACGCCCGTCTCGCGCGTGCGCTGGCAGGCGGCTGGCGCCACCGTGGACACGCCGGCCGGCAGCCTCAGGACGCGTGCGGTCGTCGTGGCCGTACCTGCGCCCATCGTCGCGCAGGGAGCGCTGGTGTTCTCGCCCGGCCTGTCCGCCGAGGTGTTGCAGGCACATCACGACCTGCCGCTCGGCCTCATGAACAAGGTCGCGCTGCGCTTCAAGCGCAGCGTGTTCCCGGCCGAGCGCACGGAATTCCTGCGTCTGCGCCGCAACGACCAGCGCGGCATGTCGTACATGACGCGCCTGTGGGACAGCAACGTCTGCATCGGCATGTCCGCCGGCGCGCTGGCACAGGAACTGGAGGGCGCGGGCGAGGCTGCGGCGATCGACCACGCGCTGGGGGAACTCACCCGGATGCTGGGCGAGGGCGTGCGCAAGCACTTCGATCGCGGCACGGCCACGGCCTGGGCCTCCGATCCCTGGAGTCGCGGCGCCTATTCGCACTGCGTGCCGGGCCGTTTCGGCGCGCGGCAGCTGCTGGGCGCCCCGGTCGCCGGGCGCATCGTGTTCGCGGGGGAGCACACGCAGCAGCAGGCCTACGGCACCTGCCATGGCGCCTGGCTGTCAGGCCTGCGCGCGGCCGGCCAGGTACGCGCGCTGCTGGGCCGTTGAAACCCTAGGCCAGGGTTTTCTCGAGGATCACGAACGAGAGGTCGTCGCGCCTGGGCTGCCCGAAGCGGGGGTCGCCATAGGGAAAGGGCGCGGTTTCGCCGGTGCGCCGGTAGCCGCGGCGCTCGTACCAGGCGATGAGTTCCCCGCGCTGCACGATCACCTTCATGCGCATGCGGTCCAGGCCCCAGTGCTGCCGCACCCAGGCCTCGGCGGTCGCGAGCAGTTCGCGCCCGACGCCGCCGTGCTGCAGGCCCGGCCTGACGGCCAGCATGCCCAGCCACGCATGCCCAGCTTCCCGGGTCAGCACCACGCTCGCGAGCAGGCTGTCGTCGTCCGCCACGCACAGCAACAGGCACTGGTCGGGATTGGCGAGGATGCCCTCGATCTCGTCGTGCCCCGTACGGCGGCCTTCGAGCAGGTCGGCCTCTGTGGTCCAGCCCGCGCGACTTGCCTCGCCGCGGAATGCGGACTCGACCAGCAGGACGACGGCGCCGACGTCGGCCGCAGCCGCGCGACGGTACGCGGGCTCGCTCATGCGACGGGAGCCTGGCCTGCGTCCGGCAGGCGCAGCACGCGCTGGCCCTGGCTGATGGCGAGCGCGCCGCTGCGCACGATCTCGGTGAGTTCGGCGTGCTGGGTCGCCTGCGCGATGAAGTGGTTGATCTCCGCCTCGCTGCTGGTCAGGGCGACGACGAAGCTGCCCAGCGTACCCTGCAGCACCTTGCCGTCGCAGTCCGTGACCAGGCGCACCAGCGGGTCCAGCCCGCGCTCGTTGGCGCGGAACTTCATGAGCGCCAGTTCGCGCTCGTAATGGCCGCCGCTGGTCATGTCGGCGACGGTCACCACGTCGACGAGCTTCTGCAGCTGGCTCACGATCTGGTTGATCACCGCATCGTTGCCGGTCGTGACCAGCGTGAGCCGCGATACGGTCGGCTGGTCGGTGGGTGCGACGGACAGGGACTCGATGTTGTAGCCGCGCGTCGAGAACAGGCCGGCGACGCGCGTGAGGGCGCCCGCCTCGTTCTGGAGCAGGATCGAGATGATGTGTCGCATTCCGATAGGCCTCGAAGGTTCGCCAGCACCCATTGGACGAGAACCTAACACGCTGCTAGGCTCTGTTGCAGCGCATTATGCCGCAGGAGATCGGGCTTGAACGTCGCCAACGACCGTATCGAGACAGGCTCCGGGAGCCACCCGCTGGCCGGCCAGGTCATGACCGGCGCGGAAATCATCGTCCAGGTGCTGGCCGATGAGGGTATCGACACGATTTTCGGCTACTCGGGTGGCGCCATCCTGCCGACCTACGACGCTGTATTCACTTACAACCTGCGTGAGCAGGCTGCCGGGCGGCACGGCATGCCCTTGATCGTGCCCGCCAACGAGCAGGGCGCGGCCTTCATGGCGGCGGGCTATGCCCGGGCGAGCGGCAAGGTCGGCGTGGCGATCGTTACATCCGGTCCGGGCGCCACCAACACCATCACGCCGGTCCGCGACTCCATGGCCGACTCGGTGCCGATGCTCGTGATCTGCGGCCAGGTGCCCACGGCCGCGATCGGCAGCGACGCCTTCCAGGAGGCGCCCGTGTCTTCGCTCATGGGCGCGGTCGCCAAGCACACCTTCCTGGTCACCGATCCCCTCAAGCTCGAGGCGACCATTCGCACGGCCTTCGAGATCGCGCGCACCGGCCGTCCGGGCCCGGTGGCCATCGACGTCCCGAAAGACGTGCAGAACTGGAAGGGCGCGTTCCACGGCGACTGCCGCCTGCCGATCCCGGGCTACCGCCAGCGGCTCGCGCGCGTGACCGACTTCCACCTCGGCAAGGCCGCCTGCGACGACTTCTTCGAGCGGCTCGGCAAGGCCGAGCGCCCGATGATCTACGCCGGTGGCGGCGTCATCAACGCGGGCGCGGCGGAAGCCCTGCGCGAGTTCTCGGCGACGTTCCGCATCCCGGTCGTGACCACGCTCATGGGCATCGGCGCGGTCGACACCACTGACGCGCTGTCGATGAGCATGCTGGGCATGCACGGCGCGGCCTTCGCCAACTACGCGGTCGACGACTGCGACTTCCTGTTCGCGGTGGGCGCGCGCTTCGACGACCGCGTCGCGGGCGTGCCCGGCAAGTTCGCCAGGGGCGCGCGCACCATCGCGCACCTCGACGTGGACGCCTCCGAGGTCAACAAGGTCAAGCAGGTGCAGTGGAGCCACGTCGGCCAGATGGTCGAGGCCCTGCGCACGCTGACCGAGCACGGCCGCGACAGCGGCTTCGCGCGCGACTGGTCGGCCTGGCTGGATCATTGCGACGGGCTGCGCAGGACCTACGCGATGAATTTCGACCGCGACAGCGAGCTGATCCAGCCGTACTACGTGATCGAGGAGATCAACCGCCTGACGCAGGGCGAGGCGATCATCGCGACCGGCGTGGGCCAGCACCAGATGTGGGCGGCGCAGTACTTCGACTTCCGCTCGCCGCGGCTGTGGATCACCTCGGGCAGCATGGGCACCATGGGCTTCGGCCTGCCGGCCGCGATCGGCGCGCAGTTCGCCAACCCGGATCGCCTGGTCATCGACATCGACGGCGACGCCAGCATCCGCATGAACCTCGGCGAGATGGAGACCGTCACCACCTACGACCTGCCGGTCAAGGTGGTGGTGCTCAACAACTTCGGCGACGGCATGGTCAAGCAGTGGCAGAAGCTGTTCTTCAAGGGCCGGCTGTCGGGCAGCGACAAGTCGCTGCACAAGAAGGACTTCGTCAAGGCCGCGCAGGCCGACGGCTTCCCGTGGGTGAAACGGCTCGACCGCAAGGCCGACGTCCCGGCCGTGATCGCCGACTTCATCGCGTTCAAGGGGCCGGCCTTCCTCGAGGTGATCATCGACCCCGATGCCGGCGTCTACCCGATGGTCGGCCCGGGGCAGCCCTACGAAGAGATGATCACCGGCGACTTCATCCCGTC
>JADZCS010000188.1 GCA_020851435.1 Gammaproteobacteria bacterium | reverse complement strand
TTGCTGGTCAGCCAGCAGTGGTGCCCGCCGCCGACCTTGGTGACCATGCGCGAGTTCGAGGGAATATTGAGGTTGGCCACGACGTTCGCGGCGGTGTAGGCCTGGTTGACGTCGTCGTTGCGCACGAACAGCGGGCTCTGGCCGCCTGCGCCGTGGCACTGGCCGCAGCGATTGCTGGCCTTGAGGTTCTCCCAGACATTCACCCGGAACGCCTGGATGTCGGCGCTGGCCGGCGGCGGCCCCTTGTAGTCGATCGTGGACGGCGGCGTCGTGACCGGATTTTCGGTGGTCGAGGCGCCGCCGCCGCAGGCCGCGATGACGAGCGCGCAGGCCAGGACACCGAGGTGCCGGGCGAGGGATGCAAGCCTGGAACTGGTCATTGCACGCCCCTCATTCGCCCATGCAGTAGGTGGCGACATCCGCGACCACCTGCTTCAGGCGGTAGCCGCCTGAGCGGAAGGCGCTGGTCACCGTCGCGACCCGCGCGCGGTCGACCGAGCTGTCCGGCGAACGCAGGCACATGGCCTTGAACACCTTCTCGACCTGGCAGCTGGCGAACGCGCGGGTTCCGGCCAGCTCCTGGCCCAGCGACTTGGCGCCGTTGCCGGCCCCGGGCAATCCAGCGTCCCAGCCGAGCAGCGCGTTCTGGCCCTGGCGCCAGTAGTTGTCCCAGCGATCGTTGCGGGTGACGTAGCCGGGCCGGAAGGAATCGGCGTTGATCGAGTACTTCGGCTGCACCGCCGGCGCCGAATACACCAGGCGGCCCTGGGCCTCGTCGTAGTTGTAGTAGGCGAACGCCTGCGCCATGGGATCCATGCCGGCATGGCAGCCGATGCAGTTGTTGAGGAACAGGCGGCTGTCGCCACCCGGGCTGCGGCTGACGTCCTGGCGGATCCGGTCCGGCGGGCGCGTCGTGTCCTGCAACTGCTCGAGGTCGCTGCACAGGTGGTTGACCACCGTGAAGCGGAACATCGCGCGGTTGGTGCCGGCGACGAAGAAAGCCTGGGAAGCGGCCCGCGTGGTCATGACACCCGCGGTAGCGGCGACGGGCAGGCCGTAGGCGGTCGACTGCGTGCTGCGCACCAGCGCGTCGGCCAGGTCGAGGCGACGCCGCTCCATCTCGGCGTAGTGGTCGTTGCCGGACGCCGATGCGGCCGGCAGTCCCAGCCCGCTGCGTCCCACGTAGAGGATGTCGCCCGACAGCAGTTCGTCGAACGGCACGTCGTCGCGGACCATGCCGATCACGGTGGCCGTGTAGTCGTTCAGCGGCGCGAATACCGTGCGCTCGCGATTGGTCCAGGGCGTCGCGAGGTTCTTGATGGTGACGCCGTAGAACGCCGGATCCTGCATGGCCCGATCGGCCGCTTCACGCAAGCGGCCAGCCGCGATATCGGCCTGCATCAGCGCCAGCGTGGCGTCCGACGGCGGAACCCCGGCGATGCGGTCGTGCAGGCGCCTGGCCTGCTCGCGCGGGCCGGCGAGCGACGTCACTGCAAGGCTTGACGCCACGACGAACGCCGCCGCGCGCAACATAGAATTCATCGCATGCACTCCCTGCAGCCACGGCGGACTATATCGGCGCACCCTGGTGACGGTAATGTCTCCAATCTGCGACATTCCGTCGCAACGTCCGCGCGGTGTACTCTGCAGCGCGAAGGCGCCGCACAACCGCGACGTGCGCCACAGAATGCCGGCGCGCGGACACGGATGATCGAAGCAGCCATGAACGGAATTGCGACACGCTTCACGTTACGAGCCGCGCGCGCGCTGGCTGCGGCCATGTTGTGCGCTTCATGGCTCGCCGCCTGTTCCAGCGGCACGTCGGGCGGCGTCAGCATCGGCAGCGGCCAGGCGCCCGATCCGGCCACCGTGGATTTCCCGCTGGCCTACGTGAAGCGCGCGTTGCCGGCGGGCACCGAGGACGCCCGCGAGCTGCGCACGTTCCAGGCCGGCGCCGACGTCTGGCTTCGCGACCGCGCGGCGCCCGACGCGCCCGAGCGCAACATCACGCTGGCGCTGACCGGCGGGCTGTGGGACGTGCGCGACCTGGACGTGTCGTGGGACGGCAACTTGCTGCTGTTTTCGATGCGCAGGCCGCCCGTCCAGGGCGCCGAGGAAAGCGCACAGCCGACCTGGAACGTCTACGAATACGACCGTCGCAGCCAGCAGCTGCGGCGCGTGATCGCCTCCAACCTCGTGGCCGAGGAGGGCCACGACGTCGCGCCGCACTACCTGCCGGACGGCCGGATCGTGTTTTCCTCGACCCGCCAGCGCCGCGCGAGGGCCATCCTGATCGACGAGGGCAAGCCCCAGTTCGCGGCCCTCGACGAGGACCGCAGCGAGTGGGCCTTCAACCTGCACGTCATGGATGCCGACGGCGGCAGCATCCGGCAGATATCCTTCAACCAGAGCCACGACCTCGACCCGTCGGTGCTCAACGACGGGCGCATCGTTTTCACGCGCTGGGAAAATGCCAGCGGCAGTTCGATGCACCTTTATTCCGTCAACCCCGACGGGACCGGGCTCGCGCTGCTGTATGGCGCGAACAGCCACGCCACCGGCAGTGGCGGCTCGACGGTTCAGTTCCTGCAGCCGCGTGCGCGCACCGACGGCTCGCTGGTCGCGCTGATCCGGCCGTTCGCGGGCACCGAGCAGGGCGGCGACGCGGTCAGCATCGATGCGGCGCACTTCGTCGAGAACGCGCAGCCGACGCTCGCCAACGCCGGTCTCGCGGGACCCGCGCAGGCGAAGATCACGGTCAACGACGTCAGGACCGTGCCCGGCCTGTCGCCGGGTGGACGCTATGCATCGCTGTTCCCGCTGTGGGACGGCAGCAACCGTCTGCTGGTGAGCTGGAGCCTGTGCAGGATCCTGCAGGGCGGCAGCATCCAGCCCTGCACGGAGTCGAACCTCGCCGGTGCCGGCGCCCTGCCCGCGCCACCGCTGTATTCCGTGTTCATGTACGACCCGCGCGACCGGACCCAGCGCCCGGTGCTGTCGCCGCTCGAAGGCACGATGTTCACCGACGTGGTCGCGATGCAACCGCGCACGCCACTGCCGCCGGTCATTCCCGCGAAGGTGGCAGGAATCGACTTCGACTCGGACCTCGCCGCCGAGGGCGTGGGCATCCTCGACATCCTGTCGGTCTACGACCTCGATGGGACCGATACCGCACCCGGCGGAATCGTCGCCCTGCGCAACCCGGCGCTGGCCACGGCCGACCAGCGGCCTGCGCGGTTCCTGCGCATAGAGAAGGCGGTCAGCATTCCAGACGACGAAGTGCGCCAGGTGCCAGGTGCCGCCTTCGGGGCGGCCGGCGCGCTGGGCATGCGCGAGATCCTCGGTTACGCGCCGATCGAGCCGGACGGGTCGGTGCGCATCAAGGTGCCTGCCGACGTCGCCTTCGCGGTCAGCATCGTCGACCGCGCCGGCCGCCGCACCTCGCCGCGCCACCTCAACTGGCTGCAGCTGCGCGCGGGCGAAGTGCTGACCTGCAACGGCTGCCATCGTCCGGCCGGCCTGCAGCCTGCAGGCCAGCCGCGTATCTCGCACGGCCGGCCCGGCCTGTTCGCGCGCGTCAACCCGGGGGCGCCGACCACCGGCCAGCCCTTCCCCAATACCCGTGCGGCGCTGTTCGCCGACCAGGGCGAGACGATGGCGCAGACGCGCGCGCGCATCAGCTGCCAGACCGACTGCGCCGCGCTGACGCCGTCCAGCGACCTGAAGTACGAGGACGTCTGGACCGACCCCGCCGCCGCCGGGCGGCCCGCGGACCTGCCGTTCGCCTATCGCTATGCGGACCTCGCGACGCCGGCCCCGACCAGCGCGGCCTGCACGCCGCGCTGGAGCGCGCAGTGCCGCGCCACGCTCCACTATCCCGCGCACCTTGCGCCGCTGTGGAACCTGCCACGGCCGGTACTCGACGCCGCCGGCCTGCCCGTGCTCGACGGCAACGGCCAGCCCGTCGACCGCAACTGCCAGGGCTGCCACAGCCCGCGCGATGCCGCGGGAGCGGTGCGCGTGCCGGCCGCCCAGCTCGACCTCTCGTCCACTCCCTCGCCCGAACAGTCCTACCAGCTCACCTCCTACCGCGAACTGCTGTTCGGCGACAATGCACAGCAGGTTGACATAGGCGCGCTGCGTGACATTCTCGTCCCCGGGCCGATCGACCCGGTCACGGGGCAGCCCACGCTGGTGCCGGTGGCCGTGGCGGCTTCGATGAGTTCCAGCGGAGCCGGGGCCTCGAGTCGTTTCTTCAGCCGCTTCGACCCGGGCGGCACACACGCGGGGTTCCTGACGGATGCGGAATTGCGACTCATCGCCGAGTGGCTCGACATCGGCGGGCAGTACTACAACGACCCGTTCACGGCTCCGGAAAACTGACCCGATGAAACGGCTGCTCGCCACCGTCGCCTGCTGCCTCGTCGCGCTCGGCAGCGTCGCGCCGGCACTCGCCGACGTCGCGTCGCTCGAGGTGACCGTAGCCGACCCGTTCATCTCGCTGCACACGGGGCCAGGCCGCGGCTACCCGGTCTCGGTCGTGGTCGCACGCGGCGAGCGCGTGGAGGTGCTCAAGCGTCGCACGGACTGGTTCAAGGTTCGCGATGCGCGCGGCCGCGAGGGCTGGGTGCATCGCGACGAGATGGCGCTTACGCTCGCCGACGACGGCGCGCCGCCGCCCATCGAAGATGCCGGGCGCAGCGATTTCGTCGAGCACCGCCGCGAACTGGGCGTCCTGTTCGGCGACTTCGGCGGCGCCAACGTGATCTCGGCCTACGGCGCCTACGCGCTGAATCCGCAACTGGCGGCGAACCTCACGCTGTCGCACGTGGTCGGCAACA
>JADZCS010000187.1 GCA_020851435.1 Gammaproteobacteria bacterium | reverse complement strand
TCGCCCGCGTCGCGCGCCGTCTCGGACGCCACGACGTCGAAGTTGTCGCGCTCGAGCGGGCCCAGGCGCTGGCCCGCGCGGATGGCGATGGCCCGGCCGAACGCAGCCTGACCACGCGGCTCGGCGATGCGCTGGTATCGAAAGGCGATTACGCGCGCGCGCTCGAGGTACATCGCCAGGCGCTGGCCATGGCCCGTGCCCAGCGCGACCGCGTCGGCGAGAGCGCCGCACTGACCGGCGTCGGCCAGAGCCAGCGCGGGCTGGGTCGCTACGCCGATGCGCTGAAAACCTACCAGGCCGCGCTCGCGCTGGATCGCGAGCTCGGCGATCGCGCTTCGCTGCGCATCGACTGGACCACCATTGCGGAGGTGCAGGCCGACCTCGGGCGCAGCGACGACGCGCTTGCCTCCTACCGCCAGGCGCTGGTGATCGCCCGCGAGGCAGGGCTCGAGTCCGCCGAGGCGAGCACCCAGACCTCGATCGGCAACGTGCTGAATCGCCGCAAGGAGCACCGCGCCGCGATCGAGGCCTACGAGGCGGCGCTCGCGCTGCACCTGAAACTCGGCGAGCGCGCGAGCCAGGCCATCGACCACTACAACATCGCCCTGGCGACCGCCCAGCTCGGTGACCACGCCGGCGCCCTCGCACACTACGAGACTTCACGGCAGCTGTTCGTCGACACCGGGCGCGCCGCCGACGTTGCGGATGCGACGCTCGCCATGGCCCGTGAACTCAAGGCGCTCGAGCGCCTGCCGGAATCGATGACGCGCTACGAGCAGGCCGTCGCCGAGGCGCGGGCCATCGCCGCGCCGGACGTGCTGCGCGCGGCCCTGTCAGAACTCGGCGGGCTCAAGCGCAAGGCGGGCGAGCCGGTCGTCGCCGTGGCGATGCTCGACGAGGCCGTGCAGCTGCACCAGGCCGCAGCCGACCAGGCCGCGGTGAGCCGCGACGCCTCGGAGCTTGCACTCGCCTGCGATGCGGCCGGCGATCCGGCGCGCGCCGTCGCCGCGTATCGGATGGCGATCGCGGCCGACGTCGCGCTCGGTGACGAGGGCGGCGAGGCCTGGGACCGGGAGAAGCTGGCTGGCGCGCTGCGCAGCCAGGGACAGGCGGCGGAGGCGTTGCCGGAACTCGAGCGTGCGATCGTGCTGCGGCGCAAGCTCGCGAAGCCTGCCGCGGAGCTGCTGGACTGGCTGGCCCTGGGCGCCGCGCGCCTGGAAGCGACGCTGCACGCCAGGGCGCTCGAGGCCTACGCCACTGCGATCAGGCTTGCAGCCACGCTCGAAGACGAACGCGCCCGATCGGAGGCCCTGACCGGCGTGGGCAATGCACAGCGCAAGCTCGGGCGGTACGACGAAGCCCTGGAGGCCTACTCCGAGGCGCTCGTGCTCGACCAGCGCCGCGGCGACAGGCGTGGCGAACGCATCGATCACTACACGCTGGGCGAGGTGCACCGCGACCGCGGCGATGACAAGGCGGCCCTGGCTTCCTACCGGTCGGCGCTGGCGCTGGCCGTCGAGCTCGGCGACCTCCCGGCCCAGGCGACGACCCACACCTCGATCGGCAACTCACTGGTGCGCCTGGGCGACGACGTCGCGGCGATCGAGTCCTACGATGCGGCGCTTGCGCTGCACGTGGCGTCCGGCGAAGCGGTCAACCAGGGTATCGACCACGACAATGCGGCCGCCGCGCTGGCGCGACTGGGGCGGCATGCGGAATCGGCGGAGCGGTACCGGCTGGCGGCAGCGCTGTATGCCGAGGCAGGTCGCAAGGACTACCAGTCCGATGCGATGCTCGGCGTCGGCAAGGCCCTGCGTGCACTGGAGCGCCCGGTCGAGGCGATTGCCGCCTTCGACGAGGCGGTCGCACTCGCCCGGGCCGCCGATGACAAGCCGCGCCTCGGCAAGGCCCTGTCCTCGCTGGGCCGCGAGCGCCTCGACGGCGGCGACAACGCGGCCGCGGTCACGGCGCTCACGGAATCCGTGGCGATCTGGCGTGAGGCGCGCGAACTCGCCTCGGAAAGCCAGGACGTGACCTGGCTCGGCAACGCGCTCGAGCGCCAGGGCAAGGCTGCGGAAGCGCTGCTCGCCTACCAGCGCACGCTGGAGCTGGACACTGCGCTCGGGCGCGCCTCCGACCAGGCCGACGATCGCCTGCTGGTGGCGAAGATCCTCACGAGCCTGGACCGGCGTGCGGAAGCGCTTGAGGTCGCTGATCCAGCGCGGCAGTGGTACGAGGCCGAGCGCGTCGCGGGCCGCGGCAACACGAAGCAGCTGCGCGAGCTGAGCTCGATTGTAGGCAACGCGCAGCGCGCGACCGGGCACGCGGGCGACGCCGTGAGGACCCTTGAACGGTCCCTGGCGCTGGCGCGTGAGCTGGACAAGCCGCGCGTCGTGTCCGATGTGCTCACCGATCTCGGCAAGGCCTACAAGGCCGCCGAGCGACTGACCGACGCGCTCGCCACCTACCAGCAGGCGCTGGCGCTCGACCTCGAGATCGACGACGCCAGCTTCGTGCGCGTCGATCAGCGCAGCATCGGCGGCGTGCTGACCGAACTGGGTCGGTACGAGGAGGCCATCGCGGCCAAGCGTGCGGCGCTGGCCATCAGCCGGCAGCTCGCGGATCGCGCGGGCGAGGCCGACGACCTCAACGACGTCGGCGATACGCTGTATGCCGCGCAGCGCTGGGACGAGGCCATGGTCGAGTACCAGGCGGCGCTGGCGATCACCGTCGACATGCGCGACCTCGATCGCGAGCGCACGACCCAGCGCAACCTGGGATTTGCGCTACTGGGCGCCGGTCGCGCGGCGGACTCGCTGCCGCGCTGGGAGCGCGCCATCGCCATCGACGCCGAACTCGGCTCCGCGGCGGGCGAGGCCATGGACCGCAACCTGCTGGGCTCGGCGCTGGCCAGCCAGGAACGCCGCGACGACGCGCGTCGCGAGTTCCTGCGCGCGCTGGAACTGGCGACCGGAACGCCCGCGACGCGTCCAGCCGGCGCTGCCTACCTGGACGCCGAACAGGCCGCGTCGGCGCTCGACAGCCTCGGCGGCGATGCCGGCCTGCGCGGCGACGTGAAGGGCGCGCTCGCCTGGTTCGAACGCGCGCACAAGCTCTATGGGCAGATCCCGAACAGCTTCAGCCAGAGCATCGTCGAGCTGCACATCGTCAACCTCGAGACCACCCGCGCCAACCTGCCCGGCGCCGAGGAAGTGCTGCGGCGCGGGCTTGCACGCGCGCAGGGAACCGAATGGGCCGGCACGAAGTCCCGCGCGCTGAAGGTCGAGACCCAGTTCACGACCCAGCTCGGTGCGCTGATGCTCGACGCCGGCCGGCCCGAGGAGGCGCGCGAACTGCTCGCCAGGGCGCTGGTGCTCGCGAAGTCGACGGGCGACCTGTCGCTTGAGCGCGAGGCTGTTCTGCAGCAGGGCCACCTGCTGTCACACACGGGTCGGTATGCCGAGGCCCTGGAGACCTACCAGCACTACATCGACATCCCGGGCGGGGCCGCCGACAAGGACGTGCTGGCGACCGGCTACGGCAACCTGGCGATCGTCAACCTGCAGATGGGCCGCTATCCCAAGGCCCTCGAGTTGCAGCAGGAATCCCTGCGGCTCAAGCGCGAAGTCGGCGACCACACGGCCGAGGCGCAGCTCTACGAGGTGTTCGCCAGCAGCAGCCTCGCGCTGGGCCAGGTGACCCAGGCCCGCGACTACGCGATGCGCGCGCTTGAGATCGCGCGGCAGATCGGCGCGCGAGCGCTGGAGTCGCAGGTGCTGTCGACGGTGGCGTCCACCTACACGGCCGAGGGCAGGCACGACGAGGCCATCAAGACCTACAAGCAGGCGTTTGCCGTCGCGCGCAAAGCGAAGCTGGCCGACGAGCAGGCGGCCGCGCAGCTCGGGCTGGGTGAGGCGCAGCAGGCCGACGGCCGCAACCGCGCGGCGCTCGCCGGGTATGTCGCGGCGCTGGAGATCTATCGCCGTACCGGCAACAGGCGCGGCGAGGCGCGCGCGCTGCAGGGCAAGGGCGTGGCCGAGTCCAGGCTCGGCCGCTACAAGGTGGCCCAGGACACCACGCAGGAGGCGCTCGCAATGGCCGGCGAGCTGGCGGCGCCCGAGCTCGTGTGGCGCGCCTGGGACGGCATCGCCGAACTCGCGGGTCGTCGCGGCCACGTCGAGCAGGCGATCTTCTATCGCAAGCAGGCGGTCAACACCGTGCAGTCGCTGCGCAGCACGCTAACCGGGCTCGACCGCGAGCTGCAGCGCTCGGTGCTCAAGGACAAGGAGCCCATGTACCGCGCGCTCGCAGACGACCTGATCGGCAGCGGCCGCCTCGCCGAGGCCGAGCAGGTCATGGCGCTGCTCAAGGAAGAGGAATACTTCGAGTTCGTGCGCCGCGACGCGGGCAGCGATGCGCGCCAGACGCCGGTGCCGGTGACCGGCGGCGAGCAGCCTTGGGCCGCGCGCTACGCCCAGATCAACACCCAGCTCGCGGCGCTCGGCCGTGAGTTCCAGACCCTGCGCGGCATCCCGGCCGAGAAGCGCACGCCCGAGCAGCAGGCCCGCTTCGAGGCCGTGAAGGCCGACATCGAGGTGGCCAAGAAAGCCTTCAACGCCTACCTCGCCGAGCTCGACGTCGCCTTCCGCCAGGAAGACACCGCGCGCGCCATGAGCATCGGCAGCCAGAACCTCGACAGCCTGCGGGCGCTGCAGGGAACGCTGAACCGGCTCGGGCAGGGCGCGGTGCTCGTTCACTACCTCGTCAACCGCGACCGCCTGCACATACTCGTCACCACCTCCGCGATACAGATCCACCGCGAGAGCCGCATCAGCGCTGCCGACCTCAACAAGCTGGTGTTCGAGTATCGCGACATCCTGCAGGCGCCGACCCGCGACCCGCTGCGCGCGGCGAAGGCGCTGCACGACGCGCTGATCGCGCCGATCGCCGCCGACCTCGACCAGGCCGGCGCGCGCATCCTGATGCTGTCGCTCGACGGTGCGCTGCGCTACCTGCCGTTCGCGGCGCTGCATGACGGCCAGCGCTTCCTGGTCGAGAAGTACGGCTTCGCGCTGTACACGCCCGCGGGCAGCGGCGGCATCGAGCGCACGCCGCGCGCCGACTGGCGCATCGCCGGCCTCGGCGTGAGCCTGGGCAGCCAGGACTTCAGCCCGCTGCCGGCCGTGCCCGTGGAACTCGACGAGATCGTGCGTTCGAACGATGCCGACGGCACCGGCATCCTGCCGGGCAAGGTCGAGCTCGACGGCGACTTCACGGCCGAGTCGTTCTCGGTGGCGCTCGAGGACGACCCGCCGGTCGTGCACATCGCCAGCCACTTCAACTTCACCTCGGGCACGGACGTCGATTCCTACCTGCTGCTGGGCGGCGGCAACCGGCTGACGCTGGCCGACTTCAAGGGCGGCAGCTATCCGCTGGGCGGCGTGGACCTGCTGACGCTGTCGGCCTGCCAGACTGCCCTCGGCGGCGGTACTGGGGCGGACGGGCGCGAAGTCGAGGGCTTCGGCGCGCTGGCGCAGAAGGAAGGCGCGGCCGCGGTGATGGCCACGCTGTGGTCAGTCGCCGACGGCAGTACGGGCCTGTTCATGCGCGAGTTCTACCGGCGCCGGCAGGAATCGCACCTGTCCAAGGCCGCGGCGATGCGCGAAGTGCAGCTGGGCTTCATTTCCGGCGAGCTTCGCCCGGATACCGCGCCGGTCGCCCTGCGCGGCGCGATCCGCGCCATGCCCGCCGGCCAGCCTGTGGCCAAGGCCGCCCGCTATGTGCCTTCGCCGAGCGCTCCTTTTGCCCACCCGTTCTACTGGGCACCCTTCATCCTCATGGGCAACTGGCTCTGACAGCCCGCAGATTCCACGATTAGCCTGCGGTCGTCCCCGGAGGACAATGCCGCCCCATCGAAATACCGGAGCCGGGCTATCGCCCGGGGCGCGATATCCATGAAATTCCTGCGTTGGGTCCTGCTGTTGCTGATGGTGTCGTTCGCGGGGTTCGCGCAGGCCGCGTCCCCGGGTCCCGACGACGACGCGTTCTGGTACGGCACGGCGCCCGATGGCACGCCCAGCATCAAGATCTATTTCTTCTGGACCCCGACCTGCCCGCACTGCCAGGCCTCGCAGCCCTTCATCCGCGCGCTGCCCGGCAAGTACCCCTGGATCGAGCTGTTGTCCTATCCGGTCAAGGACAACAAGGCCAATTCACAGTTCTACTTCGACACCGCCGCGGCGCTGGGCAAGGAAGCCTTGTCCGTGCCCGGGTTCCTGTTCTGCCGCCAGGTAGAGATCGGCTACGACACCGAGGCCACCACCGGCGCCTACCTGCTCGAACAGTTGCAGGCCTGCCGCGAACGGCTGCTGGCCAACCCGCCGGGTGCCGGGGGCGCGGCTTCCGGCGGCACGCCCGCCGCGGGCACGGACGGCGGCGTCGTTTCGGGAGCGCCGGCCGCCGAAGCGCCGCCCGTGAAGCTGCCCTTCGTCGGCGAACTCGATGCGAAGGCCTGGTCGCTCCCGCTGCTCACGGTCGCCCTCGCGGGAATGGACGCCTTCAATCCCTGCGCGTTCTTCGTGCTGCTGTTCCTGCTGTCGCTGCTCGTGCATGCCAAGAGCCGCAGCCGCATGCTGATCGTCGGCGGCACCTTCGTGACGTTCTCGGGCCTCGTTTACTTCGTGTTCATGGCGGCCTGGCTCAACGTATTCCTGGTGGCCGGCGAACTCCGGGCGATCACCTTCGCCGCCGGGCTGCTGGCGCTCGTCATAGGCCTCATCAACGTCAAGGACTACTTCTGGTTCAAGGCCGGCGTGAGCCTGTCCATTCCGGAGTCCGCCAAGCCTGGCCTGTTCAAGCGCATGCGCGACATCGTCGCCGCGGGCAGCATGGGGCCGATGCTGCTCTCGACGGTGCTGCTGGCGATCGTCGCCAATTCCTACGAGCTGCTGTGCACCGCGGGTTTCCCGATGGTCTACACCCGCACGCTGACGCTCGCGAAGCTCGAGACCTGGGAGTACTACGGCTGGCTGGCGCTGTACAACGTGATCTACGTGCTGCCGCTGCTCGCGATCGTGATCGTGTTCGTCAAGACCATGGGTGCGCGCAAGCTCACCGAGTCCGAGGGACGCATCCTCAAGCTGGTGTCGGGCTACATGATGGCGGCGTTCGGCGTCGTGCTGGTGTCGGCGCCGCAGTTCCTGACCAACGCGCTGCTGAGCATCGCGATCATCGTGGTGGCGGTGGCCCTGGCCTTCCTGACCGCCGCCGCCTGGAAGCGCAGCGGCCACGCCTGAGCCAAGCTGGGTGGCAAGGGCTCGTGGCACAGCCCACCGCCGGTATGTGCCTGATAAAAATGGCAAAAAGAAACAGGGCTAGACTGACTCTAAGTCCTTGATAGCACTCCGGAAATCCACGCTTACGCCGGCTTTCCACCGGGTGTAGGTTCGTTCGCATCGTCAAGAAAAATCCACGACGCACGCTCGTGGGCCAGGGGTCTTCGCCCGAACCGCATACGCAGGAAAAAAGCCATGTACGCCACGGATCGTCACGCATCCAGGAACTCCCGACATGGTGGACTCGAAGTTCGTCCCGTGACGAAGGCGGTTCGCGTAACGCTCTCGGCCTCTGCGTCGGCACTGGCCCTGTCGCTCGCCGTGGCGCCCATGCCGGCACAGGCGAGCTATCCGGGCGAACCACAGTGTGTGTTCGATCCGGTGGCCCTCACGGCGACCTGCAACGACTTCTTCTGGACCGACACCCTGACCGGCAACGAGCTCGCGGTCGACGACCTCACGCTGGTGATCGGCGATGCGGCGCCGTCAGAGATCGATACGGCCTACGAGCCCGGCATCCTCGCCAACTGGGGTGGCGACATCACGCTGGACATCGGCAACTTCGCCTCTGTCGACGTCGACTACGCTCCTGCCGTCGAGGCAGTGGTAAGCGGCGATTTCGATGCCACCGTCATCAATGACGGCTGGGTCGTGTCGCGGGGCTACGAGGGTGCGACGGGCATCCTGGTGCGCGGCCAGGACGACGTGAGCGTGCAGAATCACGGCCTGGTGGCCGGCGTCACCTACGATGGCGGCGAGTACGCCTGGAACTCGAGCGCGGTAGGCATCGACGTCGGGGTCGATGGCGGTGAAACCGGCGGCAGCGTCTCGATCCTCAACGATGGCGTCGTGTACGCCCTGGGCTTCGACGACAGCTACTATGGCGGGTACAACACCAGCGACGTGACTGGCGTCCGCGTGAACACCTACGATGCCGGAGTTGCCATCGACAATGGCGGCGTCTCGGGCGTGGGGCAGATATTTGCGGTCGGCGACGACGCGACAGGCATCGAGGTGGATGTCCGCGGCAGTGGTGCCATCGCCATCACGAACTCCGGCACGGTCGACGTGTCCGCGAAGTACGACGCGATAGGCATCGAGGCCTATGCCGACGAATCCGGAATCACTATCGACAACCTGGCTACCGGTAGAGTCCTGGTCGAGTCGGATGACTATGCGGAAGGAATCCTGGCCGTAGGCAAGTACGGCACGTCCGACGTCGACAACGCGGGCCTGGTCGACGTGAGCGGCTACGACGCCAGCGGCATCGTGGCCGTATCCTTCGAAGGGAACGCAATCGTCACCAATTCCGGCGACGTGCTGGTCAACGGAAGCACCGGTGCAGTCGGCATCGGTGGCGTGTCGGTCATCGGCAACGTGTCCATCACCAACACCTCCGCCGGCGACATCGAAGTGGCTGGCGGCGGCGGCGACCGTCCGGTGCAGGGCATCACCGGTTACACGATCACGGGCTACTACGACGGTGGCGACGTCACGATCGTCAACGCCGGCGACGTACTGGTCTCGGCCGACTACGCCGCACAGGGCGTGGTCGCGAACGCGCACGCCAAGTACTACGGCGGCGACAGCGGGGACATCACGGTCACGAACAGCGGCCGGATCACGGTCTCGGCGTATGGGCCGACCGAAGGCATCTTCGCCTCGACGGGAAACGGCGCTATCAACATCACCAACACGTCCACCGGCGTGATCGACGTGACTTCGGAGTACGAGCGGGCCGTAGGCATCGAGGCCGAGAACGATGGCGGCGAGGGTGCAGGGACGCTTGCGGCCGTGGCGCCGGACATGTCGATCCGCAATGACGGTCGGATCACCGTCTCGGGCCAGAACTATGTGGCCGGCATCTACGTGGACGCGGCCATCGGCAACGTCGATGTCGTGAATACGAGAACGATCACGGCCACTGGCGTCGAAGCTTACGTCGCAGGCATCTATGCCGCTGCCCATGCGGGCGACATCTCGATCAGCAACACGGCGACCGGCACCATCACCGCGACCTCCGACGCCGTCTACTGGGACGGCGGAGAGTACGGCTACTGGATCGGCGGCGGCGCCGACGGCGTGCTGGCCTACGCGGCCGGCGACATCACCATCGACAATGCCGGCATGATCGACGTCAACGGAGAGATGTCCGGCATCGGGATCGAGGCCAGATCCAATGGTGGCCAGATCACGATCACAAACCAGGCACTGGGCCACATCCTGGTAGACAGCGGTATGGAAAACGCGGTCGGCATCGAGGCTGACAACAGCGGCTACTACTATGGGCCGCAGGTAACGGCCTCTGCGCTGGAAAATGGCGTTCCTCCGGGCGGCGTCACGATCATCAACAACGGCATCATCGC
>JADZCS010000186.1 GCA_020851435.1 Gammaproteobacteria bacterium | reverse complement strand
TGCAGGCGCCGTACGCGCCCGAGGCGCTCGCCGATCTCGCGGCGCGCTTCGGCTCGCCGCTGTTCATCGTCGACTGCGACGTGATCCGCGCGCAGTACCGCCGGCTCGCGGCCGCGCTGCCCGGCGTCGACCTGCACTACGCGCTGAAGCCCCTGCCGCTCGAGGCCGTGGTGCGCGTGCTGGCCGAGGAGGGCGCCTGGTTCGACCTCGCGACCAACGGCGAGGTGGACCTGGTGCGGGGCGTGGGCATCGCCGCCGAGCGCTGCATCCACACGCACCCGATCAAGCGCGATTCCGACATCCGTCATGCGCTCGATCGCGGCGTGCGCATTTTCGTCGCCGACAATCCGGACGAGATCGCCAAGTTCGCCCCCTACGCGGGCCGCGCCGAGTTGCTGCTGCGCGTCTCGTTCCGCAATCCCGAGGCGGTCTGCGACCTGTCGCGCAAGTTCGGCTGCGATCCGGAGGCCGCGCTGGGCCTGGTCGCTCAGGCCCGCGCGATCAGCGTCACCGTCGCCGGCCTGTCCTTCCACGTCGGTTCACAGGCGCGCACGCCCGCGATGCACGTACGCGCGCTCGAGGCCTGCTCTGCGCTGGTGCGCGAGTCGCGCCTGCGCGGCCTGGGCGAGCTCGGCACCCTCGACATCGGTGGCGGTTTCCCGATCGACTACCAGACCGAGGCGCTGCCGATCGAGGAGTTCTGCGCGCCGATCCGCGCCGCGCTGGGCGCGCTGCCGCCCGGCATGCGCGTGATCGCCGAGCCCGGCCGCTACATCTGCGGTCCGGCGGGCACCG
Organism: Gammaproteobacteria bacterium; assembly: GCA_020851435.1. Lineage (GTDB taxonomy): Bacteria > Pseudomonadota > Gammaproteobacteria > Steroidobacterales > Steroidobacteraceae > JADZCS01. The sequence goes on along the minus strand of JADZCS010000186.1, from coordinate 3,419 downwards.
TGCTCACGAGCGTGATGGGCAGGGCCTTCCGCGAGAAGCACTGGTGGTACTACCTCGATGACGGCCTGTATGGGTCGTTCAGCGGCCAGTTGTACGACCATGCGCGCTATCCGCTGGCCCCGCTCAAGCGTGCCGGCGGGCCGCTGCTGCCGAGCGTGCTGGCCGGGCCGACCTGCGACAGCATCGACGTGGTGGCCGAGGACGTCCTGCTGCCCGAACTGCGCGCAGGCGACCTGCTGGTCGGCCGCATGATGGGCGCATATACCGCCGCCACCGCCACCGACTTCAACTTTTTCCCGCGCGCGCGGATCCTGATCGTCAACCGCTGAGTGGCGCCGAGGTTGCACGCCAGCCCCGCATTGCGGCGTCGGCGTGGCGTGGACGCAACGACAATGCGGGTCGGCAGCCTGCGCCGAAGTGCCTGAAAGGCTTGATTTTTCTGTCGCTTTCGACCATCGTGCGCGTCAACTTTGCGATAGGGTTTCCAGTGCCCCGTTCCAGCGACCGTCATCCCGCGGATGCCCGCCCCCAGTTCAGCCGCCGCGCCTTCCTGCGCGGGGTGCTCATGGGCGTGCCTGCGGCGCTGGCGCTGTCTCCGGTAGTGTCGTTCGCACAGGGGCTCGAGCGGCGCAGCCTCACGCTGGTCAACACGCACACGGCCGAGCGGGTCTCGGTCGAGTTCCTGCGTGACGGCCAGTGGTGCCAGGACGCGCTCGCCCAGCTCACCCACGTGCTGCGCGATCACCGCAGCGGGCTCGAACACCCCATCGACTGCGGCCTGTTCGAGCAGCTGCACGACCTGGCGCTGTTCGCCGACCGTGACGCGCACTACGAGGTGATCTCGGGCTACCGATCGCCGCAGACCAACGAGAAGCTGCACAACGCCTCATCGGGCGTCGCGAAGCGCAGCCTGCACATGGAAGGCCGCGCCATCGACGTGCGGATGGTGGGCTATCGCACGGACCGGCTGCGCGACCTCGCGCTGGCCGCCGGCCGTGGCGGCGTCGGCTACTACCGCGCCTCGAACTTCCTGCACATCGACACCGGGCGCGTGCGCTCCTGGGGCGGCTAGGCCCGCTTCAGCGCGGGTCCTGCCGCAGGGCCACGTCCAGCAGGGCGTCGTGCCCGTAGATATCCTCGAAGAAATAAGCCTTGTCGTTGCTGGCGAGCGCGGTCGCGTACACGAAGTACACGCGGATCGGCCGCGCCAGCCGCACCGTCTCCGGGGCGGTGCCGGACATCGATGCCTCGATGCGCTCCGGGGTCCACGACGGATCGTCGCGCAGCACGTGCCCGGCCAGGGCGGCGGGATCGGCCAGGCGCACGCAGCCGTGGCTGAAGTCGCGGCGCGCGCGCGCGCACAGGGCGTCGGCCGGGGTGTCGTGCAGGTACACGTTGTAGGGGTTCGGCAGCATGAACTTCACGCGCCCCAGCGAGTTCTTCGGCCCCGGCTTCTGCCGGATGCGCGCGGTGCCCGAGGCGACCGCGGACAGGCTCGCAGCGTTGACCTTCAGCCTCGGCGCACGGTCGCCGTAGCCGCGGACGATCTCGTAGCCGTTGCGCGCCAGCCAGGAGTGGTTCCTGCGCGCCTTCGGCAGGATCTCCCTGGTGGCGATCGAGCGGGGCACGTCCCAGTAGGGGCTGAAAACGAGGTAGCTCATGTCGGCTGCGAACACCGGCGTGAGCTGCTCGCGGTAGGCGCTGCCGACCACCACGTCCATGGTGAGCATGCGGCTGACGTCATCGGTGGTGTCCTGGAACGCGTACAGCGTGAACTGGGGGATATTGACCACGATCGGCGGCGTGCTGAGCTGCTGGGGCACCCAGCGCCAGCGCTCCAGCGACAACTCTATCTGCCGCGCGCGCGCGGCCAGCGGCGTGGTCAGGGCCTTGAACGTGCCGGGACCGATCGCGCCATCGGCCGCGAGCCCGTGCCGCGACTGGAATGCGCGTACGCCGGCGGCGAGCGATTCGTCATAAGTGCCCGTGGCCTGCGGGGCTGAGGGCTCCAGGTCGCCGAGGGCCACCAGCAGCCGGCGCAACGCCGTCGTGCCGGACCAGGCGTCGCCCGGTTTCAGCGACTTCAACTCCGCCGGCAGGGGCGGCAGTACGCCGAGGCCGGGTTCGACCGACAGGGCGCGATAGCGGGCGAGCACGCGCTTGAGGTTCTCGTAGGTCCGGAAGTTGGGCTCGACCTCGGTGATGGTCAGGCGCGAGTTGCCGCTGCCGGCGACTACCGCCAGGTTGCCCGCCACGTCGAAGCCGCTGCGGTCGATGCGCAGGCCCATGCCCACCTGGGCCGGGTCGATGCGGCCGAAGTGCAGGTCCGACAGGTAGCGTGCCACCGAGGCGCTCACGGCGACGTCCCACAGGGCCCAGTCCTCCGGCTCCGCGCTCGGGTTGGTCATCAGGTCGATGAGCAGGTAGGTCAGGCGCAGACCCGCGTAGTTGGCGGGGTCGAGACCCTTGTTGGCCACCGCGCGCAGCTCGTCGAGTACATCGCGTGCCTGCGCGGTGGGCTGGCCGTCGCGGCTCCAGGCCGGCTCCCAGCCACGCCCCACGTAGAACCGGCTGACGTCCTCCAGGTGGCGCTCGGCGCCGCGCCAGTCCACCTGCGGATGGGCGCGGTCCTCGCTGAGCGAGCGCACCAGCGCCTGCATGGGCAACTCGGTCTCGTCGGCGCGTGCAGGGGCCGGAAAGGCGAGGAAAGCTGCCAGCGCAGCCACAATCGTGAGGGTTCGGGAAGGTAGCAAGTGGGTCATCCACAGTGTGGCCAGCCGGAGTAGATGGTACCGCCGCTGCCGCGCGCGACTGGTAACATTTGCGGCCTCCAACCGAGCCCTCCAGCCCATGCATTCAGTCCGCGTTCCGCTTGTTCTTGCCGTCATTTTCCTGCTGTCCGCCTGCGGTGGATCGGGCGGCGATTCCCAGTCAGCTTCCCTCGCACCCGGCGAGCGGCTGTACAACACGCACTGCGCCGCCTGTCACAGGAAGGACGGCAAGGGCCTGGGCACCACGACGCCTTCGCTGATCGGCGTGCCGGTCGTGGCCGGGCCGGTCGACGAACTGGTGGGCTGGGTGCTGTTCGGACAGCGTCCGGCCGCGCTGCCCAAGGGCGTCTTTGCGGGCGTAATGCCCCAGTTCCAGTGGATGTCCGATGCCGAGGCCGCCGAGGTGCTGACCTACATGCGCGGCCATTTCGGCAACACCTATGGCGCGGTCAGCGTCGAGGACGTGCGTCGCGTTCGCGCCGCACGCCAGTGAGACCATGCTGATCAGCAAACTCGACCTGGTCGCCGGCGCGCGCGCCGCGCGCGGGCTTGCGATCGTGATCGACGTGTTCCGGGCGTTCACGCTGGCGCCGCACGCCTACGCGCGCGGCGTGAGCCGCATCGTGCCCGTCGACGACCTCGCGCGTG
>JADZCS010000185.1 GCA_020851435.1 Gammaproteobacteria bacterium | reverse complement strand
GCGCAAAAGGGTTTCGATGCAACCGAGGCTCAGCCCCGGATACATGTTGAACGACCAGTTGGCCGCACCCATCATTTCAGTCTTGAAGATGCCGAGCGACGTCGGCAAACCCTGGCCGCCATATTCGGCAGGGAAGGAAAGACCCTGCCATCCGCCCTCGACGAACTCGCGATAGGCTTCCTTGAAGCCGACGGGCGTGCTGACCTGGCCCGCCTCGAAATGGCAACCCTCGCTGTCACCCGAGAGATTGAGCGGTGCGAGCACTTCTTCGCACAGCTTGGCGGCACCCTGGAGAATGGCCTCGACCATGTCGGGAGTCGCATCGCCACCGCTGGACAGGCGGGCATAGTGCGACGGAAAGTCCAGGACCTCGTTGATCAGGAAGTTCATGTCGCGCAACGGTGCTTTGTAGGTCGGCATGGTGAGGGTCTCGTGACAACGGCAAGTGCGAATTCGAACGGGTGACAGCAACGAGGGGGCTAGCGTCGCGCGACGACCAGAAGCTGCGCGCTGCGCATCCGCACGATGTACTTACGGCTCATCGAGTTGACGGAAGTAGTAGTCCATGCCGGCTTCGACGAGTTCGCTCACCACTTGCGCCATGGCTTCCGCATGACCGGGGTACTCGGGCGCTGCTTCCAGAGCCTCGATCACGGCGTGTGGGGCTGGTCGCAGCACTCTTGGTCATTGCTAGCCGGGTTCCTGGCCCGCTCGATCGAGCCGGTGATTCGGGTTGACTGCATTGTGTACAAGTGTCCACTTAAAGTCAACTATCGGTAATTCACCGGGAACGACTATCCTTGAAGGACTGGCGCTGCATGTCAGTCCCTGATGTCATGCTTGCGGTGTGATCGGCTCCATAAGGTAAGATACACATGTACACCGGTACTCCCGGTGCACTGCCCGGCTGCTTCCGCCACACGAGGACCGCCCATGGCGCCCGCACCGCACGTCGCCAAGCGCGAGGATTCGCTGACGCGCGGCGAGCGCAAGAACCTGACGCGCAACGGCCTGTTGCAAGGGGCGCTCAACCTCATCGGCGAGGGACGCAGTTTCACCAGCCTCGGCATCCGCGAGATCGCGCGCGAGGCGGGAATCGTGCCGAATGCGTTCTATCGCCACTTTCGCAACACCGACGAACTCGGCCTGGCGCTGGTCGAAGAGGTGGGCATCACGCTGCGACGGCTCCTGCGGGAGGCGCGCCAGGTGGGCGAGGAAAAAAGCGAAATGGTTCGCCGCTCGGTGCTCGTCTATCAGGACTACGTGAAGCAGAATCGGCTCCTGTTCCTGTTCATTTCCAGTGAGCGTGCCGGCGGCAGCCGCATCCTGCGTCTTGCGATCCGCAACGAGGTGAGCCACTTCACCCACGAGATGGCGCAGGACCTCCGCCGCCTCAGTGCCTACGAGGGGCTGTCGACCTCGAGCCTGCAGATGATCTGCGGACTGATCGTCACGGCGATGCTGGGTGCGGCGCCGGAAATACTGGATCTTCCGGCGGGACAACCGCTGCTGGAAGCCGAGATGACCGAGGACTTCGTCCGGCAGTTGCAATTGATCTTGCTCGGCGCTTCGTGCTGGAGGGACCAGCCGCCGGCATTACTCACTTCTTCCAGGACGCGACCGAAGCAACCTTAGCCCAGGCGCGATACGGCACTCGCCCGCTGTAATGCGGGCCAGCGGCGTGCGAGCACTACGCCCGCCAGGCCGAGCATCAGCAATCCGGCCGGCGCTGGCTCCGGGACAGGCGTCAACCGCGCCCACCGGACGAAAACATAGGTCGTTCCATTTGTAGTTCCTGCCGCATCAGTTGTCATGCTGGTGGATATGCCGCTGACATAGTCCTCGGCAACCTCGGTGCCGCGATTGACTGCCGTCGACGCGAGGAATCTCCCCAGGGCAAGCGCGAATGGCGTCATGGCGATGCAGATTGGCTCCCGGTCGGTGAAGTACCCCTGCGGACAGCCGAAGGTCTGGCTCGGATCGATGTCGAAGTCCCCAACGAAAACCTGCGCCAGCAGCACCGCCGATGCAGCATCGGCCTCGGCTTGAGTGGCAAAGTCGAAGTCGGAGACCTCGTCGCAGCCATCGAAAAGAGCGGCACAGGTGCCATCGACGAATGTCACGTCGTACAGCACTCCGCCAACCTCGACGCCGCCAGCGCCGGTCAGCAGGCCAGCAGAATTGACGTTCAGCGTCGTCGCCAGCGCAGCGAGCGGAAGCAGCAGAGCGGCCAGCAGCGCGGCGAATCCAACCGCCGCTGACCTTGCATTGAAGTGTCTCATGCCCTTGATCCTGTTGTAGTGCGCCCGGGTGCACAGCCCGGAATCCCGCAAATGCACGGGCCCTATACCTGTTAACGCAGGATCGCGGCAAAAGCCGCCACGGAAAGTGGAAAAGCGTTGACCCGCCGCCGTCGCTGGGGCTGGCCGACCTCCCACGCGTCTCCAAACCGGTGTTAGGCTGGCCGCGTGCTGTTCGCCTACGGCTTCCGCCCCAATTTCCTCGCCGCCGGTTTGGCGGCCGCCATTCTCGTGCCCCTGTGGGCCGCGAGCATCGCCATGGGCGTCGCCCTTCCGCTACGCTGGCCCGGCGCGCTGTGGCACGGGCATGAACTGCTGTTCGGCTTCGTTGCGGCCGCCATCGCGGGCTTCCTGCTGACGGCAGTTCCCAACTGGACCGGCCAGCGCGGCTTCGGGGGCCGGCCGCTGATCCTGCTCGCGAGCCTTTGGCTGCTGGGGCGGCTGGCACCGTTCGCACCCGCCGGCGTCCCGGATGTTCTGGTAGCCCTTGCCGACCTGTCGTTCCTGCCTGCGGTCGCAGCGCTCCTCGCGCCACCGCTGTTCAGGGCGCGCAATCGCAACACGCCGCTGCTCGGCGTGCTCGTCGCGCTCACGCTCTGCAACGGCGTGTTTCACTGGTCTCTGGCGCACGCGGATGCCGCGCTGGCGCAGCGCTGGCTGCATGTCACCGTGAGCCTGGTGATCATTCTCACGACCGTGATCGGCGGGCGAATCGTGCCCGCGTTCACGAGCGCGGGCCTGCGTCCCCTGGGCGTCACGCTGCGGCCGTCGCTGCCGTGGCTCGAGCGGCTGACACTGGGCTCGACGATCCTGATCGTGCCCGTGGAGGCGGCCTGGCCAGGGACCTTGGCCGCTGGACTGCTGGCCGCCGTGGCGGGCGGCGCCCACCTGGTTCGCGCGTCCAGATGGAAGTCAGCCCACACCCGCGGAGCGCCGTTGCTGTGGATCCTGCACCTCGGCTACTGGTGGATACCGCTGGGCCTGCTGCTCAAGGCGACGTCGATCCTGACCGGCGCCGCGTTCGCAGCATTCTGGCTGCACGCGCTGACCGCAGGCGCCATGGCGACCCTCATCCTGGCCGTCATGACCCGCACCTCGCTGGGGCACACCGGACGTGCCCTGGTCGTGGGTCTACCGATCGCCCTCGCCTACGGGCTGCTGACGGCCGCCGCGCTGCTGCGCGTGTTCGGCGCGGCCTCCGGGCTCGACTATCGCATCGTGATCGCCGCAGCTGCTCTGGCCTGGACCGGCGCTTTTGGTGTTTTCCTGGCGGTTTACGCACCCATCCTCTGGGCGCCGCGGGCCGACGGCAAGGCCGGCTGATCCGGCGCTACTCCGGGCGTCGGTAGCGGCTCAGGCGCTGCCAGATCCAGCCACCCGGCAGGTCGATGCCGCGCACGACGTAATCGCGGATGTTGATGTTGCGCAGGGTCGATCGTTGCGCTTCACGACTGCCCGCCTGCCCGGCGAACAGGATCCGGTCTCCCGGCGCGACGGTCGTCGCCTCGTCGGGCAGCACCAGGTTCTTTCCGTCACGCTGCATCAGCAACGGCACGCAGGGCAGTCGGTCCTCACGCGTCACGGTGTCGCGGCACAGGTCGGCGAGCGATACCGGATAATCGGGACGCTGCAGCGCATCCACGCATGCGGGCGCATCGCCGGCATTCATGTCGATGCGCCAGATGTCCGGGGCCTCCTCGCCCATGACTGCCTGCAGCCGCGCAACGACCTGGTCTGCCCACGCATCGTCCTTCTGCTTCACGACATCGAGGAACGCGCGCAGCAGCGGCGTCTGGATCAGCGCCAGGCATTCGTTCGCGACGATCTCGCTCGAGACCATGGTGATGTCGGCCTGGTAGGCCTGCATCAGCGCATGGCTGCCATGGAGGTTCTGGCGCACGACCGTGAAAATGTCCGGGTTCAACTCGCGCGCGGTGACCGCAATCGACAGGTTGTTGATGTCGTCATCGGTGCCCGCGACGATGCCCACCGCCGAGTGCACGCCGGCCTCCGTGAGGCTGGCGGCGTCGATACCGAGTCCGCGCACGATGCGCAGCCCCTCGATCGGCGGCTCGTCGGGATCGAGAACCGTGACGTCCAGCGCCTGGCCACGGACGGCGGCAACGACCTCAGTCCCGAAACGGCCATAGCCACAGACCAGCCAGTGCCCGCGCGGCGGCGATGTCTCGGGCTTGAGGGTGGTGCCGGGCAGGCCGGTGAGCCAGGTCAGCAGGCGATGGCTGCCGGGCGACTGGATCGCGAGGGTCAGGTAGCCGGCGAACTTCGCGAACGGATTGATGATGTGGTCCGTGTGGAAGGAAGCCATGTTGGCCGCGGCGTCCCGGCTCATGGCTCGCGCGAGCACCGGCACGGCAGGGTTCAGCAGTCGGACCGCGATCGCCACGGCGAGGTTCGCGCGGTCGTCGTTGGTCAGCGCCAGCACGCCCACGCACTCGGCGCGCGTGAGGCCCGCGGTCACGAGCATTTCGGGATCGCGCGCATTGGCCGTCAGTCCCGGCGGGTCCTGCTGTAGCGCCATCAGGCTGAGTTCCTGCACCCGGTCCTCAGCGAGATCCAGCACGACGAAGCGCATTCCCAGGCTGTCGAGCGCCCGGCCCACCAGTGCACCGGTCTCGCCGAAGCCGCAGATCAGATAGAAGGGCTCGCGGATGGCCCGCACCTCGCGTCGGAAGCGCCCGGCCACGACCGCCGCGCGGAATGCGTGGTCCTGCGACAGCGCCAGCAGTCGCGCGACCAGGAACGCCCAGCCAAGGACGGACGCGTAGATGACCACGGTCACCCAGATTCGTTGCGCCGTACTGAAAGGCTGGGGAATCTCGCCGAAGCCGATTGTGCTCGCCGTGTAACTCATGAAGTACAGGGCTTCGAACATCGACATGTGCCAGGTCTTGCCGGCAGCGTCTACGCCCGGGATCAGCACGAGTCCGATCATGCCGACCGCGAAAACCACGACCAGCCCGATGATCGGCGCCCGCAGGCGCCGCAGCGCGACGAAGATTGCGCTGCTCACGTCACCTCCGCTGCAGCGTGGTCTCCACGATCAGGAGCACGACAGAGATGATGTTGGCCAGCAGCGCGCCCGCGGCCAGCGACACGATGGCCGTCACGGTGTGCGCGGTGAGCAGGCCATCGGGCCCGGGCACCGCGACCGCCCAGACCACCGCCGCCACCGCAAGCTGCAACACGGCCACGAGGCTGGTGGCGAGGTGCATGGCGCCGACCTGGGTGCGGTCGCCGAACTTGAGCACGGTCGCGATGACGTTCACGACGAAGGCCGCGAAGAACTCCCACAGGTTGTGGTGCAGCGGATTGTCGATCTCGCCGATCACGAACCCGAAGTTGAGGGTGGCCGCCGAGATGATGAAGAAGGCGAAGATGACTTTTTCCAGGTTCATGCGCCATGTCCGCAGTGGGTGGGTCCTTCCGCCGCCATTGAACCACACCCGGCCACCGCCGGCAGCAGGGCCCCCTGCAATAGCGGGCGATACGCTTGGCAACCGGGGCCCATTTCCGTGACACTGCCTGCCCGGTTGGAGGCCGGCATCCAGATGTCGCAATGGACGTTTCCCGTACCGCGCACGGCCGTGAGCGGATTGAAGTTCCCGGCCGTCACGGATGATCGCGCCGCCCACCTGCTGGCCCTGCAGTTCCAGCTGGGCCAGAGCGAGTGGTGGCCGGCCGAACGCCTGCGCGCCGAGCAGCTGCGCCAGCTGGGCGAGGTACTGCGCCATGCGTCGTCGGCGGTTCCCTACTACCGCAGGCGACTGGCTACGGCCGGTTACCGTGCGGGCCAGCCGGTCACGGACGCCCTCCTCTCGCAGCTGCCGCTGCTGACGCGTTCCGACATCCAGAAGGCCGGCGCCGCGCTGCACTCGGTACCCGCCTTCACGGCCCACGGGCAGCTGTCGAGCGGCGAGACCAGCGGCTCCACGGGCAGCCCCATCAGCTTCCTGTCGAGCGCCATGGAGCAGCTCTACTGGAACGCGTTCACGCTGCGCGAGCACGTCTGGCACCGCCGCGACTTCGCCGCCAAGCTCGGCGGCATCCGCTACACGGAGAAGAACGGCAGCGCCTCCGGCTGGGGCCCTTCCACGAACCACATCTTCGCGACGGGGCCCAGCGCCGCGCTGCGCATCGACACGCCCCTGCCGCGGCAGGTGGAGTGGCTGCTCAAGGAGAAGCCCGGCTACCTCGTCAGCTACGCCTCGAACATCGAGGCGCTCGCCCGGGATTCCCTGCGCAGGGGCTGGCGCCCGGAGGGGCTGCGCGAGGTACGCAGCGTGTCGGAGACCGTGCGGCCCGAGTTGCGCAGCCTGGTGCGCGAGGCCTGGGGCTTGCGGCTCGTCGACATGTACTCGGCCAAGGAGGCCGGCTACCTCGCGCTGCAATGCCCGGATCACGACCACTACCACGTGCAGGAGGAGAACGTCCTTCTCGAGGTGCTCGATGGGCAGGGCCGGCCCTGCGCGCCGGGCGAGACCGGGCGCGTCGTCGTGACCGCCCTGCACAAGTTCGCCATGCCGCTGATCCGCTACGACATCGGCGACTACGCGATCCTCGGCGAGCCCTGCAGCTGCGGCCGCGGACTCGGCGTCATCCGCGAGATCCTGGGCCGCACGCGCAACATGATGCGCCTCCCGAACGGCGACCAGCGCTGGCCCTTGTGCGATCTGGTGCACCAGCCCGACGTGCCCGGCGTCATGCAGTACCAGTACATCCAGAAGACGCTCGAGAGCATCGAGGTGCACCTGGCCGTCGACGCGCAGTTCTCGCGCGACATGGAGCCGCGCCTGACCGAGATCATCCACGCGCGCCTGGGCCACCCGTTCGAGCTCACGTATGTCTACCACGACTCCATTCCGCGCAGCGCCTCGGGCAAGTTCGAGGACTTCCGCTGCGAGATCGCCGAGGCCTGAAAGCCCGTGAAAGCCGGCCTGTGCATGATCGTCAGGGACGAGGAACGCACGATCGGGGGCTGCCTCGATTCGGTGGCCGGCGTGTGCGACGAGATTGTCGTCGTCGACACCGGCTCCACCGACAGGACGCGGCAGATCCTCGTGCAGCGCTACGGGATCGTCCCGATCGCGCACCCGATCACGAACTCCCAATACATGGGCCTCGCCGCGGCCCGCAACCTCGCCTTCGACCACGCGCGCTCGCCCTGGATCCTGGTGCTCGACGCGGACGAGCGGCTCTCGCCGCAAGCCGTCGAGCGCATTCGCGCGCTGCCGGAATCAGGCGGTCCGGCCGGCTACTTCATGGCCTGGAACACCTACCGTGGCGACTCGGTGGTCGAGGACTACAAGCTGGCCTTGTTCCGCAAGGGATTTCACAGCACAGGGCTCATGCACGAGAACGTTCAAATCAGCGTTCGGGACGCCGGCCAGCAGGCGGTATGGCTGGAGGGCGCGGAGATCATCCACCTTCCCGAAACGCAGAAGGATCCGCTGCGCTGCGGGCATCCCACGCGGCTCGAGCAGGCGATCGAGAAGGAGCCCGACTGGCACCGGTACTACTGGTTCCTCGGCTACCAGTTGCTGCGCATGGGCGAAGTGAAGGCTGCGATCGGCCATCTTGAGACCGCCGCGCGCTCGAGGTCGCAGCGCTTCCCCGTCGAGTGCCTGAACAGCATGATGCTGCTGGCGGAATTGCACGCCCAGCGTGGAGACCGCGCGGCCCTGCGCCGGCAACTGCAGGAGGCCGCGAGCTTCCTGGCCGAGGTCGCGACGGACTTCGAGGTCCGGATCAACCACAGGCTGCCGGCCTGGCTCGAAAGCGCGATGATGCTGGAGGCCGAGGGCAGACTGGACGAGATCCGTGCCTACCACTTCGCCTGCTGAGCCACGCACTGCACCCCGCCTGGGCATCGCGCTCGGCAGCGGCTCCGCGCGCGGCTGGTCGCACATCGGCATCCTGCAGGGGCTCGTCGAGCAGGGGCTGGCACCCTCGGTCGTCACGGGCTCCTCGGTTGGCGCCATGGTCGCAGCGGCCTACGCGAGCGGCCAGCTCGCGGGCCTCGAGGCCTGGGTGCGCACGCTCACGCAGCTCGACGTCTGGCGGCTCGTGGACACGACCTTCTCCGGCGGCGGCGTGATGACCGGCAACCGGCTCATGCAGGCGATCGGCCAGCACGTCCAGGATCGCTCGATCGAAAGCCTGCCGATCGCATTCGGCGCAGTGGCAACCGAGCTGGACACCGGCCAGGAGGTCTGGCTGCGCGAGGGCTCCATGCTCGCCGCCGTGCGCGCCTCGAGCGGCCTGCCCGGCATCTTCGCGCCGGTGAAGCACCAGGGCCGGTGGATGATCGACGGCGGCGTGGTCAATCCCGTGCCGGTGTCGCTGTGCCGTGCGCTGGGCGCCGACGTCGTCGTCGCGGTGAACCTCAACAAGCGCGTCGATACCGTACGCGCGCGCGCAAAGGTCCCTGCCGAGGTCGCCAGCGCCACCGCCGAGGAAGCGGCCGAGCGCTCCGCCCTCACGCAGCGCTGGGCCGCACTGGTCGAGGGCCTGATGGGCCGGCTGCGTTCGGCAACGCCCGACGAGCCCGGGTTCTTCGAGGTGATGTCGGCCTCGGTGCGCATCATGCAGGACCGCATCACCCAGGCACGCATGGCCGGTGACGTCCCCGATCTGGTGCTGGCGCCCGAGCTCGACCACTTCCAGCTCATGGACTTCCACCGCGCGGCCGAAGCCATCGAGGTCGGTCGCGCCGCTGCCGCGGCAAGTGCCCCGCAGATTGCGGCACTGCTGAAGCCGGCTTCCTAGGCGACGGGTCAGTCGTCCGCGGGGTCCGCGGCCGGCGCCGCGGGCCGCTTGAGCCGGCCCCGGCGTTCCAGCGATTCGCGCAGCAGCCACTCGACCTGGCCGTTGACGCTGCGCAGTTCCTGCGCCGCCAGCGCCTCGAGCGCCTGCCACACGGCAGGGTCGAGGCGCAGCAGGAAGGCCTTCTTGCCGGGGCTGGCCACGTCTAGCCCTGCGCGCTCACTGGTAGAGCGACCCGGTGTTGATGACCGGCGTCGCCTCCGTTTCGCCGCACAGCACGACGAGCAGGTTCGAGACCATCGCGGCGCGGCGCTCGTCGTCCAGCTCGACGATCTTCTTCTCGGCGAGCCCGGCCAGCGCCATCTCGACCATGCTCACCGCACCGGCGACGATCTGCCGGCGCGCGGCGATGATCGCCTCGGCCTGCTGCCTGCGCAGCATCACGCCCGCGATTTCCGGCGCATAGGCCAGGTGGGTCAGGCGCGCCTCCTCGACGACGAGGCCCGCCTTCTCGAAGCGTGCCGCCAGTTCGGTCGACAAGGCCGCGAGCATGCGCTCGCCGCCGCCGCGCAGCGTCAACTCCTGGTGCGTGTCGTCGTCCGAGTCGTAGGCATAGCCGCTGGCCAGGTGGCGCACGGCGGCCTCGGCCTGGATCGGCACGTACTTCTCGTAGTCGTCCACGTCGAACACGGCGCGGGCAGTGTCGTCGACGCGCCAGACGATCGCGGCGGCGATCTCGATCGGATTGCCGCGACGGTCGTTGACCTTGATCTTGTCGCTGTTGAGGTTGCGCACGCGCAGGCTCATCTTGAGCTTGCGGTTGAAGGGGTTCGCCCAGCGCAGGCCCTCGGTACGGTCCGTGCCGCGGTACTCGCCGAACAGCAGCATGATCGCGCCCTGGTTGGGCTGCAGCATGTAGAGCCCGGACAGCAGGAACGCGCCGCCGAGGATCAGCAGGCCCGAGGGCAAGGGCGTGAGCGGCAGGCGCACGACGGCCGCAAAGACGCCGAGCAGGATCAGCGCGATGCCGAGCGTGAGCGCCGAGTAACCGTTGGCGCTGTTGAACGGGCGCTCACGGGTGGGCTGGTCCATGGCCATGTCGAGGTCTCCTTGCATGCCCGAAACGGGCTGACTATCAAAGTGATATCACAATAGTATCTTCCACCCTTGCGGTCAAGGGCATGCCGCTGGTGCCGGTGGTTTGGTAGCCTGCCTCCATGGAACGCTATGCGGCATCGGTCGTCATCGCCGGCGGCGGCATCGCTGGCATCTGCGCGGCACTCGAGGCGCTCGGCCGCGGTCGCCGCGTGCTGATCCTGGACCGCGACGAGGAAGCGCACTTCGGCGGCCTCGCGCCCGAGAGCTTCGGCGGCCTGTGGTTCGCCGACACGGCGCTGCAGCGGCGCAACGGCATCCGCGACAGCCTCGACCTGGGTCTGCGCGACTGGCTGAGCTTCGCCGAATTCGGGGCCGAGGACCGCTGGCCGCGCGAATGGGCCGAGGCCTACGTGAACCGCGCGAATGCCGAGGTCTACGAGTGGTTGCAGGGCCTGGGCGTGCGCTTCATGCCCATGCCGCTGTGGGTAGAACGCGGCCTGCACGTGCCGGGCAACTCCGTGCCGCGCTGGCACCTGGTCTGGGGCACGGGTCATGCGCTGCACCAGGTGCTCGCGCGAGCCCTGTTCGCGCACCCGTCGCGCAACAACCTGCAGATCCACTTCGGCCACCGGGTCGATGAAATGATCAGCACCAACGGCCGCGTGAGCGGCTGTCGCGGCGTCATCGAGGCCAGCGGCACGCCTTTCGAAGTGGCCGCGGAGTCGGTGGTGATCGCGGCCGGCGGCATCAACGGCGACGTCGATCGCGCGCGCCGCCACTGGCATGCCGACTGGGGCCAGCCGCCGGAAGTGCTGCTCAACGGCTCGCACCGCTTCGCCGACGGCAGGCTGCACGATGCCGCGAGCGAGCTCGGCGCCTCGGTCACGCACCTGGACTGGCAGTGGAACTACGCCGCCGGCGTACGCCACTGGCGACCGCGCAAGCCCGGCCACGGGCTGTCGCTGGTGCCGCCCAAGTCCGCGCTGTGGCTCAACGCGCGCGGCGAACGCATCGGGCCCATGCCGCTGGTCACGGGTTACGACACGCACGACCTGGTCGCACAGATCTGCCGCCAGCCGCGCCAGTATTCTTGGCAACTCATGAACCGGCGCATCGCGCTCAAGGAACTGGCGATCTCGGGCAGCGAGTTCAATCCCTCGTTCAAGGCGCAGAACCGGCTCGGCGTGCTGCGCGACCTGCTGTTCGGCAACCGCTGGCTGCTCGACGAGATGCAGTGCAACTGCGAGGACATGGTCGTCGCCGAGACGCTGCCGGAACTGGTCCAGCGCATGAACGAACTGACCGGGGATGACGACGTGGACTTCGATACCGTCTCGAACGCCGTCAACCGTTACGACGACTGCATCGGGCGCGGGCCGCGCTTCCACGACGACGAGCAGCTCAGGCGCATCGAGTTCGCGCGCCGCTGGCCTGCGGACCGGCTGCGGACATGCAAGTTCCAGCGCATCCTGGACCGCAAGGCCGGGCCGTTGATCGCGATCCGCGAGTTCATCATCAGCCGCAAGAGCATGGGCGGGCTGCAGACCGATCTCGAATCCTGCGTCCTGGCCCGCGACGGAACGCGCATTCCCGGCCTGTTCGCCGCCGGCGAGGCGGCGGGATTCGGCGGCGGCGGCATGAACGGCAAGCGCGGGCTCGAGGGCACCTTCCTCGGCGGCTGCGTGTTCGGCGGGCGGATCGCGGGACGCAGCGCCTGAGGCTAGGCCGGCTCCAGCAGCTGCTGCCGCAGGGCCTCCCGCATGTCCGCACTGATGCCAAGGCGTGACTCCAGGTAATCGTCGACCGAGCCGTACTCGCGGACGATCGAGCGGAAGGCCTCCTCGAGGTACGCCGGGTGCGCCTGCAGCAGCGGCTTGCGCGTCTCCGGCCCGAGCCTGGCCAGGAAGGAGTTGCCCTCCCCCAGCCCGAGGCTGCCTCCCGGCCGGGCGAACAGCAGCTTCTCGAAGTTCACGACCTCGTCCGTGAGCACGAAGTCGGCCAGCACCTCGGCCCAGGGCACGCCGAGACTCGTGAGCACGAGCGCCGCCGCGATGCCCGTGCGGTCCTTTCCGGCCGAACATCCGAACACCAGCGGCAGCTGCGCCCCGGCCAGCGCCTCGAACAGCCCGGCGAACTGGTCCGCCAGCTGGTGCGGCAGGGTCCGATAGAACCCGCACATCGCCTCGAATGCGACCTCGGGCGTGACCTGGGCGCCGCTGAAGTATTGCCTGAGCTCGATGACCTGCTCGTCGTAGTTCCAGGACTGTACGAGCGTGTCGCCGGCAGGCCAGCGCGCGGGTTCGCGCTCGCGTTCGGCAAGGGTCCGGAAATCGACGACGCAACGTATGCCCAGCGGCATCAAGGTGCCGTGATCGTCCTCGGTCAGTTGACTGAGCACGCCGGTACGGAACAGCATGCGCCAGCGCACCGATCGCCCGCAGGCCGTCGCATAGCCCCCCAGGTCACGGAAATTCCGGCCGCCCTTCAGGCTCAGTACTCTCTGCAAGTCCACCACTCCCATGCATCCACCCCGACAATGTAGCGACCGCGAGCCGGAAATGCAGTCGTACAACGCCGGGCTTCCGCAAGCCGGGCCAGCACGTAGTGGCCGCGATGCCGGACCTCCCGCGGTCGTCAGATAATCAGGCATCAGCCAAGGGGAGGCGCCATGGAACTCAGCTACAAGCAGGTCATCAAGGCGTGTCGCGTACCGGCCGGCCGCAGGGTCCGCCTCAAGGACTACGACCCCGGCTGGACCAGCGCCATCGAGGGTAAGAATGGAGACGCGATCCTGGTCAAGGAGCGCGCCGAGGCGCTGCTGGAGGTCAACCGGCGGGAACTGGCCAAGGCCCAGGAACTGCTGTGGGCCAGCGATTCGCGCGCGGTGCTGCTGGTGTTCCAGGCGCTCGACGCGGCCGGCAAGGACGGCGTGATCAAGCACGTGATGTCGGGCGTCAACCCGCAGGGCTGCCAGGTCTTCGCCTTCAAGACGCCCTCGGACGAGGAACTCGACCACCACTTCATGTGGCGCTACTCCAGCCGCGTGCCCGAGCGCGGCCGCATCGGCATCTTCAACCGCTCGTACTACGAGGAAGTGCTGGTGGTGCGCGTGCACCCCGAGTTCCTCGAGCGTCAGCGGCTGCCGCCGGGCAAGCGCGACAAGTCCTTCTGGAAGGCCCGCTACGACGACATCAACGCCTTCGAGAAGCACCTCGTGACCAACGGCACGGTGGTGCTCAAGTTCCTGCTCAACGTCTCGAAGAAGGAGCAGAAGCGCCGCTTCCTCGAGCGGCTGGAGAATCCAGACAAGAACTGGAAGTTCTCCAGCGCCGACATCGCCGAGCGCGCGCACTGGGACGAATACCAGGAGGCATTCAGCGACATGCTGTCCGCAACCAGCACCGAGTGGGCGCCCTGGCACGTGGTGCCGGCCGACCACAAGTTCATGACACGCGCGATCGTCTCGACCATCGTGGCCACCTCGATTCGCGAGCTCGGGCTGGAGCACCCGGAGCCGGACGAGGCGCAGAAGGCCGTGATCGCCGCGGCACGGCGCAAGCTGCTGGCAGAGCGCTGAGACAATGACTGCATCCACGGACGGATCGCTGCGGCGCGCCGTGAACATCGAGGACCTGCGGGTCCTCGCCCGGAAGCGCCTGCCGCGCTTCGTGTTCGACTTTGTCGACGGCGGCGCCGAGGACGAACTCACGCTGCGCCACAATCGCGACGCTTTCGAGCGCCTCCGCTTCCGCCCGCGGGTCATGCGCGACGTCTCGCAGCGCGACGCGTCCACCCTCATCCTCGGGCTGCCCGCGGCCCTGCCCGTGATCATCGGCCCGGTGACGCTGGCAGGCTATTGCGCGCGTCACGGCGACCTCGCCATGGCACGCGCCGCCACCGCAGCCGGCCTGCCGTTCGTGCTGCCGACACCCTCGAGCGCGGCCATCGCCGACGTCGCCCGCGAAGCCCCGGGCCGGCTATGGTTCCAGGCCTACGTGTTCGCGGAAAGGGCCGTCACCGACACCCTCATCGACCGTGCCGCGGCGGCCGGCTACGAGACCCTGGTGATCACCTGCGACTTCCCGGTGGCCGGCAAGCGCGAGCGTGACTGGCGCTCCGGCCTGCTGCCAAAGCAGCAGTTCACGCTGCCGACGCTACTCGACGTGTTCCTGCACCCGCGCTGGATCGCCACGGTCATGACCGCGCGCCCCGAGTTCGTCAACGTGCAGCAGGCGCTGGGCCCCGGCCGTCCGGCCGGCCCCTTCGTCGCGCAGAAGATGTTCGATCCCGCGCTGACCTGGGACGACCTCGGCCGCTTCCGCGAGCGCTGGAAAGGCCGGCTGCTGCTCAAGGGCGTGCTGCGCGCCGACGATGCCGAACGCGCCGTGGCGCTGGGCGCCGACGGCGTGGTGCTGTCGAACCATGGCGGCCGCCAGCTCGACGGCGCGATCAGCGCCATCGACGCGCTGCCCGAAGTGGCGCGCGCGATCGGCGGCCGCGCCTCGATCATCGTCGACGGCGGCGTGCGCCGCGGCGCCGACATCGCGCGCGCGGTCGCGCTGGGCGCCGAGGCCGTGATCGTGGGCCGCGCAGCACTGTACGGCCTCGCGGCGGGCGGCGAGCCGGGCGTGCGCCACGCGCTGGCGCTGCTGGCCGACGAGTTCGACCGCGTGCTGGCGCTGACGGGCTCGGCAAGCGTCGCCGACCTGGGACCGGACCTGCTGATGACCTGAGCGCGACGGGTATACTGCCGCCCCTCGAACGGAGCCCCCCGTGCAGCAGGACGATTCCGACACCGGCACCCCGGAAAAGCGCGCGATCAGGAGTTTCGTGATGCGCCAGGGCCGCATTACGCGCGCCCAGGAACGCGCGCTCGCCGAGCTGTGGCCGAGCTTAGGCATCGGCTACAAGCCCGCGCCGCTGGACCTGGACCAGGTGTTCGGGCGCCGCGCCGCACGCATCCTCGAGGTCGGCATCGGCGACGGCGAAACGCTGGTCGAACTCGCGACGCGAAGGCCCGACGCGGACTTCCTGGGCATTGAGGTGCATCGCCCCGGCATCGGCCATTGCCTGCTCGGCATCGAGGCCGGCGCGCTGACGAACGTGCGCGTGAGCAACCACGACGCCGTCGAGGTTCTGCAGCACCAGCTGCCGGCCGGCAGCCTCGACGAGCTGCTGCTGTACTTCGCCGACCCCTGGCCCAAGAAGCGCCACCACAAGCGCCGCATCGTGCAGCCGCCGTTCGTCGCGCTGGTGGCGAGCCGCCTCAGGCCGGGCGGAATGTTCCGGCTGGCGACCGACTGGGCGCCTTACGCCGCCCACATGCTCGAGGTGCTGGGCGCGAGTACGGATTTCGTGAATACATCGCCCTCGGGCGACTACATCGCCCGGCCCGCCGAACGCCCGGAAACCAAGTTCGAGCGCCGCGGCCAGCGACTGGGGCACGAGGTATTCGACCTCGCCTTCCAGCGCCGCTAGCGGGCAGCCGCTAGGGCATCAGGCTGGCGGGATCCACGCCGTCGGCGAGCAGCACATAGCCGGACTCGACGATCACCGGCACCTCGCGCAGCGACTTGCCCGCGCAGGGACCGGCGATGCAGAAGCCCGTTGCAGGATCGAACAGCGCGCCGTGCGAATGACACAGCAGCAGCGCGCGGTCTTCCGTCATGAAGCGGTTCGGCTGGAGGTTCAGCGCGTGCCCCGCGTGCGGGCACCAGTTCACGTAGGCGCGCACCTCGCCGCCACGCTTCAGCACCAGCCCCCGCAGCGGCCAGCTGCCCTCGCCCAGCGTGAAGGCGCGCGCATCGCCGCCCTCCAGTTCGCCCAGGGCGCAGATGACGCGCTCGAGGTCGATCTCGCGCATCGCTAGCCGCCGTCGACCGCCCGCACGCGCGCGCGCAACCACCACAGCAGCGCGAGCCCGGGCAGTGCCGTAAAGAACGTCACGACGAAGAAGTTCTGCCAGCCCAGCGGCGCCGCCGTGAACCCCAGCAGCTCGACGCCGAACAGGGTGCCGGTGAAGCGGCCGCCCTCGACCAGAACCGCCGCGAGCGGACCCAGGAAGCTGCGCGCGATGGTGGACAGCGAGGACAGCAGCGCGAACTGGAACGCGCTGAAGCGCGCGTCGCACAGCGCCATCACGAAAGCGCCGAATGCGGCCGCGCCCATGCCGCCGGCGAAATTGTCGAAGCCGACCGCCACGACCATCAGCCCCATGTCACGCCCGGCAGAGGCCAGCAGGGCGTAGAGCAGGTTCGTGACCGCCTGCAGCAGGCCGAACACCATCAGCGAGCGGAACAGGCCCAGGCGCACGAACAGCACGCCGCCCGCGACCGTGCCGAAGATCGTGGCGACGAGGTTCGTGGTCTTCGAGATCGCGCCGACCTCGGTCGCACTGAAGCCGACGCCCTTGATGAGGAAGGCCGTGGACAGCGACAGCGCGAAGGCGTCACCGAACTTGTAGAGGATGATCAGCGCGAGCATCGCCCAGGCGCCGGGCCGCGACATGAATTCGCGCAGCGGCCCGGTGACCGCCTCGGCGAGCGTGCGCGGCGGGACGATGCGCCGCTCGGGCTCGGGCGCGAACAGCGTGAACAGCGCCGTCGCCGCCATGAGCGCCGCCATCGCGAGGTAGGTGTTGCGCCAGCCGACCAGGTCCGACATCACGAGCGCGATCGCGCCTGATACCACCGACGCCAGGCGCCAGCCGAGCTGGGTCACGGTCGAGCCGATGCCGCGTTCCTCGGGGCGCAGCGTGTCCGTGCGGTACGCGTCGATCACGATGTCCTGCGAGGCCGACAGGAACGCGACGAACAGCGCCAGCGCGCCGACGGCGTAGATCGCCTCGCCGGGCGACTGCAGGCCCAGCGCGCCGATGGCCAGCGCCAGCAGCGCCTGGAACAGCGTGATCCAGCCGCGGCGGCGGCCCAGGAACGGCAGCGCGTAGCGATCGACGAACGGCGCCCACAGGAACTTGAAGGTATAGGGCGCGCTCGCGAGCGTGAACCAGCCGATGGTCTTGAGGTCGATGTCGAGCGTCGACAGCCAGGCCTGCAGCGTGCCCTGGGGCAGGTTGAACGGCAGGCCAGAGGCGAAACCCAGGGTCATCGCCGCGACGACGCGGGGATTCGAGATCGCCTGCCGCCAGCCGCCAGCCGGCGCGGTCATGCGTGCCTCATCCGGCGTACTCGTAGTCGATGGTGAGCGGCGCGTGATCGGAGAAGCGCTGCTCCTTGTAGATCGACACGGCGCGCGCCCGGCCGCGCAGTCCGGCGCTCGCCACCTGGTAATCGAGGCGCCATCCGACGTTCTTGGCCCAGGCCTGGCCGCGGTTCGACCACCAGGTGTACTGGTCCGGTTCCTGGTTCACCTCGCGGAAGGTATCGATCCAGCCCTGGCGGTCGTAGATGTCGTCGAGCCAGGCGCGTTCCTCGGGCAGGAAGCCGGAGTTCTTGTGGTTGGCCTTCCAGTTGCGCAGGTCGATGGGCTTGTGGGCGATGTTCCAGTCGCCGCACAGCACGTAGTCGCGCTTGCGGCGCTGCAGCTTCGCCAGGTGCGGCAGGAACGCCTCGAGGAACCTGAACTTCGAGGCCTGGCGCTCCGGGCCCGACGATCCGGAGGGAAGGTACAGCGAGACCACGGACAGATTGCCCACCTGCACTTCCAGGTAGCGGCCTTCGCGGTCGAACTCGTCGACGCCGAAGCCGCGGATCACGCGGTCGGGCTTCACGCGCGAGTACACGGCGGTGCCGGCGTAGCCCTTCTTCTCGGCGTCGAAGTAGTGCCAGTGATAGTCGGCCGGCCGGAAGTGCTCGTGGTCGAGCTGGTGTTCCTGGGCCTTGGTTTCCTGCAGGCACACGAAATCGGCCTGCTGGGCAGGCAGCCAGTCGTACAGGCCCTTGCGGGCGGCTGAGCGTATGCCGTTGCAGTTGAGGGTCAGTATGCGCATCGGGTGTTCCTGCGGCCGACATCATACGGGGTTGACGCTGGCCGGGCGCGGGTGAGAATGTCCGCGCCCCGCATGCCGAAGGTACCGCCATGACCCAAGCCTACAAGCAGCAGTTCATCGAGCTCGCGCTCTCCTGCCAGGTCCTGCGTTTCGGTGAGTTCAAGCTCAAGTCCGGCCGCATCAGCCCCTATTTCTTCAATGCCGGCCTGTTCAACACGGGCGGCGCCATCGCGGCCCTCGGCCGTCACTACGCCTCGGCAATCGCGGCTTCGGGCATCGAGACCGACATGCTGTTCGGCCCCGCCTACAAGGGCATCCCGCTGGTGACCACCACCGCCGGCGCGCTGGCCGACCACCACGCCCGCGACCTGCCATTCGCCTTCAACCGCAAGGAAGCCAAGGACCATGGCGAGGGCGGCAGCATCGTCGGCGCGCCGCTCAAGGGCCGCGTGCTGATCGTCGACGACGTGATGACCGCGGGCACCGCCATCCGCGAATCGGTCGAGATCATCCGCGCCCAGGGCGCCCAGCCCGCCGGCGTGGTGATCGCGCTCGACCGGCAGGAGCGTGGCCAGGGCGCGCTGTCGGCCGTCCAGGAAGTGGCGCGCGATTTCGGCCTGCCCGTCGTCAGCATCATCACGCTGGCCGACCTGCTCGTTCACCTGGAACGCGCCGGCCGGGCCGACGAACTGGCGCGTTGCCGGAACTACCGGGCGGAGTACGGGGTCTGAGACTCCGTACCCTTGCGTGCGCTCCGGAGCGGCGCACAATAAGCCCAGGTCCAGGAGGGCGAGTCCAGATGCGCAGTTCAAGGTGGATCGCCGCGGCAGCCGTGTTCCTCGCGATCGGCATCGCGGGCGCGGGCATCGCCGAGGCCCAGGCCAAGAAGGTCTACCGCTGGGTGGACGACAAGGGGCAGGTCCATTACGGCGACAGCATCCCGCCGGAGTACGCCACGCAGGACAGCGAGGTCCTGAATCGCCAGGGCGTCGCGGTCAGCCGCATCGAGGGCAACGAGACGCCCGAAGAGGCGCGCACCCGCCAGGAATTCGAGCAGAAGCAGAAGGACATCGCCCAGCAGCGCCAGCGCGACCGCGTCCTGCTGCAGACCTACCTGTCGGTGCAGGAGATCGAGGCCCTGCGCGACCGGCGGCTGGACCTCATCGACAGCCAGATCCGCGTCCAGCAGCAATACCTGTCGCAGCTTCGCCTCAAGCACGGCCAGCAGCTGAGCCAGGCCTCGAAGTACAAGCCCTACAACCGCGATCCCGCCGCCGAGCCGGTGCCCCCGGACACGGCCGCCGACATCGCGCGCAGCGAAGCCGACATCCGCACGCAGCAGGCCAACCTGCAGAAGAAGCAGGCCGACCGCGCGACGCTGCAGGCGCAGTTCGAGCGCGACATCGCGCGCTACAAGGAATTGAGGGGCATCAAGACAGACGCGAAACCGGCGACGGCTGCGCCGGCTGCCGATGCGCCGGCTGCCACAGCACCGGCAAAGCCGGCTCCGGCAAAGGCCGCCCCGGCGCCCGCCAAGCCGCCGGCGCGGTGAACCGGGCTCAGCCCCGGCCGGAACTGCCGAAACCGCCCGCGCCGCGCGACGACTCGGCGAAGTCGTCGACGACCTCCAGCTTCACCTGCACGACCGGCACGACCACGAGCTGCGCGATGCGCTCGCCCGGCTCGATCGTGAAACCCTCCGTGCCGCGATTCCACACCGAGACCATCACCTGACCCTGGTAGTCGGAATCGATGAGGCCCACGAGGTTGCCCAGCACGATGCCGTGCTTGTGGCCCAGCCCGGAGCGCGGCAGCAGCACGGCTGCCAGCCCCGGATCGTCGAGGTGGATCGCCAGGCCCGTAGGCACCAGCGACACCTTCCCGGGCTCCAGCCGCAGCGGCGCGTCGACGCAGGCGCGCAGGTCCAGGCCCGCGCTGCCGTCGGTGGCGTAATGGGGAAGGGGGAACAGTGACCCGACGCGCGGGTCCAGGATCCGTACTTTGAGTGGGCGCATGCCGCGATTGTAGCGGGCGTCAGCGTGCCAGCGACACCCGGCGCGCCTCGGCGATGTGCGCGACCAGCCGCCGCGCCAGGTCGAGCTTGTTGCAGCTGCCCAGTTCCTGGCGGCCGCCGTCCCACAGCACGGTGAGGGCGTTGTCCTCGCGGTCGAAGGCGAGACCCTCGCCGACCTGGTTGGCCGCGATGAGGTCCAGCCGCTTGCGCACGAGCTTGTCGCGCGCGTGCTCCTCGACGCGTTCGGTCTCGGCGGCGAAGCCGACCACGAAGGGCCGGCGCGCGAGCGCCGCGACCGAGGCCAGGATGTCCGGCGCCTTCACGAGTTCGAGGCGCATCGAGTCGTCGCGCTTCTTGATCTTCTGCGCCGACACGGACTGCGGCGTGTAGTCGGCCACCGCGGCGGAGCCGATGAACACGTCGGCGTCGCCGATCTCGGCATGCACGGCCGCATGCATCTCGGCTGCGCTCTCCACCGACACGCGCCGCACGCCGGGCGGCGACGCGAGATTGACCGGTCCGCTGACGAGGACGACCCGCGCCCCCGCCTCGCTCGCGGCCTGCGCCACGGAGTAGCCCATCTTTCCGGAACTGCGGTTGGAGATGAACCGCACCGGGTCGAGCTTCTCGCGCGTGGGGCCGGCGGTGACCACGACCTTCAGGCCCGCGAGCGCATCGTTGGCCGCGAGGCGGCTGGCCACGGCCGCCGCGAGTTCGGCCGGCTCGAGCATCCGGCCCTCGCCGGTCTCGCCGCAGGCCTGCTCACCGACGCCGGGTCCGTGCAGCGTCACGCCGCGCTCGCGCAGCTTCCGCACGTTCGCCTGCGTGGCCTCGCTGGCCCACATGAGCCGGTTCATCGCGGGCGCGACGTGGATGGGCGCCGACGTGGCCAGGCAGATGGTCGCGAGCAGGTCGCCGGCCTCGCCCTGCGACAGCCGCGCGAGGAAGTCGGCCGACGCCGGCGCGACGATGACGAGATCCGCCCAGCGCGCGAGTTCGATGTGACCCATGGCGGCCTCGGCCGCGCGATCCCACAGCGAATCCCGCACCGGCCGGCCCGACACGGCCTGCAGCGTGAGCGGCGTGATGAACTGCTTCGCGCCCTCGGTCATCACGACCTGCACCTCGATGCCCTGCTCGCGCAGGCGGCGAACGAGGTCGGGCGACTTGTAGGCGGCAATGCCGCCGGTGACGCCGAGCAGGACACGCGGGGAATGGTCACTCATCGGGCCATTATGCGGAACGTGCAGGGGAAGGCAAAAAGCAATAACCGAGCGTTCTGAGCCCATGCCGCGGATTACTGCGAGAACCCGCCGCTTTCGCCGGTCGGAAAGCCGCGCCGGAGCCGGCACAGTAGGCCACGGAGGCACCCATGCACATTCGCGACTGGCCCGAGACCGAACGTCCCCGCGAGAAGCTCCTGAGCCGCGGGGCGGAGACCTTGTCCGAGGCGGAACTGCTGGCCGTGATGCTGCGCCACGGCGTCAGCGGCACGAGCGCGCTCGACCTGGCGAGGTCGCTGCTCACGGAATTCCGCTCGCTGCGCGGGGTCCTGACGGCCGGCCGCAACGCGCTGTGCCGGCACCGCGGCATGGGGCCCGCGCGCTGGGCCGAAATGCAGGCGGCGCTGGAACTCGTGCGCCGGCACCACCTGGAGCGGCTGACCCTGGGCCCGGCCCTGGCCAGCCCGCGCGCCGCGCGCGACTACCTGACGGCCCGGCTGCGCGACCGCGAGCACGAGGTGTTCTGCTGCCTGTTCCTGGACAGCCGCCACCGCCTGATCAGCTTCGAGGAACTGTTCCGCGGCACGGTCGACGGCGCGAGCGTTCACCCGCGCGAAGTGGTCAAGCAGGCCATCGCCCGCAACGCCACCGCGGTGATCCTGGCCCACAACCACCCCTCGGGCGTCGCAGAGCCCAGCCAGGCCGACGAGATCATCACCGTGCGCCTGCGGGATGCGCTGGCCCTGGTCGACATCCGCGTGCTCGACCACCTGATCGTGGGCGACTGCGCCTGCGTGTCGCTGGCCGAGCGCGGGCTTATTTGATAACTTATTGTTTATATTGAAGTTACTATAAGGACACCCCACCCTCCAGACGCGTTCAGGGCTTTTGCTTGCCTTTGCCGCGACGCGCGTGTTTAATACGCGGCTCTTTTACGGAGCAGCCGTATTGGCGTCCCGCCACTACGCGCGCCCAGCGGAGTAACGGTCATGTCGCGAGTCTGTCAGGTCACCGGCAAAGGTCCGGCGACAGGCAACAAGGTGTCGCACTCGAACATCAAGAAGCGTCGTCGCTTCCTGCCGAACCTGCACGTGCAGCGTTTCTGGGTCGAGAGCGAGAAGAAGTGGGTCACCCTGAAGGTCTCGACGCGCGGCATGCGCACCATCGAGAAGAAGGGCATCGACACAGTGCTGGCCGACCTGCGGGCCGCCGGCACGCACGTTTAAGGAAGCACAGTCATGCGCGACAAGATCAAGCTCGTGTCGTCCGCCGGTACCGGCCACTTCTACACGACCACCAAGAACAAGCGCCTCCATCCCGAGAAGATGGAAGTGTCGAAGTACGATCCGGTCGTGCGCAAGCACGTGGCGTACAAGGAAGCCAAGATCAAGTAATCCGCACCCCGGCCTGGCCGGAGTGTTGGAACCGAGAAGGCCCGCCGCAACGCGGGCCTTTTTCGTTGGCGCGGGTTTGACACTCCGCCCGCCGGGCAGCACCGTAGGCGCCTCACCCCTTCCGGGAACAGGCGCATGACCACACCCCTGCATCGCTGGCTGCTGCCGATCGCGGCCTGCACGCTGCTCGCTTCCACTGCGGCCGTCGCCGCCCCTCAGTTCAGCGTGAACCTGCCCGCCGGGCGCGCGGCTGGGCCCGTCGACGGCCGGCTGCTCGTGATCCTGGCGCCATCGGGGACCGAGGCCGCGAGAACCGCGGAACCGCGCTTCCAGGTCGGCTGGGGCGCGGAGGCGATCCCGTTCTTCGGCGTGGACGTCGAGGCCTGGAAGCCCGGCGACACCCGCCGCCTCGACGCGCGCGCCTTCGGCTTTCCGCTGCGCTCGCTCAAGGAACTTCCTGCCGGCAAGTACCGCGTGCAGGCCGTGCTGAACCGCTACGAGACCTTCCACCGCGGGGATGGCCACGTCGTGAAGCTCGCGCCGGACAAGGGTGAGGGCCAGGTGTGGAACCGCAAGCCCGGCAACCTGTACTCCGTGCCGCGCGAGATCTCCTGGAATCCCGGCGCCGGCGGCACGATCTCGCTCGCGCTCGACCAGCAGATCCCGCCGGTCCCCGAGTTCCAGGAGACGAAGTACGTCAAGTACCTGCGCATCCGCAGCGAGCTGCTGTCGAAGTTCTGGGGTCGCGACATGTATCTCGCGGCCTTCGTCACGCTGCCCTGGGGCTTCGACGAGCACCCGGACGCGCGCTACCCGCTGGTCATCAACCACGGCCACTTTCCCGACGAGCCGGACAACTGGCGCGAACTGCCGCCGGACCCGAAGCTGAAGCCCGACTACTCGGATCGCTTCAAGCTCAAGGGCTACAACCGCATCCAGCAGGAACTGGGCTGGGAGCTCTACCAGGCCTGGACCGGCAAGGGTTTCCCGCGCGTGCTGATGGTGCAGATCCAGCACGCGACGCCGTTCTACGACGACTCCTACGCGGTGAACTCGGCCAACAACGGGCCCTACGGCGACGCGATCCAGCAGGAACTGATCCCGGAAATCGAGAAGCGCTTCCGCGGCATCGGCCAGGGCTGGGCGCGCTTCGTGTTCGGCGGCTCGACCGGCGGCTGGGAAGCCATGGCCGTGCAGATGTTCTATCCGGACGATTACAACGGCGCGTGGATCGCCTGCCCCGACCCGATCGACTTCCGCCACTACACGGTCGTCGACATCTATTCGGACAAGAACGCCTACTACATGCCCAACGCGTTCAAGCGCACGCCGCGGCCGGGCCACCGCAACTGGCTGGGCCACATCGACACGACGCTCGAACAGATGAATCACTACGAACTCGCGCTGGGCACGCACGGCCGCTCGGGCGACCAGTGGGACGTCTGGGAATCCGTCTATTCGCCGGTCGGCGACGACGGCTATCCGCGCCGCATCTGGGACCGGCTGACGGGCGAGATCGACCCGGTCACGGCCGCGTACTGGCGCGAGAACTACGACCTCTCGCACATCCTCGAGCGCGACTGGCTGCGCCTGGGTCCGAAGCTCAACGGCAAGCTGCGCATCTACGTGGGCGACATGGACAACTACTACCTCAACAACGCCGTGTACGAGGTCGAGAAGTTCCTGCGCAGCGCGAGCCCGCCGGCCGACGCCGTGGTCGACTACGGCGACCGCGACGAGCACTGCTGGAACGGCGACCACACGCGCAGCAATGCCTACGCGCGCCTGCGCTATCCGCAGATGGTCCTGCCCTGGGCGGTCGAGCGCATGCTCAAGACCGCGCCAGCGGGCGCCGACACGCGCAGCTGGCGCTACTGAGCCGATGCCGGAACTGCCAGAGGTAGAAACGACGCGACGCGGCATCGAGCCGTGGCTCACGGGCCATCGCATCGAGCGCGCCGTCGTGCGCAACCGGCGGCTGCGCTGGCACTTGCCGGCGGGATTCGAGTCGCGGCTCGCGGGACGGCGGGTGCGCGCGGTCACGCGACGCGCCAAGTACCTGCTGGTCGGCACCGACGCCGGCACGCTGCTGATCCACCTGGGAATGTCGGGCAGCCTGCGCGTGCTGCCGGCCGACACGCCGGCGTTCGTGCACGACCACGTCGACCTCGTGCTGGACAGCGGACAGTGCCTGCGCTTCAACGATCCACGGCGCTTCGGCAGCATGCACTGGGTCGAGGGCGATCCCGGCGAGCACGAGCTGCTGAAGACGCTGGGGCCGGAGCCGCTCGAGCCGGGCTTCGACGGCGACCACCTGTGGCATCGCGCGCGCGGCCGCCGCGTCGCGATCAAGCAGTTCATCATGGACGCGCACGTGGTCGTGGGCGTCGGCAACATCTATGCGAGCGAGGCGCTGTTCCGCGCGGGCATCCGCCCGGGACTCGCCGCGGGCAGGGTCAGCCGCGCGCGCATGGCCGTGCTGGCGCGCGCGATACAGGCGGTGCTCGGCGAGGCGATCGAGGTGGGTGGCACGACGCTGCGCGACTATGTGGGCGCCGACGGCAGCCCCGGCTATTTCCGCCAGAAGCTGTACGTCTACGAGCGGGCCGGCAAGCCCTGCCGCAAGTGCCGCAAGCCCATACGCCAGGCGGTCATGGGGCAACGCTCGACCTACTGGTGCCCCAACTGCCAGCGCTGAGCGGGATCAGCCCGGCGCGTTGCGCCGGAACAGCGGCGCGCGCAGGCGCAGTTCCTCGGCGACCACCGGGTGTACGAACTCGCTGACGTCCCCGCCGAGCGTGGCGATCTCGCGCACGAGCGTGGACGAGATGAAGGTGAACTGCTCCTGCGGCGTCATGAACACGGTCTCGACCTCGGGCGCGAGGTGGCGGCTCATGTTGGCGAGCTGGAACTCGAACTCGAAATCCGACACGGCACGCAGGCCGCGGATCACCACGTGGCAGTTCACCTGGCGCGCGAACTCGACGGTCAGGCCCGTGTAGCCCAGCACCTCGACGTTAGGCACGTCGGCCAGCACGCGTCGCGCCATTTCCACGCGCGCCTCCAGCGGGAACATCGGCTCCTTGTTCGGGTTGGCCGCGATCGCGATGACCAGGCGGTCGAAGATCGTGGAGGCCCGGCGCAACAGGTCGCTGTGCCCGTTGGTGATCGGGTCGAAGGTGCCGGGATAGAGGGCGTGGCGTTTGCTGTTCAAGGCTCGTCCTGGCCGGCATCGCCCGTCGCGGCCGGCACCCGGGCCAGATGATAGCCCACCTCGCCCGCCCGCTTGGAACGATGCAGCGTCCAGCCCGGCGGCAGCGCCGGCTCTCCCTCGGCTGCCGGAGATTCGAGGTAAACGAAGGCGCCTGGCGCCAGCCACCCGCCCTTGGCCAGGCGGCCGAGCAGCGCGGGCATCAGCCCGGCGGTAAAGGGCGGGTCGAGGAACACCAGGTCGAAGGCTTCGGCGGGCCGGCCCAGGAAGGCCAGCGCGTCGGCCTCGACGATCCGCGCGCTGTCGGCGCCCAGCAGAGCCGCGACTTCGCGCAGGTAACGGACGACGGCCCGGTCGTTCTCCACGAGCACGGCCGTGGCCGCGCCGCGCGACAGCGCCTCGAATCCCAGCGCGCCGCTGCCCGCAAATGCATCGAGGCAGCGCGCCCCCACGATCATCGGCTGCAGCCAGTTGAACAGCGTTTCGCGCACGCGGTCCGGCGTCGGCCGGATGGTGGTGCCGGTGGGGAAATGCAGCCTGCGCCCGCGCCAGCGACCGCCGACGATGCGCACCTCGTGGCGCACGCCTGCCCCGGGGGGTCCGTTTTTTTGCAGTGCGTTGCGATTTGGCTTTTGCAAACGGAGATTCCTGCAACTTCGCGCGGTCGGCTACACTACGGCTCGGGGTAGGGGGCAGCGAGACTTCGCGTCACGACTAGAGCGCGATCATACGCGCCAGTTGGCCTCTTACATCGTGGCTGGCTCAACGTACTTGCTGGAGCGTCCGTCATGAGGATTCGTCTTGCTGCTGCGGCGACCGCCGCGTGCTTGTTGATCGGAGGTTGTTCCTCCGGTTCGTCTTCGAACAGCCCTGGCATCGGGCCCACAAACCCCGCCGCCAACAACGGCTCAGGATCGATTCCTGCGACCGTCGCGGGCGTGGGCAGCTTCAAGGCGCTCTTCGTCGCCGGCGGCGGCATCTTCCCGTACCCGACCGACCTGTATTTCAACGGCAGCGACGACGGCACGCTGAACATCCCGTCCACAACGGTGTACCCGGGCCGTGTGACGATGAACCAGCTCGATGGTTTCTCGACTACGGCGAGCAGCGTTTTCCGCTTCAGCCAGGCGGTCAAGAATGACGCGACCATGCTCAACAGCAACGTGCGCGTCGTCGAGATGATCATGCTGCGCCAGTCCTCTGGCGTGTATGCGCCGGTGGCCACCAGCCCGCTGCGCGGCGCGAACCCGATCCTCTCCCCGGGCGTCGATTACAGCGTGCGCCTCGCGCCGGAAACCGACACGGGCGGCACGGAAGTCGAGATCCAGTGGCTCAAGCCGCTGAACCCCAGCACTGGCGTCTACTGCCCCTCGCCGCTGCCCACGACGGCCATCTGCGGCATCGGCTACGTGGTGCTCGTGACCAACGGCATCCTCAACACCAGCAACGTCGCGTCGACGCCCGACAACGACTACATGACGGTGCGCAACGAGGCGATCGCCGAGCTCACGCGCGCGCAGACGCCGCCGAACAACCCGGCCACGTACTCGCCGACCTGCCCGGGCATCACCAATGCCACGCTCAACAGCATCTGCCGCCTGACCTACGCGCACCTCGGCACCGGCGCGCGCCTGCCGGCGCCGGCCACGGTCAACCCGGCCAACGTCATCGTGTCGTACAGCTTCACGACCCAGTCCACCCGTGACTCGCTGCTGGCGCTCGTTGCCGCCAATACGGCGCAGCCGATGACCGCCGTGCCGACCGGCTTGAACACTACGGCCCTGCTCGCTGCTGGCGGCTTCCCGGCCAATCCGGCCTGCGCGGGCTGCGCGGACGTCTACGCCGGCACGGTGCAGCTACCGTACTTCCTGACCCCGCCGAGCGCCGCCGATCCGACTGCACCGCTCAGCAAGTACTGGAAGGCGGCCAATGCCTCGACCGTGCCGGGCATCTCGGCCGCAAGCCGCGACATCACGCGCTTCAACCCGCTGCCGGCCAAGACCGCGGACCTGAAGATCCCGACGCTGATCTTCAAGCCGAACGGCAACTCGCCGAGCGGCGGCGTGAAGCCGGCCAACGGCTGGCCGATCGTGATCTTCATGCACGGTCTCGGGAGCGACCGCACCAGCACCGTGGCGATCGCCGATTCCTACGCGCGGGCCGGATTCGCCGTCATTGCCATCGACCAGGTGATGCATGGCGTCACGAGCAAGACGAACCCGCTCTACGCCGGCCCTGACAACCCGAATTACAACGCCCTGTACGGCCCGAGCGCCACCGCTCGCGAGCGCACGTTCGATGTCGACTACATGAACAACGGCAGCGGCGCCAGCACGCCCGATGGCGTGATCGACGCGTCCGGCGCCTGGGCCATCAACATCGCCCACCAGACGGGCACCTCGACCGTGGGTTCGCCGCTCATGTCGCGCGACGGCCTGCGCCAGACGGCTTCCGACCTGATCACGCTCTCAAAGTCGCTGGCCGCCAACAACCTCGACCTCGACGGCGACGGCACCGGCGACGTTGACGCCACGCAGATCCACTACTCCGGCATCTCGCTGGGCGGCATCGCCGGCTCGATCTGCATCTGCGCGGCCATCAAGAGCGCCTACCTGAACGTGCCGGGCGCGCCGCTGCCCATGATCCTGCGCACTTCGCCGTCCTTCGCGGGCCGCATCAATGCCGGCCTTGCGGCTGCCAACCCGCTGCTGGTACCGACCAACGCGCTGTACTCGCAATACTTCCGCGAACTGCAGGCAGCCTATGACCCGGGCGATCCGGCCAACTTCATCGGCACCATCGTGGCGGCCAAGCCGACGCTGCTGACCAAGGTCATCAACGACAAGGTCGTGCCGAACGGTACCAACGACTACCTGATCTACACGTCCGGCGCCACCAAGGCTGCGACGGCGGGCCTGCAGGCGGTCGCCGCCGGCGCGCCGCGGTATGTGACCTTCCTGTCCGGCCAGTCCGCGACGGCCGCGGACGTGGCGGGCCTCGGACCGACTCACAGTTCGCTGCTGAGCCCGTTCGGCAGCGTCGCGGCGACGCAGGAGATGCAGACGCACGCCGTATCGCTTGCCGCCTCCGGGGGCGCTGCCTTCCAGATAGTGACCTCCTCGCTGCTGCAGCAGTAAGCTGGTTTCCCCGGCCCTGCCCGGGGAACTTCGATGTGATCAGGGGCCGCCTTCGGGCGGCCCCTTTTTTGTGGGGTACAATGCGGCCCGATCGCGAGGACACCCCGCCCGATGTTTGGACGCCGCGCCGACTCCGATTCCCCGACTGCCGGCAACGGCGGCTTCTTCTCGCGCCTCAAGCAGAAGCTCGTCAAGGGCGGTTCCTGGGTCTCCGACCTGCTGCCCGGCCGCAAGATCGACGACGAGTTGCTCGAGGAACTCGAGACGCGGCTGCTGTCGGCCGACGTGGGTGTGGATGCGACGACGGCCATCCTGGGCGAGCTGCACAAGCAGGTCGCGCGCAAGGAACTCGCCGACGTCGACGCGCTGATCCGTGCGCTGCGCGACGCCCTGCTCGCGATCCTGCGCCCGGTCGAACAGCCGCTGGTCATCGACGCCTCGCGCAAGCCCTACGTGATCCTGGTCGTGGGCGTGAACGGCTCGGGCAAGACCACGACGATCGGCAAGCTCGCGCGCCGGCTCAAGGGCGATGGCCACAAGGTCATGCTGGCCGCCGGCGACACCTTCCGCGCCGCCGCGGTCGAGCAGCTCGCGGTCTGGGCGGAACGCAACGACGTGCCCATCGTCGCGCAGCAGACCGGCGCCGATCCGGCGGCGGTCGTGTTCGACGCGCTGCAGTCCGCGCAGGCGCGCGGCATCGACGTACTGATCGCCGACACCGCCGGTCGCCTGCACACGCAGTCGCACCTCATGGACGAGCTGCGCAAGGTCAAGCGCGTGCTCACGCGCCTCGATGCCACCGCGCCGCACGAGGTCATGCTCGTGCTGGACGCGAGCCTGGGCCAGAACGCGATCCGACAGGC
>JADZCS010000184.1 GCA_020851435.1 Gammaproteobacteria bacterium | reverse complement strand
GGATCGCGACCGCCTGGCTGGGCACGGGCCTGTTCATAGCGCCCGCCGTCTCCGGCAAGGAGCCGGCGTTCCAGCGCTTCGGCGTCAACTTCCTGTGGGTCGCGCTGCTCGTGATCGTGGTCGGCGCATTCGCCGGCCAGTGGGTCTCGGTCATGCACCAGACCATGGGCCTGGAGATGAACTTCTGGTTCGGTCACCAGGGCTGGGAGTACGTGGACCTCGGCCGCTTCTGGCAGGCGTTCCTGTTCGTCGGCCTCATGATCTGGCTGGCGCTCGTGGGCCGCGCGCTGTGGCCCGCGCTGTCGGTCAAGGGCGAGGGCAGGACGCTGACGCTGATCCTGTTCATGTCCGTGGTCGCCATCGGCCTGTTCTATGGCGCAGGCCTCATGTACGGCAGCCACTCGCACCTCGCCATGATCGAGTACTGGCGCTGGTGGGTGGTCCACCTGTGGGTCGAGGGCTTCTTCGAAGTGTTCGCGACCACGGTCATCGCCTTCCTGTTCATGCGCCTCGGCCTGGTCCGCGCGTCGACCGCCACCAACGGCGTGCTGTTCGCGACGGCGATCTTCCTGTCGGGCGGCGTGCTCGGCACGCTGCACCACCTCTACTGGTCGGGAACGCCGACGGCGGTGCTCGCGTTCGGCGCGGTGTTCTCGGCGCTGGAGATCGTGCCGCTGGCGATCATCGGCTTCGAGGCCTACCAGACCTACTCGCACATCGAGCAGAAGCCCTGGGTCGCCCGCTATCGCTGGCCGCTCATGTTCTTCGTCGCGGTGGCGTTCTGGAACCTGGTGGGCGCGGGCCTTTTCGGCTTCCTGATCAACCCGCCGCTCGCGCTGTACTACATGCAGGGCCTCAACACGACGCCGCTGCACGGCCACACCGCGCTGTTCGGCGTGTACGGCATGCTCGGCATCGGCCTGATGCTGTTCTGCCTGCGCCTGCTCACCACGCGGGCGTGGGACGAGAAGCTGCTGGCCGCGGCCTACTGGACGCTCAACGGCGGCCTCATGGCGATGGCGCTGTTCTCGCTCGCGCCGGTCGCGCTGCTGCAGGTCAAGGCGGCGGTCGAGCACGGCTTCTGGTTCGCGCGCTCGCCGGAGTTCCTGTACTCGCCGCTGATCCAGACGCTGGTCTGGCTGCGTATCCCCGGTGACGTGGCGTTCTCCGCCGGTGCCATCATCCTCGCGCTGTGGGCGGTGAAGCTGCTGTTCGCCCCGAAGCAGGCGAAGCTGACGGCCGCCGACGGCGCGGTCCGCGAGGCCGGCTGAGCCATGCAACTCACGGCGGCCCCCCACCGGATGATGTTCTTCGCGGGCATGCTGGCCGCGGCGTCGTCCGGGCTGTGGTGGGCCGTCACGCTGCTCGGGCGTGCGCTGCCTGTACCGTCTTTCCTCCAGGTGCAGGTGGCGCCCGTCTGGGTGCATGGCTGGTTGATGACCTGGGGCCTGTTCGGCCCGTTCATCTTTGGTTTCCTGTTCACTACCTTCCCGCGCTGGCAGAACGGCCCCGAGCCGCCGAAGCCGGCGTATGCCACGGTGTTCGCGATGACCGTCGCGGCGCTGGTGCTCGGCTTCGCCGGCCTCTACGGCGACGCGACGCTGTTCTTCGCGGCGGTCACGCTGCAGAGCTTCGCCTGGCTCGCGGCCTGGGGCGTGCTGCTGTGGGTGCTGTTGAAGGCCGAGAAGGTCGTCGATCACGGCACCGTCGCGGCAGTCGCGCTGGGCGTCGGCGCGATGGCCCAGCTCTGCTTCGCCATCGGCTTCTACACCGGCAACGCAACGCTCATGCACACCTGCCTGCGCGCCGCGCTGTGGGGCGGGTTGCTGCCGCTCGTGTATGCGGTGATCCACCGCATGCTGCCGTTCTTCTCGCAGGGTCCCATTCCCGGCTACGTCATGTGGCGGCCACGCTGGCTGCTGTTCGTGGTGGCAGGACTCTTCTACGCACACCTGGCGGTCGCGATCGCCGGCCATTACGAGGCGCTGTGGCTGGTCGACCTGCCGCTCGCGCTGCTGACGCTGTGGGGCGGGCTGCGCTGGCAGGCCTGGAAGAGCCGCAGCACGCCGCTGCTGTGGACCCTGTACGTCGCGTACTTCTGGCTGCCGATCGGTCTGCTGCTGCAGGCTGGCGCCGACCTCTCCTTCACGCTGACCGGCGACTGGCTGCTGGGGCGCGCCCCGCTGCACGCGCTCGCGATCGGCTTCCTCGCGAGCCTGGTGGTCGCGATGGCCACGCGCGTGACGCTGGGCCACTCGGGCCGGAAGCTGTGGATGGATCGCTTCACGGTCGCCTGCTTCCTGGCCGTGCAGCTTGCCGCGGTGCTGCGCGTGGCGAGCGAGCTCGTGATTCCCGTGGCGCCCGAGTGGTTCCTGGGCCTGGCGATCGCCTCGGTGCTCGCCTGGGTGGGCGGCCTGCTGCCCTGGGCCTGGCGCTACGGCCGCATCTATCTCGCGCCGCGCATCGACGGCAAGCCCGGCTAGACTCGACTCCCATGGACTACCTGCTGGTCCGCAGCCTGCACATCGGCTGCGTCATCATCTCCCTGAGCCTGTTCGCGATCCGCGGCCTGCTGATGCTGGCCGGCTCGGGCGCCTACCGGAACGTCTTCTTCCGCTATGCGCCGCACGTCGTGGACACGATGCTGTTCACCACGGCGCTGATGCTCACGACTATCCTCCACCAGTACCCGTTCCAGCAGCCATGGCTCACGGCCAAGGTGCTGGGGCTCATCGCCTACATCGTGCTGGGCAGCCTTGCGCTGCGGCCCGGCCAGGCCCGGCCCAGGCGGCTGGTGATGCTCGCGGCGGCGATGCTGACCGCGGCGTACATCGTCAGCGTGGCCCGCAGCCACAGTCCCTGGGGTGCGCTAAGCTGGCTGTAACACGCGACCCGGGAGTCCTCATGCGTCGTCACAGCTTGCTACTGTCCGTCCTTCTCGCCGCCCTCGTCGTTGCAGGCACGCCCGCCGAGGCCGCGCCCCGGCACGACATCGTGATCCGCAACGCGACGATCTACGACGGCAGCGGCGGCAAGCCCTATGCCGGCGAACTCGCGATCGACGGCGACCGCATCGCCTACGTGGGGCCATCGCGTGGCCTGCGCGCCCGCAAGACCATCGACGCGGGCGGCAAGGCGGTCGCGCCGGGCTTCATCAACATGCTGAGCTGGTCGAACGAGGGCCTGCTGGTCGACGGACTCGGCCAGAGCGAGCTGCGCCAGGGCGTGACGCTCGAGGTGATGGGCGAGGGCGACTCCATGGGCCCGTGGAACGACGCCATGAAGGCCGCCGAGCTCAGCCGGCAGGGCGACATCCGCTACGCCATCGAGTGGACGACCCTCGGCGAATACCTTGCCTACCTCGAACGCCGAGGCGTGGCGATGAACGTGGCCTCGTTCGTCGGTGCCGAGACCGTGCGCGTGCACGTGCTGGGCGAGGACGACGTGCAGCCCGACGCGGCCCAGCTCGCCCGGATGCAGGAGCTGGTGCGCGTGGCCATGGAGGAGGGCGCGGTCGGCGTGGGCAGCTCGCTGATCTACGCGCCCGGCACCTATGCGCGCACGCCGGAACTCACGGCGCTGGCCACCGTGGCCGGCCGCTGCGGGGGCATGTACATCACGCACCTGCGCAGCGAGGGCGACCGCTTCGTCGAGGCGGTGCAGGAAACGCTCGACATCTCGCGCCTGTCGGGCGCGCCCGCCGAGATCTATCACCTCAAGGCCGGCGGCCGCAGCAACTGGGGCAAGCTCGACACCGTGATCGGCATGATCGAGAAGGCCCGCGCCTCGGGCCAGCGCATCACGGCCGACATGTACAACTACACGGCCGGCGCCACCGGCCTCGACGCCGCCATGCCGACCTGGGTGCAGGCCGGCGGCATCGAGCAGTGGACCGCGCGGCTGCGCGACCCGGCGACGCGCGCGCGCGTGCTGGCCGAGATGCGCGATCCCGCCGCGAACTGGGAAAACCTCATGCGTCACGCGGGCGCAGAGGGGACGCTGCTGCTGGGCTTCAAGAACCCGGCGCTGAAGCCGCTGACCGGGCGCACGCTCGCTTCGGTTGCCGCCGAGCGCGGCACCACGCCGGAGGACACGGCGATCGACCTCGTGATCCAGGACGGCTCGCGCGTCGCCGTCGCCTACACGCTGATGTCCGAGGACAACGTGCGCCGCCAGGTGGCGCTGCCGTGGATGAGCTTCGGCTCGGATGCCGAGGCGCAGGCGCCCGAGGGCGCGTTCCTGCTGTCGAGCAACCACCCGCGCGCCTATGGCAACTTCGCCAGGCTGCTGGGCCGTTACGTGCGCGACGAGAAGCGGGTTCCGCTCGAGGAGGCGGTGCGCAGGCTCACCAGCCTGCCCGCGCACAATCTCGGCCTTGCCGACCGTGGCCGGCTGGTGCGCGGTAATCTCGCCGACGTCGTGGTGTTCGACCCGGCGACGATCCAGGACCACGCCACGTTCACCGAACCCAAGCGCTATGCGACGGGGGTCAGCGACGTGCTGGTCAACGGGGTCCCTGTGCTCGCCGGCGGCGAGCCCACGGGCGCGAAGTCCGGCCGCTTCGTGCGCGGCCGCGGCTGGAAGGGTGCCGAGGGCGGCGGTTGCCGCGCTTCGGCCAGCGACTGGACCTGGTAGCTCCGGGGCCGCCGCGTCAGCCCGGGTCGCCGCCTTCCGAGACGATGATGCCCTCGGGCGCTGAATCGGAGCCGCCGCGCTCGTCGGGGGTGGTCAAGAGCAGCGCCGTGCCCTCCGGCGACTTCAGCAGCACGCTCTGCCGCGGGTCGAAGCGGCGCGGCAACTCGCTGGAGAACACGTGGCCGCGGTCGCGCAGCTGCGCGATGCGTTCGGGCATGTCCGGCTCGACGAACACCATGAGCGGCGCGTCGAAGGCGCGCGTCTGCCACAGCGCGATGTCCAGCCCGTGGCCCGACAGCGACACGCGGTCGAAGGGCATCTCGCCCGTGCCGGTCGCGACGAAGCCGATCGATTCCCAGAAGCTGCGGGCGCGATCGAGATCCTTCACGGGGATCGCGTACTCCTCGAACCAGCCGAGCTGCGAGGTCTCGTGCGAGCGGCGCTGCGTCGGCGAGTAGGTGCGCGCCTCGAGGATCGTCACGACCTGGCCTTCGGGATCGCGGAAGCCGGCCTCGTTGAAGGCGTCGAGGTCGAGCTTGCGGAAGAACCAGTCGAGGGCCAGCGCGTCGAGCGCTTCGATGCGCGAGGCGAGCTCGGGCAGCACGTAGGTGAGCGAGGGACCCGGAAACGCGAACTGGTGCAGGCCCAGCGTGATGCGGCCGTCAGTCAGCACGCCGTAGGGATGCTTCCAGGTGTCGTTGGACGGCGCCTGCGTGAAGCCCAGGCTCTCGTAGAACTGCACCGACTCGAGGATTTGCGGCGCCTGCAGGCTGATCTCGAGGAAGCGGCCCAGCATGGTGGCTCCGTCAGGACTCGGCGCCGAGCTCGATCGCGCGCGCGGCCGCCGCAGCGCCCGCTTCCGCACGCGTCGCGGGATCGTAGCCGGGCTCGGCCTCCGGCCAGCCGCGACAGTGGCGCGCCACGAGGTCGGCGAGCAGCGCGACGTGGTCCGGCGAGTCGTTGAGGCAGGGCACGTAGTCCAGCGACTCGCCGCCGGCGGCGATGAAATCGTCGCGGTTGCGGATCGCGATCTCTTCGAGGGTTTCCAGGCAGTCCACCGCGAACCCCGGGCACACGGCCGTGATGCGCCTCGGGCCGCTCTTGCCGTACTCGCGCAGCAGCTCGTCGGTATACGGGCGCAGCCATTCTTCCTTGCCGACGCGCGACTGGAACGACAGCGACCACTCGTGCCTGGCGAGGCCGAGCGCCTCGGCGACCTGCCGCGCGGACTGGTGGCACTGGCAGTGGTAGGGGTCGCCGTTCAACAGGTAGCGCCGCGGGATGCCGTGGAACGAGAACAGCAGGTGGTCCTGGCGGCCCTGCGCCTGCCAGTGTGCGCGGATCGACCCGGCCATCGCCGCGATCCACGCCGGCTCATCGTGGTACTGGTTGATGAAGCGCAGCTCGGGCAGCCAGCGCCAGCGCCGGAGTTCCTTGCTGATGCGGTCGAAGATGGATGCGGTCGTCGTCGCCGAGTACTGCGGGTACAGCGGCAGCACGAGGATGCGGCGCGCGCCGGCCGCGCGCAGCTTCTCCAGGCCCGCGGCAATCGAGGGATTGCCGTAGGTCATCGCCAGTTCGACCTTGACGGGCCCGGGCAGGCGCGACGCGAGCGTGGTCTCGAGGCCCGCGGCGAGCGCGCGCGAGTGCAGCAGCAGCGGCGACCCTTCCGGCGTCCAGATCGACTGGTAGGCGTGCGCGCTCTTCGCGGGCCTGAAGCGCAGGATGACGAGGTTGAGCACCAGCCACCAGATCGGGCGCGGCACTTCGATGATGCGCGGGTCCCACAGGAACTCGGCCAGGTAACGGCGCACGGCCGCGGTCGAGGGGTCGTCGGGCGTGCCGAGGTTCACGGCCAGCACGCCAATGCGCTCCGGGGTGCCGTGTCGGTAATCCGGCTGGTTGAGGAAGGTGGTCATCGTGGATACTGAGAAGGAATGTTGCGAGGATAGCCTACGGGCGTGGACACGGCACCCTTCGGAGCGAAGCGCATGGCGACCAAGCGCAAAACCCGCGGCGATTCGACCGATACCGGCGCGCAAAAGCCGGCAAAGGCGGCGAAGCCGGCCGCCCCCGCGCGCAAGCGCAAGCCCGCCGGCCGGCCCGCGAAAGCGTCCGCCGCCGCGCCAGCGAGGCCGATGCTGCCAGCCTTGCGCCTTCCCGCGCTCACCGACCTCATGCCTGCCTCCGACGCCGCGGTCCGCCGGGCCACCGGCAAGGGCTGGACCGAATGGCTCGCCGTGCTGGACACGCTGGGCGCGCGCGAGCTGCCGCACAAGGCGATCGCGAAGCTGCTCGCCGTGAAGCTCGGCGTGCCCGCCTGGTGGTCGCAGATGGTCGCCGTCGGTTACGAGCGCGCGCTCGGCCGGCGCGCGGTCAACGAGAAGTCCGACGGATTCGCCGCCAACGTCTCGAAGACGCTCTACACCGCGGCCGAGAAAGCCTTCGACGCCTGGATCGATC
The DNA here is from genome assembly GCA_020851435.1 of Gammaproteobacteria bacterium. Classification (GTDB taxonomy): domain Bacteria; phylum Pseudomonadota; class Gammaproteobacteria; order Steroidobacterales; family Steroidobacteraceae; genus JADZCS01. The sequence goes on along the minus strand of JADZCS010000184.1, from coordinate 5,039 downwards.
CCGAATTCCGCAAGCGCTGGCTGCCCGAGCCGGTCTCCATCACCAAGGCGCGCCGCCCCAAGTCGCTGCGCCTGTCGTGGTCGGACGGCGACCGCATGATCGCCGTGTCGATCGCCTCGGCCGGCGAGCGCAAGTCGCGCGTGCAGGTGGAGCAGGGCAAGCTCAAGTCGAAGCGTGAGGTCGAGCAGGCGAAGGACGCCTGGGCCGAGCGGCTCGAGGCCCTGGCGCGGCTGCTGGGCCGCTAGCGCGCCTTCTCGGCATCGGGCAGCACCAGCACCGCCCCGAACGCCAGCGCCGCCGTTGCCGCGCAGAACACGTAGACCGGCACCGGCGTCGTCGCCGGCAGCAGCGCCATCGCCTGCACCGACAGCGCGCCGACCATCTGCTGCGAGAACCCCAGCATGCTCGAGGCTGCGCCCGCGCTGTTGCGCGCGAGCGCGACCGCCGAGGCCGTGACGTTCGGCAGCGCCATGCCCTGGCCCGCGCCCATCACGAACATGGGCAGGAAGATCGCCGCCGGGTGCCAGAAGCCCGCGAGCATCAGCGCCAGGCCGACGCCCGCGCCGACGAACTGCATGCCGGCGCCCAGCACCATGAGCCGATGCGGACCGAGCCGCGGGCCGATGCGCGTGACGTACCAGTTGCCCAGGAAATAGCCGCCGGCGACCAGCAGGTACCACAGGCCGTAGACGGTCGCCGGGTGACCCAGCTCCGCCATCACGTAGGGAATGAGCGAGATGAAGGTAAGGAAGGTGGCGTAGATCACCGAGCTCTGCAGCGTGTAGCCCAGGAACATCGGCCGGCGCAGCAGTCCGCCGGATACCTTGAGGATGCTGCCCAGCGTCGCGCCGTGCAGGCCCGCGGGTCGCGTCTCGGGCAGCCAGCGCCAGGCCAGCCAGGCCACGACGACGGTGGCGACCAGCATGCAGGCGAACACGGAGTGCCAGCCGAAGGCCTCGGTCAGCAGGCCGCCCACCAGCGGCGCGACCGTCGGGCCGATGATCATGACCATGGTGAGGTAGGCGAGCATGCGCGCCATCTTCTCGCGCTCGAACAGGTCGCCCAGGATGGCGCGCGCGACCACCACGCCCGCGGCGGTGCCGAAGCCCTGCAGCACGCGTCCGGCGATCAGCAGGTCGAGCGTCGGCGCGAGCAGGCAGGCGATGTTGCCGACCGCCGCGATGGACAGTCCCACGAGGATCATGGGGCGGCGGCCGTGCCGGTCGGAGAGCGGGCCGTACAGGAACACGCCGGTCGCGAAGGACAGCAGGCCGGCGCTGATCGTGACGTTGGCCTCGGCCACGGTCACGCCGAATTCCGCCTGCACGGACGGCAGGGCGGCCAGGAAGATGTTCAGCGAGACCGGCGCCGACGCGGTGATCGCCGCGAGCAGCGCGATCAGCAGTCCTTCAGGCGGCAGGGCGCGCGAAGCGCCTCCGCTCACTGCACCCCGCCGACGCAGACGTACTTGATCTCCGTGAAGTCGGTCAGGCCGTGGCGCGAGCCCTCGCGGCCGATGCCCGATTCCTTGACGCCGCCGAAGGGCGCGACTTCCGTCGAGACCAGGCCGGTGTTGACGCCGACGATGCCGTACTCGAGGCCTTCCGACACGCGCCAGGAGCGAGCGAGGTCCTTCGTGAAGAAGTAGGCCGCGAGCCCGAACTCCGTGTCGTTGGCCATGTGCAGCGCCTCGGCCTCGGTCTCGAAGCGGAACAGCGGCGCGACGGGGCCGAAGGTTTCTTCGCGCGCTACCTTCATGGCGGGCGTGACGTCGGCCAGGATGGTGGGCTCGTAGAACGTACCGCCCAGCGCATGGCGCTTGCCGCCGGTCACGATGCGCGCACCCTTGGACAGCGCGTCCGCCACGTGCTCCTCGACCTTGGCCAGCCCGGCCGCGTCGATCAGCGGGCCCTGCTCGGTCGGGCCCTTGAGGCCGTCGCCGACGCGCAGCTGCCTGACTGCCACCGCGAGTTTCTCGGCGAAGGCGTCGTAGACGCCCGACTGCACCAGCAGGCGATTGGCGCACACGCAGGTCTGGCCGGTGTTGCGGTACTTGCTGGCGATCGCGCCCGCGACCGCGGCGTCGAGGTCGGCATCGTCGAACACGATGAACGGCGCGTTGCCGCCGAGCTCGAGGGCGACCTTCTTGACCGTGCCCGCGCACTGCGACATCAGCAGCTTGCCGACTTCGGTCGAGCCGGTGAACGAGACCTTGCGCACGCGCGGGTCGGAGGTCATCACGCCGCCGATCTCGCGCGACTTGCCGGTCACGACGCTGAACACGCCCGCGGGCACGCCGGCCTTCTCGGCCAGCACCGCCAGCGCGAGCGCGGAATAGGGGGTCTGCATCGCGGGCTTGCACACGACCGTGCAGCCGGCCGCGAGCGCGGGGCCGACCTTGCGCGTGATCATCGCCGCCGGGAAGTTCCAGGGCGTGATGGCCGCGACCACGCCGATCGGCTGGCGCAGGACCAGCAGGCGCTTGTCGGCCGCGTGGCCGGGGATCGTCTCGCCGTACAGGCGGCGCGCTTCCTCGGAGAACCACTCGATGAACGAGGCCGCGTAGACGACCTCGCCGCGGGCCTCGGCCAGCGGCTTGCCCTGCTCGGCGGTCATCATCATCGCGAGGTCGTCGGCGTTGGCGAGGATCAGGTCGTTCCAGCGCCGCAGGATGACGGCTCGCTCCTTCGCGGTCTTCGCGGCCCAGGCCGGGAAGGCGGCATGCGCGGCAGCGACCGCTTTGGTGGTGTCGTCGGCGCCCAGCATCGGCACGGTGCCGATCAGCTCACCCGAGGCCGGGTTGAAGACGTCGTGCTTGCCGCCGTTCGGGGCGTCGATCCAGCGACCGTCGACGTAGCACTGCTGGCGGAAGAGCGAGGGGTCCTTGAGCTGCATGACGGTCTCCGTTACGGCTTCAGCCGACGTACTTCGCGAAATGGTTGAGCGTGCGGGCAAAGGCGAGGTTCGAGCTTACGGGTTCATAGTCCACGCGGTCGGTGCAGTTGAAGCCGTGACCGGCCGGGTAGAGGTGGAATTCGCCGGCGGGGTAGAAGGCCTTGACCTTCGCGACGTCCGTCAGCGGGATATGACCGTCCTGCTCGCCGAAGTGGAAGATCACGGGGCAGTTCGGCTGCCGGTCGAGGAACTTCGGCAGCCAGCCGCCGTAGTACGAGGCAGCAGCGGCGACCGGCAGGTTGCACGCCGCCAGCCAGGTCAGCGTGCCGCCCCAGCAATAGCCGACCACGCCGACCTTGCCGTGTTTCGCCGCGGCGGCGACGGCCGCCTCGATGTCCATGAGGGTCTGTCCGGGCTGGAGCGCCTGCATGAGCTCGAGCCCGCCCGGGATGTCGGTGTAGGGAAGCTCGACGCCGGGCTTCGCGCGGTCGAACAGGCCCGGCGCGACGGCGTAGTAGCCGGCGCCCGCGTACTGGTCCACCACGTTTCGCACGTGGCGGGTGAGGCCGAAGATCTCCTGCAGGACGACGATGCCGCCGCGCGGCTTGCCCGAGGGCATGGCCTCGTAGGCAGCGAGCTGGAAACCATCCTTCGCGGCGAGCCCGATCATCTGTCCCATGGATCCGGTATCCGTACTTGGCCTCAGGGACAGCCATTGTACGGGGATCAGGGGGGCTGGACGACCCGTTGCTCGATGGCGCCGAACAGGCTGTGGCCGGCGGCGTCGAACATCTCGATGCGCACGAGGTCGCCGAACTTCATGAACGGGGTCCGTGGGGCGCCCCGCGCCAGGGTCTCCAGCGTCCGGACCTCAGCCAGGCAGCAGGAGCCCTGGGACCGGTCGTAGTTGGAGACGGTCCCGGATCCGACGATGGCGCCGGCGCCCAGGCGGCGCGTGCGGGTGACGTGCGCGATGAGCTGGCCGAAGTCGAAGGTCATGTCCACGCCGGCGTTGGGGCGGCCCAGCAGCTGCCCGTTGAGGTGCACGACCAGCGGCAGGTGGACCTTGCCGCCGTCCCAGGCCTGGCCCAGCTCGTCGGGCGTGATCGCGACCGGCGAAAAGGCCGTCGCCGGCTTGGACTGGTAGAAGCCGAAGCCCTTGGCCAGTTCCGCCGGGATCAGGTTGCGCAGCGACCAGTCGTTGACCAGCATCAGCAGGCGGATGCGCCCGCGTGCTTCCAGCGCCGTGGTGCCGATCGGCACGTCGTCGGTGACGACCGCGACCTCGCCCTCGAGGTCGATGCCGTGTTCCTCGGCCGGCAGCGGCACGTCGGCCATTGCGCCCAGCAGGTCGTCGCCGCCGCCCTGGTAGACCAGCGGCTCGGTCCAGAACGAGGCGGGCATCTCCGCACCGCGCGCCTTGCGCACCAGCTCGACGTGGTTGACGTAGGCCGAGCCGTCCACCCAGTGGTGGGCGCGCGGCAGCGGGGCCAGCGCCTGGCGCGGGTCGAAGGCGAAGCTGCCGGGCGCGCTGCCGCCCTCGAGCGCCGCGGCGAGTTCGCGCAGCGGGGCCTCGGTCGTCGCCCAGTCGTCGAGCGCCGCCTGCAGCGTGCCCGAGATGCCGTCCGCGTACACGGCGCGGGACAGGTCGCGGCTGACCACCGCCAGCCGTCCGTCGCGGCTGCCGTTGGCGATCGTTGCCAGCTTCATGACGATGCTCCCTTCCAGCTGTCCACGTAACCCGGCCACTCTACGCCGAGGCTCGACTCGCCCACCTCGAGCGCGTCGCGCGTGTCGATCATGACCGCGTACTCGTCGGTCGCCGGCTTGGGCTGCACCAGCATGCGCGACAGCGCCTTCGGGTGCGGGCCGTGCGTGAACCCGGCGGGATGGTAGGTGAGCATGCCCGGGCGGATGTTGTCGCGGCTGAAGAAGTCGCCCGCGTGGTAGAAGATCACTTCCTCGTAATCGTCGTTGTTGTGGAAGAACGGCACCTTGAGCGCGCCCGGGTCCGTCTCGAACGGGCGCGGCACGAAGGTGCAGACGACGAAGCGGTCGGCGACGAAGGTCGTGTGCGCCGACGGCGGCAGGTGATAGCGGTGGCTCATGAGCGGCCTGATGTCGCGCACGTTGATGCGGCAGGC
>JADZCS010000183.1 GCA_020851435.1 Gammaproteobacteria bacterium | reverse complement strand
GCCACACCCGTCATCCGCGCAGCACCGACTACACCCAGGGCGAAGACGAGTCGGCGCTGTTCTTCGACGAGGCGCGGGTGCCGGTCGAGACCATCGCCGTCGCGAACCCCGAGGTCGAGGGACTTGCGCCTGACGACTACGAGGTGATCGGCGAGAAGGTCAGCCACCGCCTGGCGCAGCGCCCGGGCAGCTACGTGATCCTCAAGTACGTGCGCCCGGTCATCAAGCGCCGCGACACGCAGACGATCCACTGTCCAGCCGCACCCGCCGGGGTGATCGACGGCAGCCGCGCCGATGTGAGCTTCATCGCCGGGCTCATCACCGACAAGTTCTGCTACCACCAGCCGCTGTACCGCCAGCATCAGCGGCTCGGGGACAACGGCATCCGGGTCTCGCGCCCGTGGCTCACGCAGCTCACCCACGCGGCGCTCGCGCTGCTCGAGCCGGTCTTTACGGCCCAGCTCGACTCGATCCGCGCAAGTCGCATCAAGGCGATGGACGAGACCCCGATCAAGGCCGGGCGCGCCGGCCCGGGGAAGATGAAGGGCGGCTACTTCTGGCCGGTGTATGGCGAGCGCGACGAAATCTGCTTCGCCTATCACGAGGGGCGTAGTGGCAAACACATTGCGCAGACCCTGGGGACCGACCCACCGCCCGAGGGGGCGGTGCTGCTCACCGACGGCTACGCGGCCTACGAACGTTACGCACAAAAATGCGGGCTCACGCGCGCGCAATGCTGGGCGCACTCGAGAAGAAAATTCTTCGAGGCCCAGTCGATCGAGCCCGAACGGGCGACGCAGGCATTGGAGATGATCGGCCAGCTCTACGCGGTAGAGCAGCACATCCGTGAGGCACAACTCATCGGCGAGGCACGCCGCGCATACCGGCTCGCCCAGGCCAAGCCGATGGTCGACCGGTTCTTCGACTGGGTCGACGCCCAATTCGAATCCCACGGTCTGCTGCCGAGCTCACCGCTGACCACTGCCCTGGCCTACGTGCGTGAGCGCCGGGCCGCCCTCGAGGTCTACCTCGCCGACCCCGAGGTGCCGATCGACACCAACCACCTCGAGCGGGCGCTACGCGTAGTGCCGATGGGCCGCCGCAACTGGCTCTTCTGCTGGACCGAGGTCGGCGCGAAATACGTGGGGATCGCGCAGAGCCTGATCGCCACCTGTCGCCTGCACGACATCGACCCCTATGCCTATCTGGTCGATGTGCTCCAGCGCGTCGGCCAGCACCCTGCCGCCGATGTCGCGCAACTCACCCCAAGGCTGTGGAAGCAACACTTCGCGGCCAATCCGCTTCGATCCGATCTCCACCCGCGCTCGAAGTAGGCAAGAACGCCGCTCGGTTACCGCTTACGGCCGAGCCGTTGCCGGGGAAATGGGTGGTCGACTGCAAGCGTGTCGGCAACGGCGAGAAGGCCCTCGTTTATCTGGGTCGTTACCTCTATCGCGGCGTGATCCGCGAGGCCGACCTCCTCGCCTGCGATCACGACGGCAGCGGCCAGGTCAGCTTCCGCTACCGCGACAGCCAGAGCGGGGAAAGCAAGGTCCGCACGCTGCCCGGTGCCGACTTCCTGCGCCTGCTGCTGCAACACGTCCGTTACCGGTCACTGAGCGGCGTTCTTTGCCCGCCCGCGCCCACGCGGAACAATCCCTCCCACATTCATCAGGGAGGAGCCGGCAGTGACCAGGGCGACAGCGACCAACAACAAGTGGCGGCGGCGTAGCCGCCAGGAGTGGGAAACCGTCTTTGCGCGGTTTGCCGCGAGCGGCCTGGGGATCGAGCCGTTCTGCGCCCGCGAGGGGCTCAGCGAGTCGAGCTTCCGGCGCTGGCGTAGCCTGCTGGGCGAGCCGAGTACGCAGCCTGCCGCGCCGGCGATGGAGGCCACTGGCTTCGTCGACGCCGGCACGCTCAAACTCGGCGGCACCGGTCGCCTCGAACTGCGGCTCGATCTGGGCGACGGCGTGATCCTTCACCTGTCGCGCGGCTGATGTTCTTCCCCGAAGGCGCGGTCCGGGTCCATGTCTATGGCCGCCCGGTCGACATGCGCAAATCCTTCGACGGCCTGTACGCGCTCACACGCCAGGCGCTCGGTTGCGATCCGCTGTCGGGCGAGCTGTTCGTGTTCATCAACCGACGCGGCACGCAGATGAAGGTGCTGTACTGGGATCGCACCGGATTCTGCGTGTGGGCCAAGCGTCTCGAGCAGGGGCGCTTCGTGTCGAACTGGGCGCAGGTCCGCACGCGCCAGATGGACTGGACCGGGCTCAAGCTCTTGCTCGAAGGCATTGAGCCGGCCTGCTACAAGCGCCGTTTCAGATTGCCCCAGAACGCCGTGAAACCCGCATGAATGCTGGGCTCTACGGTAAAATATGCGCCATGTCCGCACCGCACTGCACCCCCGTTCCGACCCTTGCCGAGGCCGCCCAGTGGGCGCCCGAGCAGATCGTCGGACTGGCGCAGGCGAACGTCGCCTTGCAGCGCGACATGGATGCGATGCGGCTCGAGTTTGCGGCACTCAAGCATCAGCTTGAGTGGTTCCGCCGCCAGCTCTTTGGCCAGAAGAGCGAGAAGCGCGTGGTGTCACCCGACACCACGCAGATGTATCTGGGCGAGTTGCCGATCCCCGACACACAGCCCGATGTCCCCGGCAAGACCGTGGCGGGACACACCCGTCGTGCGTCGCGCACCGACTTCGCCCAGAGCAAGGACGACTCGGCGCTGTTCTTCGACGAGACGCGCGTCCCGGTCGAGACGATCACGCTCGCCAACCCCGAGACCGAGGGCCTCACCGCCGAACAGTTCGAGGTGATCGGCGAGAAGGTGAGCCATCGCCTGGCGCAGCGCCCGGGCAGCTACGTGATCCTCAAGTACGTGCGCCCGGTCATCAAGCGCCGCGACACGCAGACGATCCACTG
>JADZCS010000182.1 GCA_020851435.1 Gammaproteobacteria bacterium | reverse complement strand
TGCTGTGGTCGGCTCCCGGCCAGTTCCTCTGGCAGTTCGTGCAGGGTTCGCGCGTCGAACTCCGCAAGATGGTCTGGTCCACGCGCCAGGAAACGCTGCAGACGACCCTGGTCGTCTTCGTTTTCACGCTGGTGCTGGGAATTTTCTTCTGGTTGGTCGACCTGATGCTCGCGTGGGGTACGCGCGCGATCACCGGTCAGGGAGGCTGATCCGTGGCCCTTCGCTGGTACGTCGTCCACGCCTACTCGAATTTCGAGCACAAGGTCGAGAAGAGCCTCAAGGAGCGCGTGAAGCTGCACGGGCTCGAGCACAAGTTCGGCGAGGTCCTGGTTCCGACCGAGGAAGTCGTCGAGATGCGCGACGGGCAGAAGCGTCGCAGCGAGCGCAAGTTCTTCCCCGGCTACGTCCTCGTGCAGATGGAGATGGACGACGAGACCTGGCACCTGGTCAAGGAAACGCCCAAGGTCCTCGGGTTCATCGGCGGCACCGCCGAGAAGCCGGCCGCGATCACCGAGAAGGAGGCCATGGCCATCCTCCGGCGGGTCGAGGAAGGTGCGGAGAAGCCGCGGCCGAAGGTCCTGTTCGAGCCCGGCGAGGTGGTGCGCGTGGTGCACGGTCCGTTCAACGACTTCAGTGGCGTCGTCGAGTCCGTCAACTACGAGAAGAACCGCGTGCAGGTCGCCGTGCAGATCCTCGGGCGCTCGACGCCGGTGGAACTGGACTTCGGCCAGGTCGAGAAGACCTGATCCGCTGACGAATCACCGGGCACGCGGCAAGGCCGCGGGCCCGACGGGCGCTTCGGACGTGGGTCCGGCGCACTAACGACTACGGGGCCTGGCCCTGCAGTCATGGACCGGGGAGCCGAAAGGCGCCTGCACCCGGAAGTGAGGAAAGATGGCAAAGAAAGTAACGGGCTACATCAAGCTCCAGATTCCCGCCGGAGCGGCGAATCCGAGCCCGCCGGTCGGTCCGGCGCTCGGTCAGCAGGGCGTCAACATCATGGAGTTCTGCAAGCAGTTCAACGCTGCCACGCAGAGCCTCGAGAAGGGACTGCCCACGCCGGTCGTGATCACGGTCTACAGCGACCGCAGCTTCACGTTCATCATGAAGACGCCGCCGGCGTCGGTGCTGATCGCCAAGGCGCTCGGCATTCCCAAGGGCTCGGCCACGCCGAACACCGCGAAGGTCGGCAAGATCTCCCGCGAGCAGCTCGAGGCAATCGCCAAGGTCAAGATGCCGGACCTCACGGCCGCCGACCTGGACGCCGCGGTGAACACCATCGCCGGCAGTGCCCGCAGCATGGGCGTCGACGTGGAGGCCAAGTAACATGTCCATCATCAAGCGTCAGAAGAACTGGAAGGATCGCGTTCCGCCGGGCCGCCAGTTCGTGATCGAAGAGGCCCTTGCCATCGTCAAGGAACTCGCCGTCTCGAAGTTCGACGAGTCGGTCGACGTCGCCGTCAACCTCGGCATCGACGCCTCGAAGTCCGACCAGCAGGTCCGCGGCTCGACCGTGATGCCCAACGGCACCGGCAAGACCGTGCGCGTCGCCGTGTTCACCCAGGGCAAGAACGTCGATGCGGCGAAGGCCGCCGGCGCCGACATCGTCGGCATGGAAGACCTCGCCGAGAAGGTGAAGGCCGGCCAGCTCGACTTCGACGTCGTGATCGCCAGCCCCGACGCGATGCGCGTCGTCGGCGCCCTCGGCCAGATCCTCGGCCCCCGCGGCCTGATGCCGAACCCGAAGGTCGGCACCGTGACCCCGGACGTCGCCACGGCCGTCAAGAACGCCAAGGCGGGCCAGGTCCGCTACCGCGCCGACAAGGCCGGCATCGTGCACAGCCCGATCGGCAAGGCCAGCTTCGAGCCGGCCAAGCTGCGCGAGAACCTCTCGGCATTGCTGTCTGACCTGCAGAAGGTCAAGCCGGCGACGTCGAAGGGCGTCTACATCCAGAAGATCACCGTCTCCTCGACCATGGGCCCCGGCGTGCCGGTGGACCGCGGTTCGCTGGGACTCTGATCAGGTTTTGATGGAAGGGCCGGGCGGTTCGCCGCCCGGGCCATCGAAGACCGCAGGTGGGGCATCGGCCCCTTAATTGACGAACCTGCGCAGATGGTGTCACCCGAGTCAGTGCTCGCTGGTGAAGGTCACCATCGCCCGCGCCGCGCGGCTTGAGCCGCGCCGGAAGACGGGAGCGCCGCGGGACGGGTTCCATCCCCGTCCGGGCCGCAAGGGTGGATCTGCTGCGAAGCAGGTTCGTGTATCGATCTTCATCAGGAGGATTTGATGGCACTCACGCTGGACGACAAGAAGGCGCTCGTCGCCGAAGTCCACGCCGTCGCCGCTACGGCGGTATCGGTGGTGGGCGCGGAGTACCGTGGAATGTCCGTCACGCAGGTCACCGACCTGCGCGCCAAGGCGCGCAAGCAGGGTGTCTACATGCGTGTGGTCAAGAACACGCTCGCCCGCAAGGCTGTCGAGGGCACGGCATTCGAGTGCATCGCCGAGAAGCTGAAGGGTCCCTTGATCCTGGCGTTCGCCACTGACGATCCGGGCGCTGCCGCCCGCGTCGTCAAGGACTTCGCCAAGACCAACGACAAGCTGAAGCCGACGCTCGTGTCTCTGGGAGGCCAGGTCCTGCCTGGCACCGAGCTCGACAAGGTTGCCAGCCTGCCGACCAAGGACCAGGCGCTCGCGCTGCTGCTCGGTGTGCTCCAGGCGCCGATCTCGAAGTTCGTGCGTACGCTCGCCGCGCCGCACACCAAGCTGGTGCGCACTCTGGCCGCGGTCAAGGACCAGAAGGCCGCCACGGCCTGACGCACTGCCTTTCAAACTGTTTCGGGTAACGACTTAGCTTAATTTGGAGTCAAGACAATGGCTGCTACGAAGGAAGAGATCCTCGACGCGATCGCTAACATGTCCGTCATGGACGTCGTCGATCTCGTCAAGATGATGGAAGACAAGTTCGGCGTCACCGCCGCTGTTCCGATGGCCGCTGCTGCTGCGCCCGCCGCCGCCGCTGCCGTCGTCGAGGAGCAGACCGAGTTCAACGTCACCATGACGGCCTACCCGGCCGACAAGAAGGTTGGCGTGATCAAGGTCATCCGCGAGATCACCGGCCTGGGCCTGAAGGAAGCCAAGGACCTCGTCGAGGGCGTGCCCTCGCAGGTCAAGGAAGCCATTTCCAAGGCCGACGCCGAGAAGATCAAGAAGCAGCTTGAGGATGCGGGCGCGACCGTACAGGTCAAGTAAGGCATCCATGCACGGGCAAAGCCCGTCGCAGGCCGAGGCGCTGGCACGCGCGGCCGACCTGGTTTCCCCCGGAAACCAGGCGGTCACGCGCCGCCAGCGCATCGGCGTTTCCATGTATTTCGCGGGACGCGCCCATGGTGGGCGGGTCCCGGCAAGAGGGTGACGCGATGGCATATTCCTTCACCGAGAAGAAGCGCATCCGGAAGAACTTCGGCCAGAGGCCGAGCATTCTGGGTGTCCCGCCGCTGCTGTCTATCCAGACGGAGTCGTACGCTTATTTCCTTCAGCTCGACGAGTCGCGGCAGCTCCATGCCGAACTCGAGGCGCGCAAGGCGATCGGCGGCCAGCTCCTGTCGGATACCGACGAACGTGCGGTCATCGGCAAGCACCTCAAGAAGGCAGGCCTCCACGCCGCCTTCCAGAGCGTGTTCCCGATCAAGAGCTATTCGGGCTACGCGTCGCTCAACTACCTCTATTACTACCTCGGCGAACCGGTGTTCGACGTCAAGGAATGCCAGCTCCGCGGGCTGACCTACGCCGCGCCGCTGCGCGTGCGGGTGCGCCTGCGCGTGCTCGACAAGGAGTCGCCGGGCGCCGCGCGCGTCAAGCGCGAGGTCGAGCAGGAGGTCTACCTCGGCGAGCTCCCGCTCATGACCGAGAACGGCACCTTCATCGTCAACGGCACCGAGCGCGTCATCGTCTCGCAGCTGCACCGCTCGCCGGGCGTGATCTTCGATCACGACAAGGGCAAGACGCACAGCTCGGGCAAGCTGCTGTTCCAGGCCCGCGTCATCCCCTACCGCGGCTCGTGGCTCGACTTCGAGTTCGACGCCAAGGACAACGTGTTCGCGCGCATCGACCGCCGCCGCAAGCTGCCGGTCACCATCCTGCTGCGCGCCCTCGGCTACTCGGACCAGGACATCCTCGACCTCTTCTTCGAGAAGAACTTCTTCTTCCTGTCGAAGACCGGCGTCGAGCTCAAGCTGGTTCCCGAGCGCCTCAAGGGCGAGACCGCCGCGTTCGACATCCGCCTCGGTGACAAGCTCATCGTCGAGGAAGGCCGTCGCATCACCGCCCGCCACGTCCGCCAGCTGGAAGACGCCGGCGTGCACCGCATGAACGTCCCCGTCGAGTACCTGCAGGGCAAGGTGCTGGCGCACGACGTGTTCAGCCGCGAGACCGGCGAAGTGCTGGCCAAGGCGAACGAAGTGCTGACCGTCACGACGGTCAACAAGCTGATCGACAACGGCATCGACGAAGTCGCGACGCTGTACGTCAACGACCTCGACCGCGGCCCGTACATCTCGGACACGCTGCGCATCGACCAGACCAAGACCAAGCTCGAGGCGCTGATCGAGATCTACCGCATGATGCGTCCCGGCGAGCCGCCGACCAAGGACGCCGCGGAGAACCTGTTCCACAACCTGTTCTTCAACGCCGAGCGCTACGACCTGTCGGCCGTGGGCCGCATGAAGTTCAACCGCCGCGTCGGCCGCGACGCGCCGGCCGGCACCGATCCCGCCCAGGTCGAGGCCTGGCTCGAGGACCCGGGCATCCTGTACGACGGCCGCTACTTCCGCGACTACACGCAGGTCAAGAAGGACGAGGCGGCCCGCCGCCACTACGACCGCTACGCCGAGACCATGTCCGACGTGATCGACGTGCTGCGCACGCTGATCGCGATCAAGAACGGCGACGGCAAGGTCGACGACATCGACCACCTTGGCAACCGCCGCGTGCGCTGCGTCGGCGAGATGGCCGAGGTGGCCTTCCGCATCGGCCTCGTGCGCGTCGAGCGCGCCGTCAAGGAGCGCCTGACGCTGGCCGAGAGCGAGGAGATCACCCCGCAGGACATGATCAACGCCAAGCCGGTCGCGGCCGCGGTGAAGGAGTTCTTCGGGTCCTCGCAGCTCTCGCAGTTCATGGACCAGAACAACCCGCTGTCCGAGATCACGCACAAGCGCCGCGTGTCGGCGCTGGGCGAGGGCGGCCTCAAGCGCGAGCGCGCGGGCTTCGAGGTGCGCGACGTGCACCCGACCCACTACGGCCGCGTCTGCCCGATCGAGACCCCTGAAGGTCCGAACATCGGCCTGATCAACTCGCTGGCGGTCTACGCCCGCACCAACAAGTACGGCTTCCTCGAGACGCCGTACCGCCGCGTGCGCGACGGCCGCGTCACCGACACCGTCGACTACCTGTCGGCGATCGAGGAGAGCGAGTTCGTGATCGCGCAGGCGAATGCCGCGCTCGACGCGAAGGGCGGCTTCTCGGACGACCTCGTGTCGTGCCGGTACCAGAACGAGTTCTCGCTGATGCCGGGCGACCGCGTCGAATACATGGACGTGTCGCCGAAGCAGATCGTGTCGGTCGCAGCCGCGCTCATCCCGTTCCTCGAGCACGACGACGCGAACCGCGCGCTGATGGGCTCGAACATGCAGCGCCAGGCGGTCCCGACCCTGCGTTCGTCCGCGCCGCTGGTCGGCACGGGCATCGAGCGCACCGTCGCCACCGACTCGGGCGTGACGGTCGTCGCGCGCCGCAGCGGCGTGGTCGACTCGGTAGACGCCTCGCGCATCGTGGTCCGCGTCGACGAGGCCGAGGTCACCGTCGGTGAGCCCGGCGTCGACATCTACGGCCTGACCAAGTACACGCGTTCCAACCAGAACACCTGCATCAACCAGCGTCCGCTGGCGAAGGTGGGCGACCGCATCCGCACCGGCGACGTGCTGGCCGACGGCCCGTCCACCCACCTGGGCGAGCTCGCGCTCGGCCAGAACGTGCTGGTCGCGTTCATGCCCTGGAACGGCTACAACTTCGAGGACTCGATCCTCGTCTCCGAGCGGGTCGTCCAGGAGGATCGCTTCACCACGATCCACATCGAGGAACTGACCTGCGTCGCGCGCGACACGAAGCTCGGGCCCGAGGAAATCACCGCCGACATCCCGAACGTCGGCGACGCCGCGCTCGGCAAGCTCGACGAGGCCGGCATCGTCTTCATCGGCGCCGAGGTCAAGGCGGGCGACATCCTGGTCGGCAAGGTCACGCCCAAGGGCGAGACGCAGCTGACCCCCGAGGAGAAGCTGCTCCGCGCCATCTTCGGCGAGAAGGCCTCCGACGTTAAGGACACCTCGCTGCGCGTCCCGCCGGGCATGGACGGCACCGTCATCGACGTCCGCGTGTTCACGCGCGACGGCGTCGAGAAGGACACCCGCGCCCTGGCCATCGAGCGTGCCGAGATCGAGCGGGTCCGCAAGGACCTCAACGACCAGCGGCGCATCCTCGAGGACGACCTGTTCGCGCGCCTGCGCGCCGAGATCACCGGCAAGGTGGCCGAGGGCGGCCCGAACAAGCTCAAGGCGGGCAGCGCCATCGAGGCCGATTACCTCGACTCCCTGCCGCGCGAGGAGTGGTTCGAGATCCGGCTCCGCGACGAAGCCGCGAATGCCGCGCTCGAGGCGGTGCGCAAGCGCCTCCACGACCAGCACCGCGAGTTCGAGCGTCGCTTCGAGGGCAAGAAGGCCAAGATCACCCAGGGCGACGACCTCGCCCCTGGCGTGCTCAAGATGGTCAAGGTCTACCTGGCCGTCAAGCGCCGCATCCAGCCGGGCGACAAGATGGCAGGCCGCCACGGCAACAAGGGCGTGGTGTCCACGATCGTCCCGATCGAGGACATGCCCTACACCGCCGACGGCACCCCGGTCGACCTGGTCCTGAACCCGCTGGGCGTGCCCTCGCGCATGAACATCGGCCAGATCCTCGAGACCCACCTCGGCTGGGCCGCGAAGGGCCTGGGCATCAAGATCGGGCGCATGCTCGAGGCGCAGGCCGCGGTCGTCGAACTGCGCAAGTTCCTCGACAAGGTCTACAACCAGACGGGCGGGCAGAAAGAGAACATCGACAGCCTCACGGATGCCGAGGTGATCGAGCTCTGCAAGAACCTGTCGCACGGCGTGCCGATGGCGACGCCGGTGTTCGACGGCGCGGGCGAGGCGGAGATCAAGCACCTGCTCGAGCTCGCCGACCTCCCGACCAGCGGCCAGACCAACCTGACCGACGGCCGCACGGGCGAAAGGTTCGAGCGCCAGGTCACGGTGGGCTACATGTACATGCTGAAGCTCAACCACCTGGTCGACGACAAGATGCACGCGCGCTCGACCGGCCCGTACAGCCTCGTCACCCAGCAGCCGCTGGGCGGCAAGGCCCAGTTCGGCGGCCAGCGCTTCGGCGAGATGGAAGTCTGGGCGCTCGAGGCCTACGGCGCCGCGTACACGCTGCAGGAGATGCTGACCGTCAAGTCCGACGACGTGAACGGCCGCACCAAGATGTACAAGAACATCGTGGACGGCAACCACGCGATGGACGCCGGCATGCCGGAATCCTTCAACGTGCTCGTGAAGGAAATCCGCTCGCTCGCGATCAACATCGACCTCGAGCAGGAGGGCTGATCGATGAAGGACATCCTCAGGAATTTCAGGCAGCAGCCCATGGTCGAGGACTTCGACTCGATCCGGATCGGCCTGGCTTCGCCGGACATGATCCGGCAGTGGTCCTACGGCGAGGTCAAGAAGCCGGAGACCATCAACTACCGCACGTTCAAGCCGGAACGCGACGGCCTGTTCTGCGCGAAGATCTTCGGGCCCGTGAAGGACTACGAGTGCCTCTGCGGCAAGTACAAGCGCCTGAAGCACCGCGGCGTCGTCTGCGAGAAGTGCGGCGTCGAGGTCACCCAGTCGAAGGTGCGCCGCGAGCGCATGGGCCATATCGAGCTCGCCAGCCCGACCGCCCACATCTGGTTCCTCAAGTCGCTGCCGTCGCGCATCGGCCTCATGGTCGACATGACGCTGCGCGACCTCGAGCGCGTGCTTTACTTCGAGGCCTTCGTGGTCGTCGATCCGGGCATGACCCCGCTCGAGCGCGGCATGCTGCTGACCAACGAGATGTACCTCGAGGCCCTCGAGCAGCACGGTGACGAGTTCGACGCCCGCATGGGCGCCGAGGCCGTCCTCGAGCTGCTGAAGACCCTCGAGCTCGAGCAGGAGACGCGCAAGGTCCGCGAGGACATGACCGCGACCAGCTCCGAGACCAAGCTCAAGCGCCTGTCGAAGCGCCTCAAGCTGCTCGAGTCGTTCATCGAGTCCGGCAACCGCCCCGAGTGGATGGTCATGACCGTCCTGCCGGTGCTGCCGCCCGACCTGCGCCCGCTCGTCCCGCTGGACGGCGGCCGCTTCGCGACCTCGGACCTGAACGACCTCTACCGCCGGGTCATCAACCGCAACAACCGCCTGCGCCGGCTCCTCGAGCTGAACGCGCCGGACATCATCGTGCGCAACGAGAAGCGCATGCTGCAGGAGGCCGTCGACGCGCTGCTCGACAACGGCCGCCGCGGCCGCGCCATCACCGGCACCAACAAGCGCCCGCTCAAGTCGCTCGCCGACATGATCAAGGGCAAGCAGGGCCGGTTCCGCCAGAACCTGCTCGGCAAGCGC